>JAUIJB010000024.1 GCA_030430455.1 Verrucomicrobiia bacterium | reverse complement strand
CCGCCCACCCGTCCGATGCACGACCCCAAGACCCACCAGGAGCACCCGCTGGCCAACATCCTGATCAACGTGCTGGTCCCGGTGCTGGTGCTCAGCTACCTGAGCAAGGACCCGGAGCTCCAGGAGATGCTCGGCAAGGAGGCCCGCCCCTGGCACATCGGCCCGGTCAAGGCGATCATCGTCGCCCTCGCCCTGCCGCTGGGCTACGGCATCTGGCACTTCGCCAAGACGCGGAAGTTCAACTTCTTCTCCGGCCTCGGCCTGTTCTCGGTGATGCTCACCGGCGGGCTGACCCTCTACCTGTGGAACAAGGACGGCACGGTCAAGGAGCACGCCGGGATCCTGTTCGGCCTGAAGGAGGCGGCCATCCCGCTGGCGCTGGGGGTCGCCGCGCTGGTCTCGCGTCGCTCGCAGACGCCGATGCTCAACGTCTTCCTCTACAACGACAGCCTGTTCGACATCCGCAGGATCGAGTCGGCGGTCGAGGAGAAGGACAGCCGCCCGGCCTACGATGCGGTCCTGCACCGCGCCGGCCTCCTATTCGCGGCCTCGTTCTTCATCAGCTCCGCGCTCAACCTGCTGCTCGCGCTGTGGTTCTTCCGCAGCTTCGACCGCACCGCCACCGATGCCCTCGAGACCTACAACGGCATCATCGGCAAGCTCACCGGCTGGGGCTTCGCGGTGATCGGCATCCCGCTGATGGCCTTCCTCTACCTGACCCTCGTCAAGCTCCTCAAGGGCCTCGGCGAGGTCACCGGACTCGACGAAAAGCAGCTGCTGCTGCCGCGCTGAGTGCGGAGGGTGGAGGGCGGAACCGGGAGGGCGGGTTTAGCGGGTTTGCGACCCGCTTCACCCACCCGAACCAGGACCGACGCAGCGGGTTGCAAACCCGCTCTCCCCATTCAGTCGACCAGGTTGTCGATCCGCTGGGCGAGCTCGATGTCCGACTCGGTGATGCCGCCGGCGTCGTGGGTGGTCAGGTTGAGGGTGACCTTGTCGTAGCGGATCAGAATGTCGGGGTGGTGCTGGGCCTCGTCGGCCACCTCGGCGAGCAGGTTGACGAAGTCGATCCCCTCCATGAACTCCTCGAACTCGAAGGTGCGGGTGATTTCATCACCCTCCTGTTCCCACAGGGGGCACTTCTTCAGGGCGGAGGCGAGGCTATCTTCGTCGAGCAGTTCGGACATGGGAATGGGGCGGGAACGGCACGAGCTTGGAACCCCCGCTTCGGGCTTGGCAAGCGGTTTCAAATGACGGCGGCGACGATCTCTCCGCTGGCGGCCTGGCCGCATCGCGGCTAGGTTCGCGTCGCCGTGTCGCGAATCACCCTGCTCCCCTGTGCCCTCGGCGCCCTCGCCCTCGCCGCCTGCGTGCCGGCGACTCCCGAGGGCCGTATCGAGGCCTACCCGGAAATGTACCAGGGTCTCCCCGACGACCAGAGGCAGCTGGTCCGTGCGGGGAGGATCGAGCGCGACATGCCGCCGGAGGCGGTGTTCCTCGCCTGGGGCCGTCCGAACCGCGAGTATGCCGGCGCCGACGAAACCTCGGAGACGCTGCGCTGGGACTACCATGGCTCCGAGCCGGTCACCACGACCCACCTCGGCTTCGCCTACGGTCGCAGCCGCTACCGCGGACCGTACGGCTACTACGGCCCGGCCTACGACTACGCCTTCGCCCCGCAGGTCACCTACCTTCCCTACCTCAAGGCAGCGGTCTGGTTCCGCGACGGGCGGGTGACCCGCTGGGAGCGTTCGCGCTGACTTGCCCCCGCCCGGATTCCGGGTTAAGCGGATCGCGAGTTTCATGAGACCGATCCTTCTCCTCGCCCTCGGTAGCGCCGCCCTGGCGCTCAGTTCCTGCACGACCGGCGTGAGCTCCGGATCGGGCGTGGCCGCCTACAAGGCCTACGACCGCCCCGCCAGCCTGCCGGGCAACCCGTCGAACGTCCGCGTCAAGGTCTCGACCTCGCGCCAGCGCGTCTACGTCATGGAGGGTGACAAGCCGCTGCTGGTGATGCCGGTCTCGGTCGGCACCGCCTCGTCGCCGACGCCGAAGGGCAGTTTCCGGATCTTCAACAAGGAGCACCACCGCCGCGCCAACACCCACGGCTACGCCTACTCGGGTGACAACATCAAGAAGACCTACCTCAGCAAGCGTCCTCCGGGTTGGTCCTTCAAGGGCACGCCGATGCCCTACTGGTGCGAGTTCAAGCCGGCCTACGGTTTCCACACCGGCTGGGTGAAGCACAGCCCCTGCACCCACGGCTGCATCCGCATGCACGAGAACGTGGCCCCCAAGTTCTTCCGCCTCGTCTCGGTGGGCACGCCGGTGAACATCGCCACCAGCCAGCCCGAGGACGCGAAGTACGGCAACATCCCGCTGCCGCCCGATGCCGGACCGCTGCCCGACTACCCGCCGTCGTTCTACCTCGGCGACGGCTACTTCACCGGCCACAAGAAGCCGAGCTACCACTGAGGCACCTCACGCGGCGCTCCCGGCGGGGAATTCCGCCCACCTCCGGCGCCGGTTTTCGCGAGCCGCCCGGGCCGTTCTGCGGTCCGGGCGGCGTGTGTTTGCCGCGCCGGGCGCTCGCCGAAACTGCGCATTGTTTTGGCCTCTCTGGCTTCTTGCCATTCCATACTGCCCACTTCGGATGAGAGCCGTGGGGCTCCTGATGTCCTAAATCGGGCGGAAAACGGTCGAATCCGGGCATGCCCGAGCGGGAAAGGCCGGGTAGCAAAAGTGATAGATTCCCACCCTTGCCGTTTTCCCCCTTCATTTTTACGAATCCGCGCGGAGGAAAGAGCAATTTTTGCGGTTCCATTCGTGAGTTGGACCCCTCCCTGCTGCATCCCCCCCGAAGCACCATCCCCCATTCCCCCGTGCCCCCCGAGCTGAAACGCGATGGAGAATCCATGCCTTGGTCCCGAGGTAATCGGAGCCGTCGTGCCCGGACGGGCCGTCCGCTCGCTCCGGTCGCCTTCGTGCTGGGCGCGATCCTCGCCATGGTCGCGTCTTCGCTGCGGGCCGCCGAGCCGACGGCCGATGGCATTCCCTTTCCCGAGTTCCTCAGCTTCGGGCCGCTCGACTTCGAGGGCATCACCACCACCCCGGACAGCGATCGGCGGCTGCCTTCCGGGCACGGCGGATTGATCTGGGCCAACATCGGGATTGTCGATGCCAGCTCGACCAGCACCACGCCGTCCGGTTACCTCAACCTCGCCAACAGCCCGGCCGGCTCGGGCACCCAGGTCGCCTACACCGGCGGGGGCGAGCCCGCGGCCATCCTGGCACCCGGCGACCAGTACTTCGGCATCCGCTCGATCGGCCTGGCCGCGGCCTGGAACGACCAACTGAGCGTGCGGCTGTCCGGCTGGCGCGACGGCTTCCTCGTCCCCGCCTTCGACCAGACCATCCTCGTCGACACCGACGCCCCGCAAACCGTCGTGCTCGACTACCATGCCATCGACGAGCTGCGGATCGAGACCAGCGGCGGGACCCCGGCCGCGGGGCTCCCCGAGTCCGGCACCCAGCTCGCGATCGACAACCTCGTCGGCCTGCCCACGCCCGTCGCGGGTCCCTACCGCAACCCGGCCAACGGCCACGACTACTACCTGCTTTCGCCCGGCGACTGGCAACGCGCCGAGGACAGCTCGCAACGCCTCGGCGGCCACCTGGTGACGGTCGATGACCAAGCCGAGCTCGACTGGCTGGCGGCGACCTTCCCCGGTGGTGGCGGAAGTGACCCGCTGTGGATCGGCCTCAACGACCACGCCGTCGAGGGCAGCTTCGAGTGGGCCGACGGCGGCAGCTCGAGCATCGCCCCTTGGCCTTGGGCAAGCGGGGAGCCGGAACTCCCGCCGGCAGGCGACGACCAGGACGGCGTCACCCTCGACCCCTCCGGCACCTGGTCGGATCGCCCGAGCGACGCTTCCCATGGCGCCATTCTCGAGGTCGTCCCCCCGCAGGTCATCAGCGGGCCCATCCGTCGCCCGGAGACCGGCATCGACTACTACCTGGTCTCCGCGCAGACTTGGGACATCCACGCCGACTTCGCCCGCAGCCGCCTCGGTGGCCGGCTGGCCACGCTCGACGACATCACCGAGCAGCAGTGGGTCGTCGACACCTTCGGCGGCTTCGGTGGCGAGATCTGGCTCGGTCTCGAGGATGAAAGCGTCGAGGACCAGTTCCTGTCGCAGGACGGCGTGCCGCTCGGTGCCTTCTCGAACTGGCTGGGCCACGGCGACGACCAGCTGGTGGCCGACTGGGGACTCGACGAGACCTCCGGCACCACGGCGGGCGAAACGGTCAACGGCCACCACGGCACCCTCAGCGGAGCCACCGCCTGGAACCCGTCCGGCAAGGTCGGCGGAGCGCTCGACTTCACCGCTCCCGATTCCCGCGTCGCGCTTCCCTCGATCGACATTCCCGGCGCGGAAATCACCCTGTCTGCCTGGGTCCGGCCGAGTTCCTTTGCGGGAACCGCGAGCGAGGGACGATTCATTTCCAAGGCCACCGGATCGGCCGAGACCGATCACTACTGGATGCTGGGGCTCGACGGCACCCGGCCGCGCTTCCGGCTGAAGACCGAGGTGAAGAACGAGACGCTCAGTGGCCCCGAGGGTCTCCTCGCGATCGACCAGTGGAACCACGTCGCCGGCACCTACGATGGCACCCGCATGAGACTCTACGTCGACGGCGTCGAGGTCGCGTCGGTGCCGATGGTCGGTGAGCTCCCGAGCGCGCCCACCGTTGACGTCGCGCTCGGCAACCAGCCGGCCGGCCTCGACGACCGCCCGTTCCTCGGCCGGCTCGACGAGGCGATGATCCTCGACCGGGCGCTGGCGGCCAACGAGGTCGCCGGGCTCGCCGCGGGAAATGGCAGCACCTCGGTGGAGAACCCCGGCAACCCGGGCAACCAGACCGCGCCCCCCGCGACCGACCCCACCCTGAACCATGCCCTGTTCGACCCCAGCGGGACCTGGGACCTCGCCAGCGACCCCGGCATCCACCGGATGGCCCTCGTCGAGGTGGTCCCCGGCGCCGAGGAGGTCTTCGCCTTTCCCCGCGACAGCCCGTCCGGCCATGCCAGCCCGAGCGGCCACTTCGGCACCACCCTCGCCGCCGAGGGCACCTGGCTCGCGGTCGGCGCGCCGGGCGAGGACGGCGACAAGGGCCAGGTCCACCTGTTCGACTTCGCCGGGCCGACGCCGGGAGTGCCGGTCCACACCTTCACCAATCCCGACCCGACGAACCTGAGCGGCTTCGGCGCTGCGGTCGACATCGACAACGGACGCCTCGCGATCTCGGCGCTCCCCTCCGCGACCAGCACCACCGGCGGCGCCGTCCATGTCCATGACCTGATCGACCCGGCCTACGCGCTGATCGCCTCATTCACCGATCCGACCCCCGTGGCCGGCCACCAGTTCGGCGCGGCGATCGACCTGTCCGGCGACCGGCTCGCGGTCGGCGGCTGGCGCGAGAACACCGCCGGCTCGGACCCCGGGAGCGCCCGCATCTTCGACCTCGCCGCACCCGGCGCCGCCGCCATCGTCCTCACCCCGCCGGTGACGGAAACCGACAACCGCTTCGGCAGCGCCATCGCCCTGGTCGGCGACCGGGTCCTGGTCGGGGCACCGGGCGAGGGGTCGATGGAGGGATCCGTGCCCGCCTACGACCTGTCCGGCGCCAGCGCCGGCGACAGCGTCGCCATCAGCGCCATCCTGACGTCCCCCACCCCCTCCGTCGGCGACTTCTTCGGCCGTGAGATCACGGCCGACCAGGGCTGGGCGGTCGTTTCCGCGCCGGGTGACTCGCACGACGCCGCGGGAGCCGGCGCCGCCTTCGCCTACGACCTCAACGAGGGCCTGGTCTCCTTCCCCGACGTCATCCTGCGCAATCCGACCCCGGCAGCGGGCGATGCCTTCGGCAGCCGGGTCGCGCTGCTGGCCGGACGCGCGCTGGTCGGCACGCCGATGGACGACGGCGCCGCCGAAAATGCCGGCACGGCCTACCTCTTCGACCTCGACTCGGCCGAGCCCGCCGCCTCGACCGCCCGCTTCATCGAGTCCGTTCCGGCAGCCGAGCGGCAGCTCGGCAGCGCCGTGGCGCTGACCAAGTCGCGGGTCATCCTCGCCGCCGACCCCGCCGGCGAAGGGACCGTCCTGGTCTTCGGCCCCTCACCCGAGATCCGGGTCGTCGATGCCGACTCGCTCGAGATCGTCGATGGCGGCAGCGTGGACCTGCATCAGGTCGCCCTCGAGAGCACCTACACCCTGCTCCTCTACGTCGAGAACACCGGGGCCGGACTGATGGAGGGCGTCCGTGCCTCCCTAAGCGGCACTGACGCCGACGAGTTCTCGCTGGTGGAGCTCCCGAGCGAGGAAATCGGCGCCGGCTTCTCGAGCGCCGTCACCCTCCTGCTCGATCCCGACTCGAGCGGGCCCAAGTCGGCCACCCTGCACCTGACCAGCACCGACGACGACGAGCGCCCCTACGACATCGCCATCACGGCCGAGGTCCTGTCGGCGCTCCAGCTCTACCAGAACTGGGCGGCTGACCACGGCCTGACCGGAGCGGACGCCGACCCGGAGGCGATCGTCTTCGCCGACGGCCTGACCAACCTGTTCAAGTATGCGCTCAACCTCGACGGCTCGAAGGCTGACAGCCACCCGCTGGTCCCCAATGCGGGCAGCTCGGGGATCCCGATCCTCTTCCGCCGCCCCTACGACCCCAGCATCGTCCGCTTCCAGTTCGTCCGCCGCCGTGGCAGCGGGTTGATCTACACCCCGATGTATTCGAGCTCCCTCGATGCCGAGTCGTTCACGGCGGGTGGTGGCATCACCTACATCGACCCCATCGACGACCAGTGGGAGCGCATCGCGGTGGACAACCCCTTCGACCTCGACGTCGAGCCGTTCGGCTTCGCCATCCTCGAGGTCACCCTGCCGCCGAGCGCGCCGTGACCCGGGATCAGCCGAGGCCCACAACCAGCCACAGCGCGAGTCCCGCCAGCACCGCGGCGAAGAGCAGGTCGATGCCACGTTTCGCGCGCTCGTAGGCACGGCGCAGGCGGTCGACCTGCAGCAGGCAGGCCCACAGCGACCACAACAGGGCGGCCTGGCCGACGATGACGGCCCACAGCGCGGGCCGCCACCAGGCCGGCCGCTGGCCGGGATCGCCGAGAAAGGGCACCAAGATGGCCGCCAGCGCGACCACCACCTTCGGGTTGAGCAGGTTGCACATCAGTCCGCGCAGGTAGGCATGACCGGGCCGGACTGCCGGTGCCCGACCGGAGGCGGGCGCGAAGGCCTCGCGGGCGAGCCGCCAGGCGAGCCAGCCGAGGTAGGCGGCACCGAGCCAGGCCAGGGCCGTCCGCACCCCCGCCGACTGGCGGACGGCCAGCGACACGCCGCCGACCGCCAGGGTCGCGTGCAGCGCCAGGCCGCTGGCGATGCCGAGCGCCATCCGCACCCCCGCGGCGCGACCCTCCGCCAGCGCCGTGCGGGTCAGCAGCAGCATGTCAGGTCCCGGGCTGAACTGCGCCAGCGCCATGATCCCGGCAAAGGCCGCCAGTTCGATCAGCCCGTCCATCGCCACGTCCTCGTTCGCGAGGCTTCCGTCCACGTCCGGAGCACCCGCTCGCCCGGATCACCATGCCCGGTGGAATCGACCGCCCGGGCGCGGACCGATCCCCCGCGAAACTGAAGGACTCTGTTCTTTCCCGCCACGCGCTCGTCCTGTTCAAATGGCGGCGTGCCGCAATCCGTCCTGCCCGCCGGTCTCATCGCCTTGGCCTCGGCCATGTCGCTGGCCGCGGTCGAGGTGACCACCACGGCCGACGAGTCGGACATTCCGGCCGGGGCGGAGGTCTCCCTGCGGGAGGCCATGCGCGACACTCCGGACGGCGGCACCGTCACCTTCGCGCCGACGCTTGCCGGCGCGACCATCGAGGTCGCGATCGGCTCCCTGCCGGTGTCCAAGTCCCTGATCCTCGACGCCTCCGCGCTCGCCTTTCCGCCGGTGATCTCGGGGCTGTCGAACAACCGCCACTTCACGGTCGGCGCACCGGTTTCCTTCACCCTCCGGGGGCTGGCGCTGGCCGACGGGACGTCCTCGAGCGGCGGCTCGATCTTTCTCGGCTCGGGCTCCTCGCTCACCCTGGAGGACTGCCGCTTCGAGAACAACCACTCGAGCAGCTCCGGCGGCGCGATCCACCTCTTTGCACCCGGTGAAGTCATGGCGACTGATTGCCGGTTCATCGGAAACTCGTCAACCTCGGCGGGCGGGGCCATCTATGCAACCGGCACCGGTGAGCGCAGCGTCACCCTGAGCGGCTGCGAATTCACCGCCAACGAAGGCGGCGCAGGTGGGGCGGTCTACTTCTCGTCGTCGAACTTTGAAATCGATGACTGCCTGTTCGACGCCAACCACTCCTCGTCAAGTGGTGGCGGCCTCAACATCGGCGCCAATGCGAGCGGTGACCTGCGAACCTCGACCTTCGTCGACAACCGGGCCGCCCTCAACGGTGGCGGCCTCGCCCTCGGCGGCACCTCGACAACCGTCTCGCAATGCACCTTCGCCGGCAACCTCGCCGATTTCGATGGCGGCGGGATCCACGCCAGCACGGGGAGCCACCTGCTCGAGCACCTGAGCCTGACGCGAAACCAGGCGATGGCGGCCGGCGGAGGGCTCGCCAACCAGGCCGACACCCAGCTTCACAACACCTTGGTGGCTGGGAATGCATCATTCACCGGCGGCGCCCCGGACCTCGCCGACCCTTCCGGCCTGGTCACCCGCAGCGGCAACAACCTCATCGGCGACCCCGGCCCGCACTCGGACCGCTTCCCGCCCGGCCTGCCGAATGCGCTCGGCGACTACGTCGGTTCCAGCTCCATGCCGCTCGCCCCCCTGCTCGACGGCCCCGGCGACTTCGGCGGGACGGCCCCGACCTGCCCGCCCCTGCCCGGCTCTCCCGCCATCGACCGCGCCACCACCACGCTACCGGCGGACCAGCGGAGCCTCACCCGGCCACAGGGCGCCGCAGCCGACATCGGGGCGGCGGAATGGACGCCGGCCGACGGCGACACCTCGCCGGCCGACGGCGCCGATGCGGTCAGCCGCCGGACCACCCTCGGCTGGCTGGCGGTGCCCGATGCCGCCAGCTACGAGATTCATCTCGGTGCCCCGGGCAACCTGAGCCCTGCCGGTGAGTCCACCACCCCATCCTTTTCCCCCGCCCCGCTCGAGGCTGCCACCACCTTCGAGTGGAAGGTGGTCGCGATGACGCCGGGCGGCCCGGTCGAGAGCCCCACCCGCAGCTTCACCACCCGCCCCGACCTCAGCGTCACCCGCAGCGGCGACCTGGACGATCCGGACGACGGCGGCCTGACCCTGCGCGAGGCCGTCGCCGCGGCCGCGGACCTCCCCGGCTGGGACCGCATCGCAATCGATCCTTCACTCGGTGGCACCACCCTCAGCCTCGACGAAACGCCGCTGTCGGTCTCGTTCCAGGCACTCGAGATCGACGGTTCAACCCCCGCCGGCCCACTCGTGATCTCGGGCGGATCCGCGATCCGGCTGCTCGGAGTGTCGGACGGGGCTGATGTCGAGCTGAGCCAACTCGAATTCCGTGATGCGGCCGATGACTTCTCGGCCGGGGCCGTGCGCGTCACCCGCGGCAGCCGGGTCGGCTTCAGCCACTGCGGCTTCTTCGCCTGTGCGGGCAATGCCCTCCTCACGCAGGACTCGGAGGTGGTCGTCGAATCGTGCCACTTCGAGGGCAACGAGACCAGTTGTTCCTTCCACGACTCCGGCACTGCGACGGTGCGCGACAGCACCTTCCTCGCCAGCACCTCCGCGATCCGTTGCGAGGCCGGCGTCGTCGGCGACTTCTCCAACCTCCTCGTCGACGGCCACCTCGTCGGGATCTCCGCCGGTGGTCCGACAAGCATCGTCGACTCGACGCTCCGGCATTGCTCCGGGCAGGCCATCAGCAACTTCGCCGATGGCGAACTGACGCTGTCCCGCTGCACCCTCGGCCCCAACGAAGGCACCGCCGTGCAGGCGAACGGTGCCGTGGTCATCATCGACGACTGCCTGCTGACCGGAAACGAAGGACGGGCAATTTTCGGCCCCTGCAGGGTGACCGACTCGACCTTCTCCGCCAACTCCGTCTCCGGCAGCCTGGATGGAGGTGCGATCTATTCGTCCGATGCGACGATCGAGCGCTGCCTCTTCCTCGACAACACGGCCGGCGACGACGGCGGCGCCGTCGACATCCGCGGAGGTTCGATCACCAACAGCACCTTCACCGGCAACCAGGCCGACGTCGGCGGCGCCATCATCGCCCAGGGCGAGGTCGCGCTGCGCCACCTCACGGTGACCCGCAACCGCGCGCTGACCCGCACCGGGGGGGTCGAGCTCAGCCACGGTCCCATCGAGCTCAGCGGCTGCGTGATCGCCGCCAACTACGCCCCGGATTCGCCCGATGTCTGGCGTCCGGAGGGCCTGAGTGACCCGCTCCTCCGCCAGGCGCCCAACCTGGTTGGCATCGGCTCGATCGCCCCGCCCGAGTTTCCCCCGTCGGAGCCGCCCGGGTCGGCGAATGCGGATGGCGACTACGTCGGCAGCTTCCGTGAGCCGATCGATCCGCTGCTCTCGCCGCTCGCCGACTTCGGCGGTCGCACGGCCTGCATCCTCCCGCTGCCGGGATCGCCCGCGCTCGACCGCGTCGACCCGTCAGTGGCGCCGCCCGCCGACCAGCGCGGCATCGCCCGGCCGCAGGGGACCATGGCCGACATCGGGGCGGGAGAATCCGACCCGGACACCGCCGCGGCCTTCCCGGCGGACGGGGAGCTCGACTCACCGACACGCCTGCGGCTCACCTGGCTGGCCGCGGGCGGCCCCTTCGAGGTCCGGCTCGGCACGAGCCCGGAATCCCTGGGACTTGCCGGAACGACGGATGTCGGCAAGCTCGACGTGGAGCTCGAAGCGGACACGAGCTACTACTGGCAGGTCGTGCCCGCCGTGGGCCCGGCAGGCCCGGTCCAGTCCTTTCACACCCGCCCCGACCTGGTGGTCACCACCGCCGAAGATGTCACCGATCCCGGCGACGGCCTGCTCTCGCTGCGCGAGGCGGTGGATCTCGCCGGGTCGGACGATGCATTCGATCGCGTGCGATTCGCGCCGGGCCTCGACGGGGAAACCCTGGTGCTGCAGACAGCCATCGGGGTCGGACGCCAGGAACTTGCCATCGATGGCCCCGGTGTCCTGCTCTCCGGAAACCAGGCGTCCAGGATCTTCGAGGTGAGCGAGGGCGCCCGGGTCGAGTGCATCGGGCTCGGGATCTCGGGCGGCATGGCGGACGAGGGAGGCGCCATCCGGGTGACCGGGGTGTCGTCGGTGGAGCTGGTCGACTGCGAACTCACCGACAACTCCGCGTCCGAGGATGGCGGTGCCGTCTGGATGTCCGGACAGTCCCGCTTGATCGCCCGGGGAAGCCGCTTCGCGAACAATGGGGCGGATGAACAAGGCGGCGCGGTCTACGTCTCCGAGTCGAATGTCCGCCTACGCTTCGAGGACTGCGTATTCGAAGACAATCACTCGGGGTGGCATGGCGGTGCCGTGGCGATCGAATCGGATGTCTTCGCCACCGGCTCCGTGACGCCGGTTGAAATGATCGACTGCCGCCTGGAGTCGAACGTCGCGGGCGGCGGCGGCGGGGCGATCGCGCTCGGGGAGCTGACCCGGCTCGCGATCGAGGGTTGCCACTTCCACGCCAACGCCGCCGGATCGAGTGGCGGGGCGATCTTCGCCACCGATGGTTCGGCTTTCAACGACATCGCCGCCGAAATCCGCTGCGACCGATCGGTTTTCTCCGCCAACCGCGCCGATTCCTGGGGAGGGGTGCTGTATTCCGCCAATTCCTCGTTCCTCGCCCGCAACTGCACCTTCTCGGGCAATGCGTCGACCAATGGCGGGGCCTGCTACCATTCACAGGGCGACGCGGCCTACGAATTCTGCACAATTCACAACAACGACGGCGGATCCGGCGCGGGCGGGATCCAGACACCACCGGCAATCACCCTGCAGGCTTGCCTCATCGCCGGCAACGGGACCAAGGACCTCGAGGCCGGAAGCAGCGACTTGGTGACCAGCCTCGGCGACAACTTCATCGGCAACTACGAGACGGTCGAGGCCGCCTTTCCGCTGCCGAGCGAAGCCGGCACACCGAACGCGAACGGGGACCTCACCGGCAGCCCCGACGCCCCCCTCGACCCCCTGCTGCGCCCCCTCGCCGACCACGGTGGTCCCGGGCCGGTCCACCTGTTCCTCTCCGGCTCGCCGGCGCGCGACCAGGTCGGCAGCGGGTTTCCCGCCACCGACCAGCGGGGCATCCCGCGCCCCCAGGGGGCTGCCGCCGACATCGGGGCCGCCGAGGCCTCCGACGAGGCCGACTTCTTCTCACCCAGCGGGGAAACCGGGCTGGCCCCGGCAAGTGTCGACCTGCGATGGAGCTTCGTTCCCTCCGCCGACTTCTATCGCGTTCGGTTCGGCACCGACCCCCTCCAGCTCGCGACGATCGGCACCACGACGATCGGCCGCTTCCCGACCGGCGAACTCGACTGGGGCACGACCTACCACTGGCAGATCGAGGCGGTGACCGGCGAGTCGACCGCATCCAGCCCGGTCCACACCCTCCAGACCCGCGTGCGCCTGGTCGTGGACACCGCTGCCGGCGTGATCGACGCGGCGGACGGACTGACCTCGCTGCCGGAGGCCGTCCTCGCGGCGGAGGCCGCTCCCGGAATCGACTCCATCATCTTCGCTCCCTCCCTCGCCGGACAATCGATCGTCCTCGCCGCCGGCCTGGCGCTCGGCGACCAAATGCTCGTCATCGACGCCGGGGAGCTCACTTCGCGGCTCTCGATCTCCGGCCCCGGGTCCGAGCCGGCCCTCGCCCTCTCGCGAACCAACCTGCGCCTGCGCCACCTCGACTTTCCGGCACCGCCCGGCGCCACCGCGGGAGCGATCGTGGCCGACCGGTCGTCCCTTTACCTGGAAGGCTGCGGGTTTTCCGGCCATCCCGGCAGCGCGGTCCGCGCTACCTATCCGGCCCCGCTGGAGCTCAGCGGATGCTCCTTCGCGAACAACGGCATGGCCTCCCTCGACGGCGGGGCGGTTTGGGCCGATCGCGGGACGCTGGTGGTGGATGGGTCGGAGTTCACCGGAAACCGCGGACTGCACGGCGGGGCGATCCGTTCCTTTGCCACCTCCGCCACGATCCGGCACTGCCGCTTCGTGGCCAACCAGTCCTCGTCCCACGGCGGGGCGCTGGCGCTTCCGGCATCCAGCACGACCCTCGACCACTGTGAATTCCGCTCCAACCAGGCATTCGGGTCCGGAGGTGCGGTCGACGCCTTCAGCTCAGGCCCGTTGCATGCGAATGCGAATGTCTTCCTCTCCAACGGGGCTGACGTCGACGGCGGCGCCCTTCGCTTCACCGGCTCCAGCAACTCCTCGTGGTTCGCCAACTCCACCTTCCACGACAATTCCTCGGGCCGGGACGGGGGGGGCTGCCTCGCCGCCGGAATGATTTTCCACCACTGCACCCTCACCGGCAACCGGGCCGGCCGCAACGGCGGTGGGCTCCACTCGGGCAGCCTGGTGAGCAACTCGATCGTCGCCGGAAACCTTGCCGCATCCGGCACCGACATCCACAGCACGGCCAGCGTCACCGGAGTCAACCTCATCGGCTCGAACGACTCGCTCCGCTCCTCCTATTTCGACCCGGGTGTGCCGAACCGCCGCGGTCAGTTCGCCGGATCCGATTCCGCCCCGCTCGATCCCCGGCTGGCCCCGCTGGACGCCTACGCCGGCACCCCCTGCCGCCCGCCGCTGCCCGGCTCACCGGCAATCGGCAAGGCCGGAGGCTCGCCGACGTATCCGCCCGAACTCGGGGAGACCACCGCCTTCGACCAGGCCGGGCTCGGGCGACCGTTCGGCTCCGCGCCCGACATCGGCGCCGTCGAGGCGCGACCGATTCAACAGTTCGGCAGCGTCGACAGCGATGGCGACGGCATCGACGACCGGATCGAGCCCGCCCTCGGGCTGGTCGTGGGAAATGACGATCGCAACCACGACACCGACGGCGACGGCCAGGGCGACGGCGACGAGCTCGAGTCCATGACCGACCCGTTCGATCCGGGCGACCTCCTGCGCGTCGTCGAACTGGTTCCGGCAGCGGATTTCGATCCGGCAAGCTCGCCGCGGTTCACGGTCCGCTGGAAAAGTGTCCCCGGGATCGGCTACCAACTGCTCAGTTCGGCGGGCCTGTCCGGGTTTGCGCCGGTTCCGGGAACTGCGACAACGGCAGCCGGCCCGGTCTCCGAGACCGAAGTCACCCTCCCGGCCCATCACCGCTTCATCCAGGTGGCCACCACCCCCTAGCGCCTGCAGCCACCCGGCCCGGCGGCCGGGCTCACCGGGCGGCGAGGATGTAGGCCGTCAGGACCTCCTCGTCGGCCTCGCTGATGCCCGCGTTCCACGACATCCCGGGGACCACGACGTGCCAGTCCTCGCGTGAGAGGTCCTCCGGCATCATCGCCTCGTGGCAGCGCAGGCAGTTCGCCATGAAGACCTCGTGACCCTTCTCCAGTCGGGCGATTTCGGTGCCGCTGGTGGCCGCCATCGCCGCCGTCGGCTCGGGCGGCAGGACCGGACCACCCGCACATCCCACCACCACGAACACCACCCAATAACACCGCTTCATCCTCCCCTTCTAACACGCACCGGGGAGATCGGAAATCTGAAATCGCGCGCTACTCCCCCTTCACCGCCAGGACGTAGGCCAGCACCGCCTTCTCGTCGGCGGACTCGAGCCCGGCGTGGCTGATCATCGTCGGCATGGCATCCTCCCACTCGTCGACGAACAGGTCCTCGGGGATCATGTAGTCGTGGCACTCGGCGCACTTGAGCATGTAGGTCGAGTGGCCGCGCTGGAGGGTCTCCAGCGAGGTCCCGCTGCGCCGCGCCATCTCGGGGCTCGGGTTCGGCACCTCCGAGATGCCGCCCACGGTGCCGTCGTCCTCGGGCAGGTCGCCCATCATCGGCCCGCCCACGCAGGCCACGAAGCCCACCGAAAGCACTCCCGCGACAACCCCTGGCAGCTTTTGCATGGAGAATGCTAGTCCCCCGGAAAAGCGGCTGACAATGCCCGATCCCCGGGACCCGGAAGCCTTTTGACATTTGCCGCGCCCTTCCTACCCTCGGCGCCGCGCAAGCCCCGCAAGAACGGGGCCTCGGCGGGCACGCCAGCGGCACCCGGCCACCAACCGACACCTGACCATCGAACATCCCGACCATGGACACCCTCCGCTCCTTCACCACCGGATCCGGCTCCGAGGCCAAGCTGCACTCGCTCCCCGCCCTCGCCGAGCAGGGTTTCCCCGGCCTCTCCCGCCTGCCCGTCTCGATCCGGATCGTCCTCGAGTCGGTGCTGCGCAACGTCGACGGCCGCAAGGTGACCGAGGAGGACGTCCGCAACCTCGCCGGCTACCAGGCCAAGTCGCCCGGCGACTACGAGATCCCCTTCACCGTCGCCCGCATCGTCCTGCAGGACTTCACCGGCGTGCCGCTGCTGGTCGACGTCGCCGCGATGCGCGACGCCGCCGTCGCCCGTGGCGCCGCCGCCGACAAGGTCGAGCCGCTGGTCCCCGTCGACCTGGTCGTCGACCACTCGGTGCAGGTCGACTTCGCCGGTTCGCAGGCCGCGCTCGACCGCAACATGGCGATCGAGTTCATCCGCAACCGCGAGCGCTACGAGTTCCTCAAGTGGGGCCAGCAAGCCTTCGACACCTTCTCGGTGGTGCCCCCGGGCATCGGCATCGTCCACCAGGTCAACCTCGAGTACCTCGCCAAGGGCGTGCTCGAGAAGGACGGCGTCTACTACCCCGACACCCTCGTCGGCACCGACTCCCACACCACCATGATCAACGGCCTCGGCGTGGTCGGCTGGGGCGTCGGTGGGATCGAGGCCGAGGCCGGCATGCTCGGCCAGCCGGTCACCTTCCTGGTCCCGGAAGTCGTCGGCGTCTACCTCCACGGCGAGCTGGGCGAGGGCGTCACCGCGACCGACCTCACCCTGCGCGTCACCGAAATGCTCCGCGCCCACGGCGTGGTCGGCAAGTTCGTCGAGTTCCACGGCCCCGGCGCCGAGGCGCTCAGCCTGCCCGACCGCGCCACCATCGCCAACATGGCGCCCGAGTACGGCGCGACCATGGGCTTCTTCCCGGTCGACGAGGAGACCATCAACTACCTCCGCGGCACCGGCCGGCCGGAGGAGCTCTGCACGACCGTCGAGAACTACTTCAAGGCCCAGGGCCTGTTCGGCATCCCCGGCAAGGACGAGTGCGACTACACCGACCTGCTCGAGCTCGACCTGTCGAGCGTGGTCCCCTCGGTCTCCGGGCCGAAGCGCCCGCAGGACCGCATCGACGTCCCCGCCCTCGGCGCGAGATTCAACGAGCTGTTCAGCGCCTCCCCGGGTGACGGCGGCTTCGGCATGGATGCCGGCCAGCGCGACGCCCGCATCCCGGTCGACATGCCCGAGCCGGCCGGCTACGCGGTCGGCTCGCTGCTCGAGGCGCCCGACCCCGGCGCCGACCAGGACAAGGCGGAGATGACCACCAACCGCCCGGCACCCGACACCGTGCTGGCGAAGGAGGCCTTCGACCCGATCCAGACCGAGCTGCGCCACGGCTCGGTGCTGATCGCCGCGATCACCTCCTGCACCAACACCTCGAACCCGAGCGTGATGCTCGCCGCCGGCCTGGTGGCCAAGAAGGCCAACGAGCGCGGGCTGTCGATCGCCCCCTACGTCAAGACCTCGCTCGGCCCCGGCTCGCGCGTCGTCACCGATTACCTCGAGGCGACCGAGCTGCAGAAGGAGCTCGACCAGCTCGGCTTCCAGACCGTCGGCTACGGCTGCACCACCTGCATCGGCAACTCCGGGCCGCTCCACCCGGCGATCGAGAAGGCGGTCAAGGAGGGCGACCTGGTCTGCGCCTCGGTGCTCTCCGGCAACCGCAACTTCGAGGCCCGCATCCATGGCAACATCAAGTCGAACTTCCTGATGTCGCCGCCGCTGGTCGTCGCCTACGCCCTCGCCGGCCGCGTCGACCTCGACCTCACCACCGAGCCGCTCGGCAACGACAGCGACGGCAACCCGGTGTTCCTCAAGGACCTCTGGCCGACCCAGCAGGAGATCCGCGAGCAGCTCGACTCCGCGCTCAAGCCGGAGGTCTACAGCAAACTCTACGGCGACGTCGACCACGCCAACCCAAAGTGGGGCGAGATCAAGGGCAGCAGCGGCGACACCTACGCCTGGGACGAGTCCTCGACCTACGTCCAGCTGCCGCCCTTCTTCGAGGGTGGCTCGGACGCCGGCAAGGACATCACCGGCGCCCGCCCGCTCGGCATCTTCGGCGACTCGGTGACCACCGACCACATCTCGCCCGCCGGCGCGATCAAGGAGAGCTCGCCGGCCGGCCAGTACCTCCTCGCCAACGGCGTCGGGAAGGCCCAGTTCAACTCCTTCGGCTCGCGCCGCGGCAACGACCGCGTGATGACCCGCGGCACCTTCGGCAACGTGCGCATCAAGAACCTGATGTGTCCCGGCATCGAGGGCGGCTACACGCAGTACTTCGGCGACAGGGACGTGCCCGCCCCCGACACCGAGATCGCCCCGCTCGGCGAGGCCACCCCGACCTTCATCTACGACGCCTGCATGGCCTATCAGGAGGAGGGCACCCCGCTGGTCGTCATCGGCGGCGAGGACTACGGCATGGGCAGCAGCCGCGACTGGGCCGCCAAGGGCACCCGCCTGCTCGGCGTCAAGGCGGTCGTCACCAAGTCCTTCGAGCGGATCCACCGCTCGAACCTCATCGGCATGGGCGTGCTGCCGCTGAACTTCGTCGACAAGGCCGACTACGACAAGGTCGCCGGCCTCCACGAGGCGACCTTCGACATCACCGGCATCAGCGGCGAGCTCAAGCCGATGCAGTCGGCCACCCTGGTCGCCCGCGGCGCCGACGGCACCACCGTCGAGGTCCCCCTCAAGGTGCGCCTGGATACCCCGGCCGAGGTCGACTACTACACCTCCGGCGGCATCCTGCCCTACGTCCTCGACCAGATCCTGGCCTGAGGAGAGGGGGCCGGCCCCGTCCCCCTGTTCGCTGTTCTCCCTGGCCGCCCACAGCCCACAGCCCGAGGCGCCGGCGCCCGGCGCGGGGAGGTCGGGACTGACCGTTCCTCAAACCCCCTTCTCCACCAGCCACAGTCGCAGGAAGGGGTTGCTGAAGCGGTAGACCTCGCCGTCGCGGAAGACGACCCGGCGCTTCTCGAGGCCGAGCATCGCCGCCTTCGACGAACTGGCATGCGGCACCCGCGCCTCCCTCAGGAAGTCCTTCGACTGGATCGACTCGCCGCCGAGCCGCGCCAGCGCCCGCAGCACGTTCAGCTGCTGGCCGGTCACGGTGGCGAGGACCTGTTCGTAGCCCTTGCGCTCGTTGCGGAACACCTCCTCCAGCCCCGCAGCCACCTGGTCCCCGCCGACCTGCTGGCCACGGCGGGTTCCATCCCAGACCGCGGCGCACAGCTGCTGCACGTCGCCCGGACTGCCATCGACCCGGGCGACGAGATCCGCGAGCGTGTCGGCCCCGATCCGCCGCCCGCCCGACTCGAACTTCCCGACCAGGAAGTCCTCCCAACCCTTGAAGTCGTCCCGCCGCACCTCGAGCGCCACCGCGCTCTTGAAGAAGGGACTCCTGTCGGAGCTGAAGATCGACAACATGTCGTTGCGGACACTCCCCGAGAAGCAGAACGGGATCGAACCCAGCTTCTGGATCTCGCCGCGCAGCACCGCCAGCGCCGCGTCGGACTCGGCGAGCGACAACACGTCCTGGAACTCGTCGAACACCACCACGACCGGGCGCCGCCCGTCCAACTCCCGCCACAACTCGCCCAGTTGCCGCAGGTTGTCCGCCCGCAGCGGTTCCGGCGTGTAGGTCGGCCGGAAGTTCGGAGCCCCGGTCACCGGGTTGAACGACACGCTGATGCCGAGCCGCGACACCGCCTTCAGCAGCCCGGACAACGAGCGATCCGAGCCGACCAGCGGCTCGACGGCCTGCAAGGCCCGCGCCAGCAGGTCCTCGACCGACTTGATCCCCAGTAGGTCGACGTAGACCAGCCGCCGGCCCCGCATCCTCCCCGCGACCCGGTGGATCAACGAAGTCTTGCCAACCCGGCGCTCGCCGTAGAGCACCACGTTGCGGGCATCCGCGAGATGCGAGCGCAGCCGCTTTTCCAGCTGCGGACGCGGGCAGTAGCCCTCGCCGTCGACGATCTGACCGTATCGAAACGGATTCCCCATCAGCCGTTGTCACACTGATTCATGTCACACAAATGACTGTCACAGTGATTCTTGTCAAGCCCACGCCCGCCGGATCCGACCTGCGCGGGAGGCGGCTTTGTCATTTCCCCGGCCGGCGAGCGCGGCTAGTGCCTGCTGCATGAGAGCCCCCGCCGCCATCGCCCTCCTGTTCCTCCTTGTCCCGCCGGCCGCCGCGGCCGAGGCACCCGACGCGACCGACGCGACCGAAGGACCGGACTCCTTGAAGGTTGCCCTGCAGGCCCTCAACGAGCGCCTGGTCGATGCCTACGAGCGCGAGGACGTGCCCCTGCTGCGCACGCTCCTCTCCGAGCGCCACATCCACAACAACGTGTTCGGCTCGCGGATGGACAAGGAGGCATTCCTCAGGGACATCGAGGACGGCACCCTCGAGTTCCTCTCCTACGAGACCCCCGAGATCGAGTGGTTCATCGGCGACGAGCTCGCCGTCGCCACCGGGGTGATCCGCGCCGAGGCAAAACGGGGCGGCAAGCCGGTCCCGGCCACCACCTTCCGCTTCACCCGAATCTTCGCGAGGGAAGGGGGCGAGTGGAAGGTTCTGCTGTTCCAGAATACCATGATTCCCGAAGCAAAGGATTCCCCCTGAGGGCCTCAACGGAATTGCCAAGGCCTACCCGACTACTTTAGTGGTCAGGGATGCACCATCCCCCTTCCCCCGGGGCGGTCCGCCACCGCCTCTCCGGCCTGCTCCTCGCCACCCTGTTCAGCCTGCTGCCGCTGCAGCGCGGCCTCGCCCTGATCGACCCGCTCGACCACTGGCACTGGCGCAGCACCCTGCCGACCTCCCACGGCGTCCGCTCGATCGCCAAGGGCGACGGCATCCTCGTTGCAGTCGCCGACGGCCCGACCTTCCTGCGCTCGACCGACGACGGCCTGAGCTGGGAGGTCATCACGGTGACGAGCCCCCTGCTGATCACCTCGCAGTTGTTCGACATCGCCCACGGCAACGGCACCTTCGTCGCCGCCGGCAACAACGACCAGCTCTACACCTCGCCCGACGGCCAGACCTGGACCATGCGATCGGCCGGCGAGGGCGGCTCGTCGTTCCGCTCGGTCGCGTTCGACGGCAGCACCTTCGTCATCGCCGGGGCCGACAGCGCCACCGAGACCAGCGCGGTGCTGTTCTCCTCGCCCGACGGCGTCGCCTGGACCCCGCGGACCACGGAGGTCTCCGGCCCGGTCAACGAGCTTGTCTTCGAGAACAGCGAGTTCATCGCCTGCGGCGGAAGCGGGGCGGATAGCGGCTTCGTGATCACCTCGCCCGACGGCACCACCTGGACCACGCTCGTCGACGACCTCCCGGTCACGCCGGCCTCGGTCACCCACGGTCTCGGCGCCTACTTCACGATCACCCCCGGATTCCCGAGCTTCATCCACACCTCGAGCGATGGCACCACCTGGACCGGCGGCCCGAACAACTCGCTGCAGTCGCACCCGCAGATCCGCTTCTTCAACGGCGAACTGGTCTCCTTCGACCGCGGCAACTTCTTTCCTCAGAGCACCTACCGGACCTCGAGCGATGGCACCACCTGGAGCCCAGCCAGCATGGTCACCAAAGCCCACGGAATGAAGGTCGTCGACGGGCTGTTGTACTCGCTCTCCGGCCCCGAAATCCTCACCCGCCAGGATCCCGCGGCGATCTTCCGGACCAGCGACGTCGACGAATGGACCGCCCTGCACAGCGGGTGGCACCAGGTGGTCGACCTGAAGGCGGTGACCGGCAGCCCCTCCGGCTTCCGCGTCGCCGGCCCGGACCGGGCTGCCGAATACGGCGCCAGCTGGAAGTCGAACCTGTTCCTCTTCGACTTCCAGCCGCGGGCCCTGCTCGACGATGGCGGCACGACCTATTCCGCCGGCCTGACCGGAATTCACAGCTCGACCGACGGCCGCAACTACAACCAGCTGGCCTTCACCTCGATGAACGACATCACCTGGGGCGCCGGCGTCTACGTGACCTGTGGAAACGAGGGCAACTTCAGCTACAGCAGCGACGGGTCGTCCTGGCCCGGCGTCTTCACCGGCTTCACGGACGACTACCTCGGCGTCACCTTCGGGGACGGGCTCTTCGTGGCCGTCGGCGAGGACGGGGCGGTGGCCACCTCGGGCGACGGCATGAGCTGGTCGCCGGCCACCAGCGGGCAGTCCGGGCGCTTCACCAGCGTGGCCCACGGCGCGGGCACCTTCGTGGCCGTCGGCGACGGCGGCGCGGTGATGAGCTCGACCAACGGTACCAGCTGGACCGCCCGCACCAGCGGCACCGAGTTCTCGCTCACCCGGGTTCGCCACCTCGATGGAAAGTTCCGCGCCATCGGCAAGGGCGGCACCCTGATCGAGTCCACCGACGGCACCAGTTGGTCGCCGGTGGCGCTGCCGCAGTGCCTCGACCTCTGCGACATCGCCTGGGACGGCAGCCGCTTCCTGATCGTCGGTCAGGCGTCCCAGCTGCTGTGGTCGGACGACGGCACCTCCTGGAGCCCGGGCAACCTGCAGCCGGGCGGCGACTACGGCGAGACGGAGTCGATCGTCTGCGCCGGCGGCGGATTCCTCGCCAGCGGCGACACCGGCGGCATGAAGCGCTCACCGACCGGCAAGTCGTGGTTCTACGACCAGTCCGACAGCGACATCGAGTTCTGCCGCATCTACGACTTCGTCGAGCACGAGGGCACGATCGTCGGCGTCGGCGAGAGGGACGGCGCGGATTCGGTCATCTGGAGCTCCTGCGACAACGGCGCCACCTGGGCCTCCTACAACCTCGGCTTCCTCGGCAGCTTCGAGGGGGTCACCTACGGGGATGGCATTTACGTCGCGGTCGGCGAGAACGTCGGCGGCAACTCGGTCATCGCCAGCTCGCCCGATGCCAAGACCTGGACCCTGCGCACTTCCGGCACCTTCTCGAACTTCCTCGACGTCGCCCACGGCAACGGGATCTTCGTCGCCGTCAACGCCACCCGGGAAGTGGTCACCTCGCCCGACGGCATCACCTGGACGGCACGTCCCAACGCCAGCCCCGGCGTCCTCAACGCGATCACCTTCGCCGAGGGCAAGTTCGTCGCCGGCTCCACCGAGATGCACACCTCCACCGACGGCATCACCTGGACAATGACCGACACCATCGTCGGCGGCGCCAATGGCATCGCATACGGCGCGGGCCACTTCGTCGCCGTCTGCAACGGCGGCTACATCCACACTTCGGACAACGGCAGCGACTGGATCCAGCGTCCCTCGCCGACCTTCCAGAGGTTGTGGGACGTCGCCTACGGCAACGACTCCTTCGTCGTCGTCGGCGTGACCGGCACCATCCTGCAGTCGGACTTCCTCGCCAGCAGCCCGCCATCGATCGACTGGCTCTCCCCCGCCTTCGTGCTCGATGGCGGCGACTACGCCCTCTCGGTCACCGCCAAGGGCCGCGCCCCCTTCGCCTACCAGTGGTTCAAGGACGACGTGGCGATCCCCGGCGCCAACGACTACCTGCTCAGCCTTCCGGGAGATGGCGACAATGCCGGCAACTACCACGTGGTCGTCAGCAACGGCTTCGGCCAGGTGACCAGCGATCCGGTGAGCTTCGTCGCGATCGAGCCCGAGTTCCGCCTCGAGATCCTCAGCGTCGACCTGGACGCACCGGAGATCCGCCTGGAGATCAACGTCCCGCCCGGCCAATTCTACGACCTCTACTTCTACCCGATCGCGCCGCCCGACGTGGTCCTCCCGGGTCCGCGCGAGTGGAGCTACTACGACAGCATTTTCGTCGATGGTCCCGACCAGATCTACACCGACAGCATCGACATTCCCGGCGTCACCGGCCGGCTCTACCAACTGCGCGAAAGCGGGTTCTGACCGGGATGGAGCCCGGATGACCGGGGTGGGGGCGTTGATCCGCGTCTCACGGAAAGCCGCTTGCCGATCGACAAGCTTCAATCGGCAATCCTAACTCGAGCGTGTTCTTCCCGCTCAGCGATGACGACCGCCAGCTGATGCACCCGGCCTGGGTGACCATCGGGCTGATCATCGCCAACGCCCTGGTGTTCCTCTACCAGCTCGTCGACCCGGAATTCACCTTCGGCTTCAGCTTCGTCCCCGCCGAGATCACCACCGGCACGGACCTGGTCGAGCCGGTCCCGGTCCCGCTGGACGGGCAGACCGTGGAGATCCCGCAGGCGCCCGGGCCGACGCCCATTTACCTGACCCTGCTCACCGCGATGTTCATGCACGGCGGCTGGGGGCACATCGGCGGCAACATGCTCTACCTGTGGATCTTCGGCGACAACGTCGAGCACCGCTTCGGGGCCTGGCGCTTCCTGTTCTTCTACCTGGTCAGCGGCTTCGCCGGCAGCGCCGCGCAGATCGCCATCGGCCCCGACAGCGTGATCCCCAACCTCGGGGCCTCCGGGGCGATTTCCGGGGTACTCGGCGCCTACATGGTGCTGTTCCCGCGCAACCAGGTCCACTGCATCATCCTATTCCGGCTGGTCTCGGTGCCCGCGATCCTGGTGCTCGGCCTGTGGATCGTGCTGCAGCTGGTGAGCGGCGGCAGCCAGATCGTCTCGGGCGAGCAGAACGCCGGCGGGGTCGCCTACGCCGCCCACGTCGGCGGCTTCGTCGCCGGAGTGATCGCCGGTGCCCTCGCCCGCCTCGGCATGGACGACGAGCCGGACACCCCCTTCCGCCGGGCCATCCGCCGCGCCGAGCCGACCCCGCCGCAGTACCGGCGCAACCCGCGCCATTGGCGCTAGGCCGATCATCCCCTAGGATCCCCCCGTGCGCATCCTCATCTGGCTCGTGGTCCTCGCCGGCGTCCTGTCGGCGGCGGAACCCCTCACGACCGTCGACAACTGCCGCCTGGTGCCGACCGACTGGGCCGACGGCGACAGCTTCCTGGTCCGCACGCCGGACGGCGCGGAGCACACGGTCCGCCTCTACGGCGTCGACTGCATCGAGTGGCACGTCACCGACACCACCGACGCCCGCCGCCTGCGCGCCCAGCGCCGCTACTTCGGCATCTCCGGCCACGGCGGGTCGCCGCGGGCATCGATCGATGCCGCCAAGCAGCTCGGCGAGGCGGCCGGCCGCTTCACCCGCCGGCAGCTCGCCGAGCCCTTCACCCTGCACACCAGCTTCGCCGACGCGCGCGGCGACGGGAAGCACAAGCGGATCTACGGCTTCGTCACCACCGCGGCGGGCCGCGACCTCGCCGCCGAGCTGGTCCGCCACGGTCTCGCCCGCGCCTTCGGGGTCTATCGGGAGACGCCGGGTGGCGGCCACGCCGACCACTGCCGCGAGGAGCTCGGCGACCTCGAGCTGCAGGCCGCCAAGCGCGGCGCCGGGGTCTGGGAGCTGACCGACTGGAACCAGCTGCCGTCCGAGCGCCAGCTCGAGCGCGACGAGGAGGCCGCCCTCGAGCTGGCGACCGACGCGGGCTCCTCGCTCGCGCCCGGGTCGATCGACCCGAACCGGGCGGCGCGAGACGAGTTGATGCGGCTTCCCGGCATCGGCGAGGTGACCGCCAACCGGATCATCGAGCACCGCCCCTACGGTAGCCCCGACGAGCTCACCCGGGTGCCCGGAATCGGCGCCAAGACCCTCGAGCGGATCCGGCCCTACTTGGCGCGCTGATTTCCGGGGGGGGCAGCGGGGCGAATCCTTGGCATTCCCGCGGGTTGACAGCTTGGCCCGGGATCGGCTGTATCCGGGGCCGTATGAAGACGCTGCTTTTCCCGCTCCTTGCCATGGGGCTTCTCGCCCTTTCCCCGCTCCACGCCGACGACACCCCGCTCGGCGAGCAAATGGAGATCCTCAACGACGCCTACAAGGCCTTCCGCCGCACCGATGACGCCGCCGAAGGTGCCAAGCTGGCCCGCGAGGCCCAGGAGGCGGTGCTCAAGGGGATCGCGATGACCCCCGAGCTCGTCGAGACCGGCGGCCACCAGAAGAGCAAGGAGGAGGCCATGGCCGACTACCGCCACCAGATGGGCTCCCTCTTCGTGACCCTCTGCGAGATCGAGCAGGCCTTCCTCGCCAAGGACATGGACAAGGTCCAGGAGCTGATCCGGCCGATCCGCGACTCCAAGAAGGCCGGCCACGACGCGTTCATGGAGGACGAGTAGGGCAGATCCTCCTCAGTCCTCGTCGTCCCGCCGCCCATCGTCGACCCCGCGGCCGACGAACCACAGCAGCACGCCGCCCATCAGCAGGCCGCCGGCGAAGATTCCCCAGAACAGGCCCTTGGTGAAGTCGGGCAGCTTCACGTTCATCCCGAACAGGGCGCCGAGCGCCACCAGCGGCAGGAAAAAGCCGGCCAGCAGGTTGAGGCGGAAGGCGATCCGGTTCAGCCCGCGGGCCGACTCGCGCTGGGCCTCGCTCTGCTCCGCCTGCCAGAACTCGAGCGTCAGCCGCGACTCGTGGTTGAGCTGGTACGACGCTCGCTCGATTTCCCGCGCGCGGTCGCGGCAGGCGATCAGGTCGCGGTTGTCGTCGTCGTGCACCCGCGCCTGCTCGATCGCCTGGGCGAGGTTGCGCGCGGTCCGCGCCAGCGGGCCGGCGGCACGCGCCAGGCCGAAGACCTCGGCGGCCGTCGAGGCGACGTCGAGGCTCTCCTCCAAGCCGTCGATCGCGACCTCGAAGCGCTTCAGCAAGCGCGTCAGCTCACGCAGTCCCTCCTTCCCGGCGGCATCGATCCAGGCGCCGTCGGCCGGGTGCCAGAAGAACACCGGGTCGCGCTCGGGAACGCCCGGCTTGGGCACCTCGTGGACGACCAGCAGCAGCTCGTGCTCGCCGACCACGCAGCGCTGGTGGCCGGGGCGGTTGCTCAGCTGTTCACGCAGGGCCTCCTCGAGCTCGAAGCAGGCGGGCAGGTAGGGGTATTCCGGGTCGACGGCCACGGCGGGATGATCCGTCCCCCGGCCCGGACACTCAAATGGAATCCCCGCCGCCGGCGTCAAACAGCTCGAGCTGGTCGGCGGCGGCCGGGTCGCGCGGGTCGCGGAAGCGCACGCCCACCCCGAGCAGGCGCACCGGACGGTTGCCGCCGCGCTTCCAGGCCTCCTCGAGCAGCTCGTCGAAGACCTCCGGGTCGACCGCGGGACGGGCCCGCTCGGCGGTGGTGCGCTCGAAGTCGGCGAACTTGAGCTTCACCACCAGCGAGCGGACCGCGCGGTCGGAATGCTTGCGGTCGAGGTCCTCCCGCAGCCCCTCGAGCATCGCCCGCATCACCGGCCGCAGCGCCTCGAGCGTCGTGACGTTCTCGCCGAAGGTCCGCTCGCTGCTCAGCGACTTGCGGATCCGGTTCGGGCGCACCTCGCGCGGGTCGATGCCGCGGCACAGGTCGTGCAGTTCGAGCCCCCACGAGCCGAAGCGGCGCGACAGCTCGATCTTGTCGAAGCGGCGCAGGTCGCCGCAGGTCTCCACGCCCAGCGCCGCCAGCTTCTCGCGCATCTTGCGGCCGACCCCCCACAGCCTGCCGACCGGAAGTTCGTGCATGAAGGCGTCGACCTCGTCCGGCGCGACCTCCTTCTGGCCGTCCGGCTTGTCCCAGTCGCTGGCGATCTTCGCGACCAGCTTGTTCGGGCCGATCCCGGCCGAGGCGGTCAGCCCGGTCTCCTCGCGGATCTGCGCGCGGATCTCGCGCGCCACCGCCGCGCCCGAGCTGCGCAGGTGGCTGACGTCGAGGTAGGCCTCGTCGAGCGACAGCGGCTCGATCGTCTCGGTGAAGCGCCCGAAGATCGCGCGGATGCGCGCCGACTCGGCGCGGTAGAGGTCGAAGCGCACCGGCACGAGGACGAGCTGCGGGCACAGCTCGAGCGCCTTGAAGACGGGCATCGCCGAGCGGCAGCCGAAACGGCGGGCGACGTAGTTGGCGGTGGTCAGCACCCCGCGCCGGCTCGAACCGCCGACGCCGACCGGCCTGCCGCGCAGCTCCGGGTTCTCGCGCTCCTCGATGGCCGCGTAGAAGCAGTCCATGTCGATGTGGATGATGGTGCGCATCACGGGCAGCGCATCAGTCGAACTCGGTCGGCAGGTCCGGGTCGCGGAAGTGGCGGAAGGCCAGCTCGACGTAGTGCGGCGCGGCCCGGTAGGGACACATCTCGGGCAGCTCGTCGGGGCCGAACCAGGCGAGCTCGAGGATCTCGTGGGACGTCGCCGGCTCACCTCCGACCAGGCGGCAGGCGAAGACCAGCTTGTAGACATACTCCGGCTGGCGCGGGTGCCCCTGGCGGTCCTTGTCCCAGCAGGCCAGCAGCTTGCCGGCCTCGACCTCGTAGCCGGTCTCCTCGCGGACCTCGCGCACGGCGTTCTCCGCGGGCGAGCAGTCGACGTCGCACCAGCCGCCCGGCAGCGTCCACAGGCCGTTCGCCTCCTCGCGCACCATCAGGATCCGGCCGTCGCGGACGACCGCGGCGCGGGAGTCGACCTTCGGCGTGTTGTAGCCCAGCTCGACCGGCCAGCGGAACCCGGGCATCTCGCCCGCCAGCAGCTCGCTGGCGATCTCATGCAGCCGACGGTAGCGCTCGCGGTCGTAGGGCCCCTCGGAGTAGCGCAGGCCGGCCTCGGCCATGCCCTTGAGTTCGCGCGAGATCTGGAGGAGGTCGCTTGGCATGCCCCATCCTCGCCTGCAATCGCCCGCGGGGAAAGCCCCGGTGCTTTTGCGGTTCCCTTTCCCCGGCCCTGCCTTACCAATCCCCGCATGCACCCTTTCCTTGCCGACGACTTCGAGGTGAAATGGTCGACGCTCCGCGCGGACCGCATCGAATCCGACATCCGCCAAGCCCTCGAGCTCGCCCGCGCCCGGCTCGGGGAAATCCGTGGCCAGGACGCGGCCCGGGCGGACTACGACTCGACCTTCGGCGCGCTCGAGCAGGCCAGCGAGGAGCTCGACCGCGGCTGGGGGCGGCTGCAGCACCTCGACTCGGTCAACGACCACCCGGAGCAGCGCGAGGCGCTCAACCGGATGCTGCCCGAGGTCTCCGAGTTCTACGCCTCGATCCCGCTCGACGGCGACCTGTGGTCAATCCTCCACGCCTACGGCACCTCGGCCGCCGTCGACGAGCTCGACCCGGTCCGGCGGCGCTTCGTCGAGGAGACCATGCTCGACTTCCGCCAGGCCGGCGCCGACCTGCCGGAGGAACCCAAGGAGCGGATCGCCGAGATCCAGTCCGAGCTGTCGAAGCTCACCAAGACCTACTCCGAGAACGTGCTCGACTCGACCAACGCCTGGGAGCTGGTGATCGACGACGAGGCGAAGCTGGCCGGCCTGCCGGAGTCGGCCCGCGCCGCGGCCCGCGCCAACGCCCGCGACAAGGGCCTCGGCAGCGACGACCAGCCGGTGTGGCGCTTCACCCTGCAGTTCCCGTCGATGTATCCGGTGATGCAGCACCTCGACGACGACGACATCCGCCGTCAGGTCTGGGAGGCCTCGGCCCGGGTCGCCAGCGAGGGCGAGCACGACAACACCGCGCTGGTGTGGAAGATCCTCAAGCTGCGCCAGGAAAAGGCCGGGATCCTCGGCTACGACAACTTCGCCGACCTGACCCTCGAGCGCCGCATGGCCAAGGACGGCGCCAGCGCGTTGCACTTCGTCGAGGACCTCCACGACCGCATCGCGGCCGCCTTCGGCGAGGAATACGACTCGCTCTGCGAATACAAGGCGCGCCAGACCGGCGGCGAGAAGGGCCCGATGGAGCCCTGGGATCTGGCCTACTGGGCCGAGAAGCGCCGCAAGGAGGACTACAACCTCGATGACGAGCTGCTGCGGCCGTACTTCCCGGTCGACCAGGTGATGGACGGGCTGTTCGAGCTCGCCTCGCGGCTGTTCGGGATCACCATCCGCCGCCGTGAGGCGCTGTTCCGCGAGGACCCGGCCGACGGCGATGACGGCGATGACGGCGACGCCGGTGAGGCGGTCGAGGTCTGGCACCCGGATGTCGCCTTCTACGAGCTGCTCGACTCCGCCAGCGGCGACCACCTCGGGTCGTTCTACGCCGACTGGCACCCGCGCGAGCCGAAGCGCGGCGGGGCGTGGATGAACTGCCTCGACACCGGCCTGCCGCCGCTCGACGGCGACCCGCGCAAGCCGCACCTCGGCCTGATCACCGGCAACATGAGCCCGCCGGTCGACGGCAAGCAGGCGCTGCTCACCCACAACGAGGTGGAGACGATCTTCCACGAGTTCGGCCATCTCCTCCACGGCCTGCTGAGCGAGGTGCCGGTGCGCTCGCTGGCCGGCACCAACGTCCCGTGGGATTTCGTCGAGCTGCCCTCGCAGATCATGGAGAACTTCTGCTGGGACCGGCGCTCGCTCGACCTCTTCGCGCGCCACCACGAGACCGGCGAGGCGATCCCCGAGGAGCTCTACCAGCGCATGCTGGCCGCGCGCAACTACATGAGCGCCACCGCCTTCATGCGCCAGCTGTCCTTCGGCAAGCTCGACCTCGAGCTGCACCTCCACCTCGACCGCTACCAGGGCCGCGACCTCGACGAGGTCGACCGCGAGATCCTCGCCGGCTACCGCGCGCCGCTGAAGACCGAGCCGCCGAGCATGGTGCGGCGCTTCAGCCACCTGTTCGCCTCACCGACCGGCTACGCCGCCGGCTACTACTCCTACAAGTGGGCCGAGGTGCTCGACGCCGACGCCTTCACCCGCTTCCAGGAGCACGGCGTGGTCGACCCGGAGACCGGCCTCGCCTTCCGTGAGCACGTCCTCTCGAAGGGCAACTCGGAGCCGGTCGACGAGCTGTTCCGCCGCTTCATGGGCCGCGACCCGCAGCTCGAGCCGCTGCTGGTGCGCTCGGGCCTGTTGCCGGGGAAGGTCGCCTGAGGGCGGCAGCCACGGCGATTTCAGTGGACGGGCCGGGGCGAACCTGATTGATACCGCGCTCACTCCCTGCCGGCCCGACTCCACCGTCGGACCGGCTGCTGCTTGAACTCGCCACCATCCGCTCCCACCCCGCCGCTCGCGGACCAGCTCGAAACCACCGGCTGGGCCATCGTCCCGAACTTCCTCGATCCGGCGGAGTGCCGACGGCTCGCCGCCGAGTGCCTCGCCACCTGGGACGACGGCGGGTTCCGCCGCGCCGGGGTCGGCCGCGGCGAGCAGCGGGCGATCCGCGAGGACATCCGCCGCGACCACGTCTGCTGGCTCGACGAGGCCGCCGCCACGCCGGCCCAGCAGCGCTACCTCGCCCGGCTCGACGAGCTCCGCCTCGAGATCAACCGCCGGCTGTTCCTCGGCCTGTTCGCGTTCGAGGGTCACTTCGCGATCTATCCGCCCGGCGGCTTCTACAAGGCCCACCTCGACCGTCACCAGGGCACCCTCGACCGGGTCGTCACCGCCATCCTCTACCTCAACGAGGACTGGCATGGGGACGACGGCGGACAATTGCGGCTGTGGACGACCCCGGGCGCGACGGACGGCCCCTTCGAGCAGGTCGAGCCCCGCCTCGGCACCCTGGTGACCTTCCTCGCCGGCGACCACTGGCACGAGGTGCTGCCGGCGCGGCGCGAGCGGATGAGCATCACCGGCTGGTTCCGCGTCCGCGGGCCCGGCTGACGGGCCCGGCGCAACCGAGCTTTGGCTTGCGCCGGCGGCCGGGCGTCCCGACTCTCTCCGGGCCATGCGCAGCGGCATCCTGCTCCTCGTCTCCGGTCCCTCGGGTTCCGGGAAATCCACGCTCTGCCGGCGCCTCGAGTCGGAGGGCGCCGCCGACTTCTCGGTCTCCTGCACCACCCGCCCGCCGCGCGAGGGCGAGGTCGACGGCCGCGAGTACCACTTCCTCGACCGCGACGAGTTCGCCCGCCGGGTCGATGCCGGCGAGTTCCTCGAGCACGCCGAGGTCCACAGCAACTTCTACGGCACGCTGCGCAGCGAGGTCGTCGGCCGGCTCGCCGCCGGGCGCGACGTGGTGATGGACATCGACGTCCAGGGCGCCTCCCAGGTGCGCGCCTGCCAGGACCCGGTGATCCGCACCGCACTGGTCGACCTCTTCGTCATGCCGCCGGACGAGCGCGAGCTGGAGGCCCGCCTGACCGGCCGCGGGACCGACAGCGCGGAAGTGATCGCGCTGCGCCTGCGCAATGCCATCGAGGAGACCTCCCACTGGCCGGAGTACTCCTACCGCCTGCTTTCCACCACCCGCGAGGAGGACTACACTCGCTTCAAGGCCCTGCTCGTCGCCGAGCGCCTGCGCGTGTCCCGCATCCAGAAGTCATGAACCTCGTCCTCGGCATCACCGGATCGATCGCCGCCTACAAGGCGGCCGACCTCGCCTCGCGGCTGATGAAGGAAGGCCACGAGGTGCACGCGGTGATGACCCGCGCCGCGACCGAGTTCATCGGCCCGCTCACCCTGCAGACGCTGACCCGCCAGCCGGTGCTGGTCACGCTGGAGGACGAGAAGCAGAGCTGGAAGCCGGGGCACATCGAACTCGCCGACGCCGCCGACCTGTTCCTCGTCGCCCCGGCCTCGGCCAACACGCTGGGGCACTTCGCACAAGGCCTGGCACCCGACCCGCTTTCGTCGATCTACCTCGCCCTGCCGCGCACGACCCCCGTGCTGCTCGCCCCGGCGATGAACGGCAAGATGTGGGAGCACCCGGCGACCCGCCGCAACGTCACCCGGCTCGGTGAGGACGGCTGCCACTTCATCGGCCCGGCCAGCGGCGACCTCGCCTGCGGCTACGAGGGCATCGGCCGGATGGCCGAGGTCGAAGAAATCCTCGCGGCGATCGCGGAGCTGGGGGCGACCTGATACCGTGTCAGTGAAACATCCTGACTCTCCTGGTCGGGTGGGATGGCCGCACAGGGTCCAACGGCTTCCTTGACTTGGTATGGTTCGTCCAAGGTCCTTGATGGCACCTGAGCCGGGGACGGCTTGGCCCGGCTTGGCTTGGAACGAGAACGAGGACGAGTTGCCGGCCTCAGCTGCGGTGCCGGGCGACCTCGACCCCCAGCAGGCAGACGTCGTCGTCGAAGTGGTTGCCGTCGGCGAAGGACAGCACCTTGGAAAGGATGCCATCGAGGAGTTCCTCGAGCGTCTGGTCCGAGCGACCGGCGACCTCCTCCAGCAGGCGCTCCTCGAGGAACTGCTCCTGATCCTCGTTCTCCGCCTCGAGGATGCCGTCGGTGAAGCTCAGCAGGCGGCTCACCTTGGAGAGCGGAATTTCGCCCTGGGGAAACTTCGCCCTCGCCATCAGGCCGAGGCCCGGACCGCGCTCGTCGCGGCGGGCGCAGAGCTGGCGCACGCCACCCTCGCGGTCGATCACGATCGCCCCCGGGTGGCCGGCGCAGGCGTAGCGCATCACCCCGGCATCGAGGTCGATCACCGCGTAGAAGGCGGTGGCGAACATGGTCGCCCCGGCGCGCTGGAGGATCGACTGCAGGCCGTTGTTCAGGCCGCTCAGGTAGGTCGTCGGCCGCGCCGCGCTGCGGCGCTGCTTCTCGAGCAGGCCGCGCAGCATCGCCACCACCAGGGCCGAGCGCACGCCGTGGCCCATCACGTCGCAGATCAGCAGCCCGGCCACGCGGTCGGAGATCTTCACCACCTCGTAGAAGTCCCCCGCGAGCCCGGAGATCGGCAGGTAGCGGGCGCCGAAGCGCAGCTTGTTGCCGTTCTGCTGGATCGCCGGGAACTGCGAGTTGGCGAGCGCCTGCTGGATCTCACGCGCCAGCTGGACCTCCTCCTCGTAGTTCTGGTTGCGGATCGCCAGCTCGGCGGCCAGCTGCGAGGTCGCCTTCTGCGCCTCGACCAGCTCGGTGACGTCGCTGGAGACCCCGAAGGTCCCCTTGATCTCGCCGTGGCGGTTGAACCACGGGAACTTCGAGGTCAGCACGAAGGTGTCCCTCTCGCCCTCGGCCTCGCGGACCTCGCGCTCGAGCTTGTCGATGATGGCCTCGCCGCTGGCCATGACCTGCTTCTCGTCGGCCGCAGCCTCCTCCCAGTGCTCGGCGGCGAAGATGTCGCGGTCGTGCTTGCCGATCATCTCCTCCGGCAGTTGGGCGCCGTTCCAGTTCGCCATCTTCTGGTTCACCACGACGAAGCGCGACTGGAGGTCCTTGAAGTAGATCATCAGCGGCACGTGCTCGATCAGGGTCTTGAGCATGTGGCGCTCCTCCTCGATCTGGGCCTCGGCCGCCTTGCGCCGCGAGATGTCGATCATCGAGCCCGCGATGCGCACCGCCAGGCCCTGGCGGTCGCGAACCACCGTCCCGCGCACCCGCATCCAGCGCCAGCGGCCACCGCCACTGCGCATCCGGCAGTCGATCGCGAACAACTCCGGCCCGCCGGCGTCGAGCGCCGAGCGCAGCGCCGAGGCGAAGCGGTCGCGGTCGTCCTCGTGGACCATCTCGTGCGGCGGCAGGAAGGGATTCGGAGCGGTCCGGTCGCCGCACTCGAGGAACTCGAGGATCCGGCGCGAGAAGTAGATCTCCCGGCGGTCGGTCCACCAGTCCCAGATCCCCTCGTTCGAGGCCCGCAGGGCGAGGTCGAGCCGACCCTGGTGGTCGGCGTCGAATGCAGCACCTTCCCGCTCTTCTGCCATGGTCGTCTAATGAATCAACGATCCGGTTTCTCCGCAAACCGATTCATGCCTACCGCTCATCGCTCCTCCTTCGGGAGCAGCTTGGTCAGCGGCCCGAAGTAGGCCGTCTCCGAGATGTCGCTGAGGATCCGCTTGCCGTCCGGCCCGAAGAATTTCCACTCGTGGCAGCCGTAGCAGATCTGCAGCGCCCGCAGCCGCTCACCCTGGTTCCACAGCAGGACCCAGTCCGGGTGGAAGCCGGCGCACTTCGTCTTGGGACCCCAGGCCTGGTGGGAATCGAGGTCGCGATAGAGGTCGAGGACCTCCTCGGCCGTCGACTGCGGAAACTCGGCCGGCTCGGCCTCGAACTTGAAGCCGTGCACCTCGATCCAGCCGCCCCGCTCGACCTGCCTGGCGTAGAGTCGCTTCTCGCTCACCGGGTGCGCCAGACCCTTGTGGATCCTGAGGTCATCGGTCGGACCAAAGTCCGCCAGCGCCTGGCGGTGGCCCTCGACCTCGGTGGGCCGCAGCGGAATCCCCCCCGACCAGCAGGTGGCGCAGGAGGAAAAAACCAGCGCTCCAGCACCAAGAACCAGCAAAAGCAGGGTTTTCCGGATCACAATTCCCAAACTACCCAAGGAAACGGCCCTGTCACGGCGCAAGCCCCGGAAAATCAAGCATTCCGCCGCATGCCCTGCCTCCCGGGAAGACGCTTCGAGTGCCGGATTACGTGATTACGTTAATAGTTCGATCTTCCATTCTTTCCGAAATCGTGGATGATGGTGGGGATCGGAACCCCCTCCGGTCCGACGACCCAGCCCCCCGGCTGGCTCGCCGTTCTCCCCCAACCACCCCCCCACAACATGAAATCCCCCCGTCCCCGGGTGAGTCGCGTCCTCGCGATTCTTCCCAGCGCTCTCGCGGCGGTTGGCCTGGCCACCGCCGATACATCCCAGGGCCCGACCGGCCAGATCTCCGCCTCGTCGAGCGTCGTTCGCCTTGGCGGCCTGCCCACCCTGACATGGAACATCGATTACCCGAGCCAGATCGACGAATACGTCGAGGTCGACCCGCCGGGCACCATCATCCCGAAGGAGCGGATCCGCATGGAGATCCGCGCGCTCGGTGCCGGGGTGACCTCCAGCAGCAGCAGGGGCGGCTTCAGCTTCGTCCACACCGAGGGCCTGTTCCGCTACAACAGAGGCAGCTGGCAAACGCTCTTCTCCGGCACCAACCCGGACGTGGAGCAGAACAAGGTGGTCTTCTCCGACATCGTCGATGCCAACAGCCGGCTGCGCTTCGGCGGCCACTACTACTACAACCGCCGCTGGAGCAATTTCTACAACTCGAGCGACGGCACCACCAACGTCCGCGTGCTCAAGAACGGCGACCGGGTGCCGACGACCTTCGACGTCGCCTCCGTCCCCACCCTCGAGGACTTCATCAAGCCTTACCTCGATGCCAGCGGCAAGGTCCGCATCGGCCCGATGGACATGATCGTCATGATGGAGCTGACCCACACCGAAAGGCAGCGCACCAGCATCGGCTACGACCTCCAGGACATGGTCTTCCTGGTGACCTTCAAGCCGCTCTGAGGCGCACCCCACTCCCGGTGGGGGCACCACCGGCCCCTCTCCACCCCGTCCCACGATGAAGCCCACGCTCCCCGCCCTCGCCGCCACCGTCGCCGCCTGCTGCGCCGCCGTCGCGCAGTCGGGCAACTACGTGAACTTCATCCGCCAGACGGTGCTCGATACGAACCCGCCGATCTACTACGACGTCCAGGTCGAGAAGCAGGGCCAGCGGGTGTCGGCCATGCCGGTCCTGCTGGCCGGCTCGCGCTACGAGCTGTGGACGGTGAAGTCGGGCTCGACCCCCGCCAGCCACCTGCTCGACACCACCTACGTCAGCGCCTACGCGCCCGAGGCGGAGATCACCATCCACACCGAGGACCCCGACGGCCAGGTCCCGCGAACCCGGGCCGACCGGCCCTTCAGCGTCGACGCCGAGGTCCGCGGCCTGCTCAACGGCCTGCTCGACCCGCCCGAGTCGAAGTCGGTGCGCTTCCTGCGCCACGTCCAGTCATACGGCGACGGCGACGGCAGCGAGATCGACCGCAGCCAGGCGACGCTCCACTCCCAGGCGGTGATCAGCCGCAACGGCACGACCACCCTGAACTACGACCTCACCGCCGTGCCCGGCCCCGACCGGCTGCGCGTCCGCGGCGAGGAGCGCTTCTCGATCTACACCCGCAAGAGCGACGGCAGCATCGACCAGCAGCTCGCCACGGCGACCCTGCAGGTCTGGCCGGTGGCCACCGCGTCGATCGCCGGCATCGAGGAGGGCGAAACCATGCGCTTCCAGGTGCCGACGATCACGGTGACCGCCAGGGACCTCTATCCGAAGTCCTACACCTACGCCCAGGTCTACCGCGGGGCGCCCCGGCTCGGCGAGAACGGCGAGGTGATGCGCTCCGCCCAGCTGGTGCTCGACCAGCAGACGCCCGAGACCCGCGTGTGGACCGCCAGGAACTACGGCAACCTCCTCACCGAGGATGGCCAGTGGACCATCGAGGTCGTCACCCAGACGGTCTTCGGCACCGAGCGCCTCGCCCACGTCAGCTTCGAGGTCGACCGCGCGATCGAGGTCAACTCGACCCTCGGCACCTACGGCAGCGATTGACCCGCCCCGACCACCACCCCGCCACGATGAAACTCCGCCACCTGGTTCCGCTCGCCCTGCTGGTTCCTTCCGTGCTCGCCGAGCCGGCGCCGATGACCGAAGCGCCGACCCACGCGCAGCTCAGCGCCCGCCTGCGGGCCCAGGAGCAGAACGACCCGATGAAGTCGCTGGAGACCCTCGACGCCGGCGACCCCTCGGAAGCGGCGCGGCCCCGGGACCTGCTGGCGACCTCCGACTTCCTCTGTTTCAACGGCAAGGCGACGCTGGTGCCGAAGGGGGCGATCCTCGCCACGCCGGCGCGCCTCCAGCCGCGCCTGCACTTCGAGGCCGATGCCGTCATCCTGACCTGGTCCGAGTTCCTCGCCCTCAACCGCGGCTGGATCAGCAGCGTCGAGGTGAAGCTCGACCAGGCCGGCGGCAGGGCGGCGCTGTCCGAGGAGCTCACCAAGCGCATCGCCGAGAGCAGCACGGTCATCGTCGCCACCTACCAGGGCGGCCCGATCTCGGTGAATCCCCACAAGCCGGCGGAGGCGCCGGAGCAGACCGAAGCCACCGCGCCCGGAGCGGGCCGCTAGGGCCGGCCGCCGAGATCGACCCTAACCGAACGGAGAGTCATGCCTGCCGGCAAAACCTCTCGACCCACCGCACCCCATTCCAACCTTCTGAAGCAGCCTCCAGAAGCGCTTGGAGTGCACTGGTTCAAGCAGATGGCACGCCTCGTGGGCAACGACATGGCGGATGAAATCCGGCGATTGAGTGGCCAGTAGCCAATGAAAGTAAAGGCATCCCTTCTTTCCACAGCTTCCCCATCTATTGCCAAGTTCCCGCACCTGAAACACCGCCATTGGCATCCCGAGCTTCGCACTGACGTCGGCGATATCGAATTCGAGCCGCTGGGTGAGCTGTTGCTTAAAGTATCCCTTTATCAGTCGCTTCGCGCGTTCTTCGTCCCTTTGCGAGGGAAGAGCCAGGTGAAGGCAACCACCTTTGACTCCGATGGACGCACTCGCTTCGCCCGCATCGAAAAACCTCACCAGATGCTGCCGGCCGAAAAGCCGGACGCTATCGCCCGGGCGCAGGCGTGTGGGATAGATCACCGGGTGACGGCGGAAGCCGTCGAGCTTGCGGAGAATCCAGTCGGCTTTGTTCTCCACGTACGGCCGGATCGCCGCCGCCCGCATTCCCGAGGGTGCGGCGACCTCCACCCACGGTCCAGAGACGCTGATTCCAAGCGTCCGGCGTTGTGGCGAACGTCGAATCGAATACACGATCCGGGTATCGCCGAAGGTCACGGCATCGTTGGTGATGACCCGTCCCATCGTCAGCGTTTCAGGTGGACCCGCGCCAAGTCCATGAGCGACGTCACCAGCGGTTCAATGGCCTCTTGTGGAATGGAGTAGTCGAGGCGCAGGCGGCGTTTGATGGCCCGGCGCATGTCGCGCATCACTTCCTCCTTGGTGTCCCAATCGACGACTACGTGCTGGCCTAGGTCTTCGAGAATCGTGCGGGTCAGCTTCACGACATCCGGGGCGGGACCTTCGCTCACCTTGCCTTCCTCACTCCCCAGCGCCTGCTGAATCGCGTGAAAAAACGGCAGTTGCTCGGCATTCACACCGTGTGAGCGGGCCTGCTGGTCGCGCTCCCGCATGTCGCGGGCCAGTTCGCCGAAGAGTCGGAATTCGGCGACGTCGTCGAGCCGGCTCTCCTTCCGCTGGGAAATGATCCGCTCCAGGCGCTCGCGGAGCGATTCGAAGAAGGCCGGGTCCTCGTGGAGCTTCACGCTGATGGTGTGGCGTATGGCGTGCTCCATCCGCATCGCCTTGGCGCGCGGGCTGCGGAGCTTGTCGATCTCCTTGGCGAAGTTGTCGCCGAGGATGTCGATCGCCTTGAGCAGCGGGATGACCTCGTCGCCGAGCACGTGGCGGTCGATGAGCTGCCGCACCCGCGCCGAGCAGTCCGGGATGGACAGATTGCTTTCCTGGAAAGCCGCCTCCGCCTCCTTCCGCACCCGCCGATACCAGGCCAGTTCCGGCAGGAAATCGAGCGCCCGCGGGTCGGGCAGCAGTTGCTCGATGGCGCGGTAGAAATCCCGGTAGCGGGCAAGGAAGATCGCACGTCGGTCGGGAGCCTCGATCGCCTCCAACCACGGTTCGATCTGCTTGCGGTCGAGCTTTTCCGGGAAACATGCCGCCAGATCCCGCAGGCAGGCACTCAGCCGGGCGTGGGCCTCGTCGCTGAGCCGCTCGGTCATGATCTCGCCGGGATCGATGTCCTCGTCCAGCCCCTCCAGCGCCTGGTCGAGGAATCCTGCCACGCCCCAGTAATCGACCACCAGCCCCCACTCCTTGCCGAGTTCCGGGCACGGACGATTCACCCGGGCGATCGCCTGCAACAGGTTGTGCTCCTGCAGGGGCTTGTCGAGGTAGAGCACCCGCTCGACCGGCGCGTCGAAGCCGGTGAGGTATTTGTCGGCCACCACCATCAGCGCGAGCTTCTTCGGGCTCTCGTGGAGAAACTGGTCGATGATCGCGCTCTCGTCGGCGAAGCGCCGCTTCAGCTCCCACAGCTTCTCGTCGCCCTTCGGCGGATCGGAAATCAGTAGCGCGACCTGGCCGGGCATCAGTCGTTCGAGCGCCTCGTAGTAGCGGGCGGCAGCCTTCTGCGAGACCGTCGCCACCTGACCCTTGAAGCCGTCCGGCTCGAAGTTCGCACGGTAGTGGTGGACGAGGTCGCGGGCGATCATCTCGATGCGGTCCTCGGCTTCGGCCACGCGCCGCATGGTCACCTCGCGCTTCTTGATCTTCTCCCGTTGGTCCTCGCTGAGGTGGGCGAATTCCTCCTCGAAGATCGGGTCGAGCCGCTTGCCCCACACTGCCAGGTCCGGCAGCCGGCTTTCGTAGAGGATGGGCACCGTGGCGCCGTCCTCGACCGAGCGCGGCATGGTGTAGCGGTGAATGTAGCTGCCGAACTTCGCCAGCGTCTTGACGATGGGCGTGCCGGTGAAGGCGATGAAGCAGGCGTCGGGCAGCGCCTCGCGTAGTCGGGCATTGAAGACGCCGTATTCGGTGCGATGAGCCTCGTCGATGAGCACGATCACGTTGCCACCCTTGCACAAGGGTAGCCGCACGCGTCGTCCGCGCTGCATCAGGCCGTCCTGAAACTTCTGGATCGTCGTCAGGATGGTCTGGCCGGTCGGTCCGTGCAGCATTTCGCCGAGGTGGCGCACGGTTTCGGCCGGCTGTGGGTTCTCGAAGCCGCAGTTGCGGAAGGTCGTCGCGATCTGGCGGTCGAGGTCGCTGCGGTCGGTCACGATCACCAACGTCGGATTCTCCAGATCGACCGCCCGCCGCAGGCACAGTGCCAACCACAGCATGGTCAGGCTCTTGCCGCTCCCCTGGGTGTGCCAGACGATCCCGCCGCGGAGCGAAAGGGGGCCGCGCCCGGTGTCGCGGACCCGACCGGCGGCGTCGCGCACCGCCTCCCACTGCTGGTAGCGGGCGAGCTTCTTGACCAACCGCCCGCCCTGACGCTCGAAGGCGGCGAAGCCGCGCAGGAAGTCGAGGAACTGCTCGCGGTGGCACAAGCTAGCCAGCAGCTCGTCCTGTGGCGTCGGCGGGCGCCCGAGCGCCTCCGTGAGTTCCGTCTCGGTGAAGGGGCGCAGGCTCTTCCATGGCGCGTAGTGGGCGAGGCTGGTATCGACCGTGCCGAAGCGAGCCTGGTGGCGGGCCAGTGCGATGCAGAAATGGATCGTCTCGAAAAGCCGCGGTGCGCCGTGGCGCGGCGACTGGTAGTCGAGCAGGTCGCCGATGCCTTTCTCCAGCCCCCGCGAATCGGCCGGGTCCTTGCACTCGATCACCCCCAGCGGCAGGCCGTTGACGAAAAGCACGAGGTCGAAGCGTCGCTCGCGCTGGGGACCGCGCAGCGGGAATTCATCGACGACGAGGAAGTCATTGTTGGCCGGGTGCTCGAAGTCGAAGAAGCGCACGCTGCGCCGCAGCGGCGGCTGGCCGGGCGTCTTCGCCGGTTCCTCGACGGTGACCCAGCGGGAAAGCAGCGTGTGCATCGCCTCGTTGCTCTCCAGCAGGTCGGGCACCGCGCACTGTCGCAGCGCCACGATCGCCTGCCGGGCCGCGCTCGGGGCGAGGCCGGAATTCACCTTGAGCAAGGCTGCTTCGAGTCGACCGGGCAGCCAGGGATCGGAGGCACTCTCCCGCTCGGTTGCCAGTCCGGCGCCGGTGACCACGGACCAGCCCAGCACGTCGCGCAGCAGCGCGAGGGCGGGCTCGTGGCAGTCGGGGCGTTCGGGCATTTGTCTACTGGGTGGTCTCAGGATTCGATCGACAGGCAAGCCACCTCAAAATCTCAACGCGAAGCAGCGTTGCGACTATGCGTTCAAGTCCTGCCAATGTCGGAGATCGCGAGATGAGTTTCTTGAGCTCTGCGTCCGCAATGACCGGTTCGCCAAGCTGAATTTCCGTGTTCTGGTGGTTGAACGACAAGAATCCTAGTGCCGTCGGATCACCGGTGTGAACGAATCGGCTTCGAATATCGTATGCCGCTTTGGCGGCTTGATTCAGACGCTCTTTGGTAAGCGCCATAAACTCGGGGCACTCACGTTCAGAGAAGTGATTATCTGGAAGTCGCTCGATAAGGAATTGAGCAAACATTCTTCTAATTGAGTAGAGCGATCCCTTGAGCCTTCTGACGATTTTCTCGCCATCAGGCACACTCTCTTCGATAGCCTTAAAGTCGCGCAAGCGCTGCTCATCGAACAATTCGCTTTCCTCATAGGTTCTGAGTTCGAGGAGCGCTTCGACCGAACTTACGAGAGACGTGTATGCGAGGACGGAGCGACCACTCCAGTTCTCCAAGGCCAAGTGGTAGAAGGTGCAGGCGCTTAGGAGCTTGGGTAGAACACTGTCGTCTGGGGTGGAGAACAGGTAGGCTTCAATCAGATTCTGTGCCTTCTGAAGGTTGAGCCCGGGGCCGTTTGGCTTCCGTGGCTGGTCATTGAAAGGTGGGGCGTTGAAATCCGGTTGCGGCGGCACTGCCAGGTCCGGAACCGCAATGTGATAGCCTTGTTGAATATGACCGTGGGATCGAATCAGCTTTCCGTAGAAACCAGTGAGAAGCATCGAAACCTGTTCAGGCATCCAAGAGTAGGTCTCGACGACCTGAAAGTTTCCGGTCGACTCGTGCTTGGGAACGCGAATCGAAAGCGCGAAATGGAAACACCTGTGGGGGTGCGCGCCGAGATAATCTTTTCGATGACTGTTCTGGAACGACGGGAAGGCTACTCGGAGCTGATAGGCGTCTCCCATTGTTTCTCCGACGAAGTGACAATGGCTTGAGAAGAGAAACCGCTGGATGTCCTCCTCGCAGACAGGAGGGTTCGTGGGCAGTGGGGAATCGGCGACGGACATCATGAGAAGATTTTCTGACAAAGAGCAGCCTTTGTCCGGCGGAGGGAGGTGATGAAAAGTTCGGTTTGGCGGATTCGCTGGTCGATGGAGGAGAGGAGCTTGGCGATTCGGCGTTGTTCCTCGATGTCTTCGGGGATCGGCAGGCGGATCTCGGCGAACTGGTCGTAGTAGAGACGGAGGCGGTCGTTGGTGAGCCCTTGGGAGTAGCGGTGGAAGAGGCGGATGGTTTCAGGGAGCTTGAAGAGGTAGCTGGCGAACAGGGGATCGATTCCCTCAAGCGGGCGGAGCACCACGTAGGCTGGGCTGACCAGGCCGTCGGACGGGGCGAGTCCGGAAACGCCCTGCCACATTCGCATCATGTTGTAGGCGATGTCGTTCCTGCGGACGAGGAGGTGCTGTTCGGGGGTGAGCTCGGATTCGACGCGACGGTCGAGGCTCGATCGCTTCACCATGCCGCTGTTCATAGTGACAGAATACACGGGCAGTCCTGGTTTTCCGGTGTCGCTCCGCTGTGCGAAACAGCTGCCAAGCTCCGCGATTCTGAAGTGGAAGGGATGTTTTGCTCTAGGCACCGCAAGTGCCTGCAACAGCGCTTTCTTGCTTCGGCGAGCCTGGTTGGAGATCTGGTGTAGTAACCTGTCTGTATGATCGATGGACTCGAGAAAATCGGAGACCGACGAAGGGTCAGCTTGATCCTTCAGCGGGATCGGGAATGAGCGGATGTCATTTGCTGTAATCGCCGGGTATCCCGTGCCGGTCATTCTTGGGCGAATCCAGCGTTGAAACGCTTCCGATAGGAGGGCTTGGAGAACAAACGCACCAAGCTTTTCGTCCTTTGGACGTAACACGGTGAAGCCCGTGCTCGCGACAATTGGAATCTTGGTCGGGACCGAGTCCAAACGGGTGAAATTTCGGAGATACGGGCGGACGTTCGACACGAGCAGATCTCCGCGTCTGACAAGCCGCTGAGCTCGCGATGGCCTACCAATAGACGACATTTCGGTGACGACCGGCGCGGCTCCGGGTTCTTCAACGCTTCCAAGGTCAATGTACCCAAAGTGAATGGGTGAGTCTGGGCTGAAGGTCTCCGGATCAGCCACTGCCAAGTCCGAGACAACGAGCGAACGACTTCCGGCCGTCGTCCGGGGAGCAATCTGGGCCTTAGAACTCATACCCAAACTCCTTCAGCATCTCGTTCATCTTCTTCTCGGCCTCGTCGCGCTTCGTCTCCAGCTCCCGCAGCTTCTGCAGTTCCTTCTTCACATCGAGGCGCGGCGGGGGATCGACGGCATCGACGTGGCGGGTGATGTTGAGGTTGCCCTTGTGCTCCTTGAGGATGTCCGCCACCTCGACCACGGCGGCGTGCTTCTCCAGGCTGGTCCGTTTTCCGCCACCGGGCGCGGGGTGCTTCTCGGCATACCAGGCGAGCAGCTTTTCCTTCGCCTCGGCATTCTCGGCGACGCGCTGGTCGAAGTCGGCGTGGATGGCGGCCTCGATTTCCTCGTCGCCCCGGGCGCGGCGGAGCTGGGTGTCGCGGTGATGGGTGAGGGCGGCGATCCAGGTGTCGGCGATGCGCTCGGTGGCGGTCGCGACCGCCTTCGGCTCAGCCCAGCCGTGGTAGATCGCGGCGAGGCGCAGGACATCGGCGGGGGCGAGGTAATTGCGCGACTTGCCTTCGCGGTAGAGGCCATCGGTGGAGGCATCGACGAAGAGGATTTTGCCCTTCCGTTTCGCGGGTTTCTTCCAATTGCAGATCAGCAGCGCGGCGGGAATGCCGGTGCCGAAGAAGAGCTGGGCGGGCAGGCCGATGACGGCCTCGATGAGATCCGCCTTGAGCAGCGACTCGCGGATCTTCGCCTCGGCCCCGCCGCGGAAGAGCACCCCGTGGGGCAGGACCACCCCGGCCATGCCCTTCTTTTCCCGCACGGTCTCGATCATGTGCAGAAGAAAGCCCATGTCGCCCTTGGTCTTGGGCGGCACGCCGCGCTGGAAGCGCTTGAGCGGATCGGTCTCGGCGGCGTCCGCGCCCCAGTCCTTGAGCGAGAAGGGCGGATTGGCGATCACGCGGTCGAAGGGATCGAGCGCACCGCGGGTGGTGAACTTCGGGGTGCGGATGGTGTCGCCATTGCGGATGTCGGCATCGGGGAAGCCGTGGAGCAGCATGTTGAGGATGCCGATGGCCCAGGTGCCGACATTCTTTTCCTGGCCGGTGAGGGTGAGGTCGCGCCGGTCGCCGCCCCGCTCCTCGATGTGGTGCCCGCACTCGATGAGCATGCCGCAGGAGCCGCAGGTGGGGTCGTGGACGCGCATGCCGGGTTTCGGGTCGAGGATTTCCACCAGCAGGCGGGCCACGGCGCG
>JAUIJB010000117.1 GCA_030430455.1 Verrucomicrobiia bacterium | reverse complement strand
CGATCGCCGACCAGCTGATCAGGTCGGCGATGTACTGCGGGGTGATCGGGTCGAGCAGCTCGGTGGCGGTCGGCAGGCCGAGGTCGATGACCTCGCGCAGGAAGGTGCGGGCCTGGCGCAGGCCCTCCGGGATGTTGTCGGTGCCGTCGAGCTCGGGGTCCATGATCAGCCCCTTCCAGCCGACGGTGGTGCGGGGCTTCTCGAAGTAGACCCGCATGACGAGGTAGAGCTTGTCCTTGAGCCGCTCGGCGAGCGCGGCGAGGCGCTGGGCGTACTCGAGGCCGGTGGCGGTGTCGTGGATCGAGCACGGGCCGACGATCACCAGGAAGCGGGGGTCGTCGCCGAACAGGATCGACGAGATGGTCTGCCGCGAGCGCGCCACGAACTCGGCCTGCGTGGTCGAGCGGGGGATCTCGGCCTGCAGCAGGGCGGGCGCCGGCAGGGGGATGTTGTGGGCGACGTGGAGGTCGGTAACGCGCGCGGTCATGGGGGGATCGTGGCCGATCGGGGCGGCGGGATCAAGGGGGCGGTCGGCCTCGTCGGCCGGCCCCGCGCGGCCGGAAGTCAGGCGGCCCGGGGCCACGGTCCGGTGATGGCGAGGGTCAGGCCGCGGCCCTGCAGGTTGACGAAGAGCCAGCGGCCGTCGGGCGAAAAGCAGGACCCGGCGAACTCGGTGGCGTCCGCGGAGTTGCGGGCGAGGGTGTGGATGCGGCCCTCCGGCGTGATCGCGCGGACGTGGGTGTGGCGCGCGAAGCCGGGGTCGATGAGGTCCTCGCAGATGACCAGGTCGCCCCACGGCGCGACGCAGAGGTTGTCGCCGTTGGTGAGGAGGTCGTCCTCGCGCGACTGCAGGAACAGCTCGAGGCGGTCGCCGCCGGCCGGGTCGCCCGAGGGCTGCAGGCGGAGGATCTGGCCGCGCCGGGCCGGGCCGCCGTCGGTGCAGCACAGGAAGATCCCCCGGTCGGTGAAGTGGATCCCCTCGCCGCGGGCGAACACCGCCGCGCCGGCGCGGTGGCCGCGCAGGCGGAGGTCGTCCAGCGGCGCCTCGACGTCGTCGAGGTCGATCCAGTCGACCTCGATCGGCTCGCCCTCGTGCGGCCACTTACTGGACGGAACGTAGTTGCGCAGGTCCGCCGAGGGTCGGTCGACCACGCGCAGCGCCTGCAGCCGGCCCTCCGCGAGCTTGCCCTTTTCCCGCGGGATGAAGCGGTAGAGCAGGCCGTCGGTGCGATCCTCGGTCAGGTAGAGGATGCCGCTCGCGGGGTCCAGGGCGACGGCCTCGTGGCGGAACCGGCCGAGCGCCTTGAGGGGCCGCGGCGGCTGCAGGCCGGGTTGGTCGGTCGCCTTGACCTCGAAGCACCAGCCGTGGCGGCGGCCGCGCTCGCTGAGCAGGTCCTCAGACTCCTCGCAGGTGATCCACGAGCCCCAGGGCATCGCGCCGCCGGCGCAGTTGCGGTCGGTCCCGGTGAGCGAGAGGAAGTGGCGCAGCTTTTCGCCGCTGTCGGGGTCGAAGACGATGTTGCTGGTGCCGCCGAGGTGGGGCTCGCGGCGGTCGCGGCCGGGGTCGTGGCAGTCGGCCGGGTCGATCTGCGCGGGCAGGCGGGTGCCGTCGGGCCACGCCGCGATGGTGGTCATCGGCAGTGCCAGCTCGTGGTTGCACACCAGCACGACCTTGCCGTCGGGGCCCGGGAAGGCGGCCATGCCGTCGGGCATGCCGGGGACGCGCAGGCCGTCGTCCATGGCCTCGCCGAGCCGGGCGAGGACGCGGTAGCGGAAGCCCTCGGGCAGGTCGAGGATGCCGGCGGGGTCGCGGACCAGCGACCCGAGCGGCTCGATGAGGCGCGAGTCGGCGGCGGGAGCGGCAGCGGCGGCGCGGGCGTAGCGCTGCATCCCGACGAAGGCCATGCCGGCGGAGGCGAGGAACTGGCGGCGGTGGATCATGCCCTGAGTGAAAGCGCGGTCCCGCCGGGGTCAAGCGTGGGGGTGGGGCGGGTTCGTGATCCGGGCCGGCCCCGGCGGAACCCCTCCGGAGGCCCGGCAGGCGCTGCGAAATCATGCCACGGCCCGCGGGATGGGGGTTTGACAGCTGCTCGCGCCACGTGCTTTTTTTTCCTCACCGAAAATCCCAGTCTTTCCGGGCCCTGGCGGGTCGCGGCGGCGATTCGGGATCGAACGACAACCCCGGGGCCCCGAGCCCTCCAAAGCCCTCTGCCATGAGCGAAGAAAAAAAAGGACCGTCGAAGCAGACTTCCAGCGTTCCGCTGAAGAAGGAAACCGTGCGCGTGACGCTGAAAGCCACCGATGCCCCGAAGGCCGAGGGTGGTGCTCCGCCCGCACCGTCGGCTCCGAAGCCGAGCGCTCCGTCGGCCCCGAAGCCGCCGACCGCTGCGACCAAGCCGCCGGCCCCTTCCGCGCCGAAGCCCACCGGTGGCGGTGCCCCGCCCGCCCCGGCGCCGACGATTCCGCTCAAGCCCGCCGGTGCTCCCACGGCCCCCGGCGGCGGTGCCCCGGGCGCTCCCGCCCCGGCCCCGACCATCAGGCTCAACACCCCGGGGGCGCCCAGCTCTCCCGGCGCGCCGACCAGCCCCGGTGCCCCGACGTCCACCGTCTCGCTGCCCAAGGCAACCGTCCAGCTCCAGCCGCCGACGCAGCCGCTCGGGGCCGGCTCCTCGCCGAGCCAGGCGGCAACCATCCAGGCGGCTCCCGCCGAGGATGACTCGGAGGGCAACGAGTCGCTGACCAACGCCCTCGCGATCCTCGGCTTCGTCGCCGCGCTCGGACTGTTCGCCTTCCAGTTCCTCACCGCCAAGGTGTGGATCGACGAAGCCGGCGGTGGCCTCATCGAGAACCTCTTCTAATCCAGGCCCGAAGCCTTCCCAAATCCAACCATCATGGCCTTTCCCATCATCAACCTGGTCGTCGGCGCCGTCGTGCTCGCCCTCGTCTTCCTCGCCGGAAACACCGAGACCGGCATGACCGCAAGCACCCCGATCACGGAGGAAGTCGCCGAGGCTCCCGCCGATGACATGGACGACTCGGACATGTCCGACGAGCCCGCGGAGGAAGAAGGCGAAGAGTAAGTTCGCCTGCGTCTCCATCCGATCGGCGACCAACCCGATTTCAGGCCGCTCCCTCACCATGGGGAGCGGCCCTTTTCTTTGCCCGCATGCCGGCGGCTCCATCGCCGACCCACTGGGCAGACCGGACGCCCAGCCGGCCGGATCCGCGGCGCCCCCCTTCTTCAGGCCGAGCCCGCTGCTCCGAGATTCAACAAGCCCAAGATCCAACACGCCATGCTTGCAAATGAGAATCACTCGCAATAAATCGGGGCCGCGATGGAATGGGAGCTGTGGTGGGAGTTGGCGGGCGTGAAGGCGTGGCGGGTCGAGGGCTTGTCGCGGCGGGCGGGGAGTCGCTGGCAGCATCGCATGGAGGGTGAGATCTGGATCTGGCTGAACGTCGAGGGCGAGGGGGTGGTGTGGGGTCAGGAGGACCGGGTGTTCCTGCGTCCGGGGATGTATGCGATCCTCGGCGACGACCGTGGCGAGCGCTGGTTCTGGACGCGCCTGCCGGGGCGGCATCGGGCGGTGGTGCTGGTGATCGCCCGGCCCTGGCTGGCGCGGCGGATCGGCGAGCGTGCCGGCCTGCTGCACCCCGATTTCCTCGCCTGGCTGAAGGAGGGTGCCAAGCTGGCCTTCGCCGGCCTGATGACCGGTCCGGAGAAGCGTCTCGAGGAGAGCCTGCGGGGATTCGATCCCGCGGTGCCGGGGGGCGCGATGCTCGCCGAGTCGCGGGTGCTCGAGTGGGCTGCGGTGCGGCTGTTTCGCCGCGACCGGGCCGACCAGGGGGCCGGGTTCTGCCACCAGGTCGGTCCGGCCGGCCTGGTCGAGCGGGCGCTGCGGGTGCTGGCCGCCCGCGCCGGCGGGGAGATCCAGCTGGCCGAGCTGGCGCGCCAGTGCGGCGCCTCACCGACCCACCTGAGCCGGCTGGTCAAGCGCCGCACCGGCCGGACCCTGCGCGAGCACCAGCGCCGCCTGCGCATCGAGGCGGCCTGCGAGCTCCTGCGCGAGGAGGACGCCCGGGTCACCGAGGTCGCCCTCGAGGTCGGCTACCAGAGCCTCAGCCACTTCGCCAAGGCCTTCCGCGAGGAGACCGGCAAGAGCCCGAGCGAGTGGCGGAGTGGTTGAGGAGGAAGCCGCGGCGCCGGCGACATCGGACCGCAGGCTTCAGCCTGCCGAGTCGCCCTTCCACTCCGCCTCGACACCTCCCAGCCGACTGAAGTCGGCGCTCCGGTGCCGCCGTCGCGGGGACGCTCCCGCGACGCCTCAAGGCGCGACCACGAAGTCGCGGTCGTTGCGGCGCGCGGCCTGGTTCGACCAGCGTCGCATGTCGCGCATCTGGTCCTCGTCGAGCATCACCACGCCGCCACCGAGGGTGGCCACCACGGCCTTGCCCGACCAGCGGAAGTCGACGAAGCCGTGGTCGCCGGGGCTCGTGGACTTGGCGAAGGGCTTGTCGCTCCACTCCGGGGCGAGGGTGTTGGGCGGACGGATCTCGAAGTTTCCCGCCTCCCGCGGACCGCTGCGCGCCGAGGCGAAGACGATCAGCTTCTCGGCGGCGAAGGCCTCGGCCATGCGGGTGACGTGGAACTTGCCGAGCGCCTCGATCATCCGCGGCGAGGGCCGCAGCGGCGAACCCGAGCCGTGGTGCCCGCCGACGAAGATGCTGTTGATGCCGAGGTTCGGGCGCACCGAGACGAGGTAGTCGCTGTTGTCTGCGTCGAGGAACTTCTCGTTGCCGTTGAACAGCAGGATGCCCTCGACCTTCGGGGCGTAGGGGGCGAGGCGCCAAGGGTAGCGGGCGTTGACCGGGTGGTGGAGCCGCTCGCCGTGCAGGTTGCTTGCCGCGGGGTCGCTCTGGTAGCCGGGCAGCAGCCTGCCGGAGTGCTCGGCGGCGTAGCTCGCGTAGGCGATCGAGAGATTGCGTGCGGCATTGATCTCGGTGGCCAGCGCGGCCTTGTGGCGGGCGTGCTGCACGCCGGCCGTCGTGATGGTGGCCAGCGCCGCCACGAGGGTCACGGCGACGAGCATCTCCACCAGGGTGAAGCCGCGGGATCGGGAAGTCATCATGGGGTGAACGGAACGAGTTTCAGTCGGTAGAAGCCGCGCGGCAGGGGGGTGGCGTGGTCGAAGCTGCCATATCCGTCGCTTGCCGCGTGGTGACGCTGGAGCACCTGCCAATCGCCGCCGGGTGACCCGCTGAAGCCGAGCTCATGGGAGAAGCCGGCGAACTCCGGCCAGCTGAGCCGGCTGGTGGTGCCGGAGCGGCTGAGTTGCAGCGGCAGGGCGAGGTCGACCTCGATGCTCAGGCTCGGCGCGAGGCCGCCGAACAACTGGTGGATGGCGTCGTCGCGGGTGAGCCACGAGGCGCGCTCGCCACCGCCCTGGGTGGCGGAGTGGAGCGAGTGCAGGGTGAACCAGAGCCTGCCATCGGCGAGGCCCTGGCGCAGGTAGGCCGCGACCCCGGGAAGGCTGGTGTCGATGGCGAAGCGGAACTCGGTCTCGGCCGGAACCGGGTCGCCGGGGTCGAGCGTGTCGGTGGTGCCGGTCGCCCAGACCAGCGGGTCGAAGCCCTCGCTGACGTTGTTGCTGATGTCGCGCGCGACGGCGGACCCGTCGAAGCCGAGCGGGAAGGCGTTGCGGGTCCCCGGGGCGCCGCTGCCGTGGTCCGAGTCCTCGCGGAAGCTGGCCGCGGTGAAGCCGTTGCGAAAGCCGGCGCCGCTGAGCTCGACGGGGCGACCCGGGTCGCCATCCGCCTCGGCGGCGGGTGTCGTGGGAGTCCCGTGGCTCAGGTGACTGTCCGGCGTGGGATCGTAGTCGAAGGTGTCGTCGAGCCCGACCGCGGCGCTCAGCGTGATCGAGCGGATCCGGTAGGCCGCGGGGTCGAGGCCGGCCGGCACGACCGCGCTGGTGTCGAAGGCGAACAGGAAGAAACCCCAGCGGTCGTCGAGCCCGCCGGAATCGGGCAGCGCGCTGAAGCTGGGTGCCTGGGCGCGACTGCCGGGAGTTCCGTTGGCCGGATACATCCAGCGGTCGTCGCTGGGTTCGTCGATCCGGATCGGCTCGGCCGCCGCGGCAAGCGCGGCGACCGATCCGGCAACAACAACAGAGGGGCACTTCATCCGGCGGTGAGGGCGGGGGCGGTGGCCCGGTTCAGGAGCGCCGGCGGCGGGTGAGGAGGAGCAGGCTCGCGGCTCCGCCCAGGAGCGCCACCGAGGGCTCGGGCACGACCTGGGCGAAGGTCTCGCCGGTGGCGAGGTTCAGCTCGAAGATGGTGCCGTGGGGAACCGTGGTGAAGGTGATCGCGTACTCGGTCACGCCCATGCCGCTGAGGTCCCACTGGTAAGCGTGGTTGGTGGTCGGCGAGGGCGGTCCACCGAAGCCCGAGAGGTAGTCGCCCATCGTGGCGTCGATGAAGTCGGCGGCGAGCGCCTGGCTGCCGCCATTGTAGCTGAGGCTGACGCTTGCCAGCGCCGAGCCGAGGTCGGCCTGGAAGATGATGGTCGAGAGGTTCGCCTGCGGGCTGCTGTCCGCCAGGGTGAACACGTCGGGAGTGCCGGCGTTGTAGATCGACGAACCGGCGAAGTAGGCGCCGCCGCTGAGCTTGGAAAACCGGGCGCTGCTGGTCGACCCGGTGACGTTGGCATCGACCGGCGCGGGCCACGCATCGGGGCCTGCGGTGGGGTAGCCGTTGTCGTCCCAGAAGGTCGTGTCGCTGCGGTTCAGCTGGTCCCAGCCGGCGGTCTCCATGGTGCCGGGCAGGTGGTAGCTCACCGCGGCATGGGCGGCGGCGGAGCCGAGGGTGAGGGTCAGGATCAGGTGCTTCATGGTATGGTCTTGGTGGGGGTTCGGCATGGGAGGGTGGGCTGGGTTGGGCATGGGTGGGTGGGCCGGGCTCAGCGGACGATGAGGTAGGGCTGCAGGGCGGCGCTGAGTTCGGACCTGGCGGGTGGCTCCGACTGGAAGCGCTTGAGCAGCTTCCGCAGGCTCTCGCCATTCTTGTGGGTGGTGTAGGCGAAGCTCTGGTCGGCCTCCTCCCCGGCGCTGACCCAGAAGTTGCGCACCTCGTCCCAGAACGGGCCGTGTTGGGCCCACCACGCCCGGGCGGCATCGCTGTTGGGAACCTCGGCGCGGGTGTAGGTGTTGAGGCCGGTCTCGAAGCACAGCACCACGACGGGCCCGCCCTCGCGGTCGACCACCTTGCGGTTGTCCTGGAAGTGGACCCAGCCGCCGGGGGTCAGGGTGTGGCGGTTGGTGACCACCAGGTAGTCGTAGTCGTCGCGCTTGGAATACTCGCGCCGCGGCAGCGGCCGGCGGGTCGGCTCGCTCTGCCAGCTCGACTCGCCGTTGGCATGGGTCCAGCGGCCATGGCCCTCGTAGCGCGGGGTGTCGTCGACTTGGGTGACCAGCTGGCTCCAGGTGCCGGCGGCCTGTTCCTCGCTGAGGCGGATCTTGCGCCACTCGTGGATGCCGTCCTCGCCGGTGTAGTCGAGCAGCTCGGTGTCCTGCCAGGTCCACACCTGGGCCCAGTGCTTGATGACGTAGGGCTCGCCCTCCTCGTCCTCGGTGACGAGGAGGTGCTGGAGGGTGATCCGGGTCGGGCTGTCCTCGACCACCGAGATGATCTCGCGGGCGTACCCGAGGACGCGGCTCACGAGCGTCAGGCTCGAAATGAGAGCCGCGCGGCGCCCGAGGCGACCGTGGCGCTCCCGCGCTGGAGTGTTCGTGTCCAACCGACCGC
>JAUIJB010000116.1 GCA_030430455.1 Verrucomicrobiia bacterium | reverse complement strand
TCGCCAACTCCGGCCAGCACCAGGACACCGGCGCCAAGATGATCCACGCCGCCGACAACACGACCTCGAACGTCGTCTCGAAGTCCATCTCCGTCGGCGAGGGCCGCTCGACCTACCGCGGCCAGGTCTCGATCCCGAAGAACCTCAGGGGCTGCAAGAACAACACCGAGTGCGACGCCCTGCTGATCAACACCAGCAGCCGCACCGACACCTACCCCGCCATCACGGTGAAGGGCAACGACCACGCCACCCAGCACGAGGCCAGCGTCTCGCAGGTCTCCGAGGAGATGCTGTTCTACATGCAGCAGCGCGGGCTCGGCGAGGGCGAGGCGATGTCGCTCGCCGTCAACGGCTTCATCAACGACCTCGTCCGCGAGTTCCCGATGGAGTACTCGGTCGAGTTGAAGCGCCTGATCGACCTCGAGATGGAGGGGTCGGTGGGTTGAAGTCGCCACGGGAATGAAGTCAACCAAGTCCAAGTCCGTGCAAGTCGCCTTCGTCACCCACGACGAGGACGACTTGCTCACGGCGAGGCACTGGAAGTCCCGGACTCCTGCTGAAAGGTTGGCCGCCCTCGCCGTGCTGCGTGGCCAGAAACACCACATTCCCGATGGATCCGGACCAAGAGTTCAGAGAGTTTGCCGAGTCGTTGATGTCCCATGGGGTTAAGTTCATGGTGATCGGAGGATATGCAGTCACCGCCCACGGCCACCCGCGCTACACCGGCGACATCGACTTCCTGGTCGAAAAATCCCGGGAGAATGCCAAGCGGATCGTCGCCGCGGTCCACGACTACTTCGGGCCGCTCCCGGGCGTGAGCGAGGAGAGTTATCTCGATGACAAGCGCATGAGCCAGTTCGGGGTGCCCCCCTACCGCATCGACATCCTCGTGAGCATCCCGGGCGTTGATTTCTCCGAAGCATACCCGCGCAAGGAAATGCTGTCTCTCGGCGGGACCGCGGTTCCGTTCATCTCCCTCGAAGACCTCAAGAAGAACAAGCGCGCCACCGGCAGGCACAAGGATCTGGGCGATCTCGAAGCCCTCGAGAAGCTCGATCGAGCCTGATCCCCCGCAGCCATCACTCATTCCACTTCCGACCATCCATCCCAATGTCCACCATTGCCGAACCCTCCTCGCCGATCCTCGAGTCCGTCCCGAGCACCGCGCCCGACCTGCCCGCCTGGTTCGCCGAGCGCCAGCGTGCCGCCTGGCAGCGCTTCCTCGAGACCCCGGCGCCCACGCGCCGCGACGAGAACTGGCGCTTCTCCGACCTGAAGCAGCTGGATTTCGCCGACTACCGCGGCGACACCCCCGTCCCCGAGGACACCGGGGTGCTGATCGAGCGCTCGCAGGGCCTCGAGTCGCCGGCCGCCAAGTTCGTCTTCGTCAACGAGAGCCTGATCGAGATCGCCTCGAACCTTCCCGACGAGGTCATCTGCCTGCCGCTGGCCGAGGCGCTGCTGCTGCATCCCGAGCTGGTCGAGAAGCACTTCATGAATCAGGACACCCGGCTCGGCTCGGCCAAGTGGACCGCCCTGCACGGGGCGCGCGTCACCAACGGCCTCTTCGTCCACGTCCCCGACAACGTCGAGGTCGAGGGCACCATCGAGGTGTTCCACTGGCTCGCCGGCGAGGACTCGGCGATCTTTCCCCACACCCTGATCGTCACGGGCGCCAATGCCAGGGTCCGGGTGGTCGACTACTTCCACTCGGCCGAGGACGACGAGGGCGGCCTGTGCGTCGCGGTGAACGACCTGATCGCCGGCGAGGGCTCGAAGCTCGACTACCTCGCCATCCAGTCCTTCAACGAGAAGACCCGGGTGATCTCGGTCAACGAGACCGGCGTCGCCAAGGACGCCTCGACCACCGGCTTCGTCCTCAACACCGGCGCCGCCTGGGCCCGCAACGAGTCGCTGTGCCGCCTCGAGGGCGAGGGCTCGCGCTCGGACATGCTCAGTGTCAGCGTCCCGGCGCGGGACCAGCACTACGACCAGCGGACCTTCCAGCACCACGTCTCGCCGGGCGCCTTCAGCGACCTGCTCTACAAGAACTCGCTCTACGACCGCGCCCGGACGATCTTCTCGGGGCTGATCTTCGTCGACGCCGGCGCGCACCGCACCGACGCCTACCAGACCTGCCGCAACCTGTTCATGAGCAACGACGCCGAGGCCAACTCGATGCCCGGCCTCGAGATCAACGCCGACGACGTCAAGTGCTCGCACGGCTCGACCAGCGCGCAGATCAGCGAGGAGGAGATCTTCTACCTGCGGGCCCGCGGGATCGACCCGACGCGTGCCCGCCAGCTGATCGCCCGCGGGTTCAGCGTGGAGGTCATCGAGCGCCTCGGCGACGAAGCGGTCGAGGAGATGGTCCTGCGTTTTCTCGATGACAAGTTCGCCCACATCGCCGGCGGCGGGGCCTGAGGCGGAAGCTTGAGGCGGACGGGCGAACGGCCCGGGAAGGCTCGACTCATTGCCCTGTTCCCCGAGGCCGGGATTGATGGCGAGGGGGCTTCCATGACAGCCTCGGCGCCGTGACCCACCACAGTGACCACGCCGCCGAGCACACGCCTGAGGCCATCCGGGCGCGGCTGTCGGCGGGCGGCAGCCAGGGTTTCCTCAAGGACTCGGTTTTCGGCGCCATCGACGGCGCCGTCACCACCTTCGCCGTGGTCTCCTCGGTGGCCGGCGCCGGGCTGCCCTCGGGGCTGGTGATCATCCTCGGCCTGGCCAACCTGCTGGCCGACGGCTTCTCGATGGCCTCGGGGAACTTCCTCGGCACGCGCGCCGAGAACCAGGCCGCGCGGCGCACCCGCCGCGAGGAGGAACGCGAGATCGAGTCGCATCCCGACGATGAACGCGAGGAGGTCCGCCAGATCTTCGCCGGCAAGGGTTTCGAGGGCGACATGCTCGAGCAGATCGTCGAGGTGATCACGGCGGACAAGAAGCGCTGGGTCGAGACCATGCTGCAGGAGGAACACGGCATCCTCGGCCGCCCCCCGGCGCCGCTGAAGGCGGCCGCGGCGACCTTCCTCGCCTTCATCGCCATCGGTGCGGTGCCGCTGCTCGCCTACTTCGTCGACTTCCTCTCGCCGGGGACCCTCAGCCACCCCTTCCTCGTCGCCTGCGTGCTGACCGCCGTTTCCTTCTCGGTCATCGGCGCGATCAAGGCGCGGGTGGTCGACCAGTCCCCCCTGCATGGCGTCCTCGAGACCCTCGCGATCGGCGCCTTCGCCTCCGGGCTCGCCTACGGCATCGGCTACGTCCTGCGGCCGCTGGTGTCGCTCTAGCCGACCGCCCTCGCCTGCTTCACGGAGGCTCCTCGCCGATGTCCTCGTTCCAGATGTCCGGGCGGGCCTCGATGAAGCCGCGCATCATCTCGACGCATTGGGTGGAGTCGAGGTCGGTCACCGCCACGCCGGCCTCGCGCAGCCACTCGACGCCACCGGCGAAGTTGCGCGACTCGCCGACGATCACCCGGCCGATGCGGAACTGGCGGATCAGGCCGCTGCAGAACCAGCACGGCGCCAGCGTCGTCACCATGATCGTCTCGCGGTAGTTCTTCTGGCGGCCGGCGCGGCGGAAGGCGTCGGTCTCGCCATGCACGGCCGGGTCGTCCTCCTGGACCCGCCGGTTGCGGCCCCGCCCGAGCAGGTTGCCACGGATGTCGAAGAGGGCCGCACCGACCGGCACGCCCCCCTCGGCGAGGCCGGTGCGGGCCTCGTCGATCGCCACCGCCAGCATTTCGTCCAGATCCAGCTTTCCCATGTCGTGCATCCTTTCCATCGCGGCCCGTCGTGGCGAGCCAAACCGGGATCTCCATTGACCATTCCCGGGGGTGGCCCGAAGCTGTTTCCGTGCCCATCCCACCCCATCCCGGCTCCCCGCTCCGGACCGGCCCGGCAGCGCGCGGTGATCGCCCGGACCGGCCGCGACCCGATGCCGGGCGGATCGCCGACGAGCTCGCCCGGATCCTCGGCGGCGACAAGGTCTCGCGCCGCAGCGACGACCTCGAGACCCATTCGATCGACAAGTGGTACGCCAGCCACTTCCCCGAGCTCGTCGTCTTCGCCGAGAGCACGGCGGACGTCGCCGCGGTGATGCGCTTCGCCAACGAGCACGACGTCCCGGTGACCACCCGCGGTGCCGGGGTCGGCTACGTCGGCGGCTGCGTGCCGGTCGAGGGCGGCATCGCCCTCTCCGTCGCGCGGATGAACCGGATCCTCGAGCTCAACCCGGCGGACGGCGTCGCGGTGGTCGAGCCGGGCGTGATCACCTCGGCCCTCCAGCAGGCCGCCCGCGCGGTCGGCTGGGACTACCCGCCGGACCCCGCCTCGCTCAGGGAGTGCTCGCTCGGCGGCAACATCGCCACCAACGCCGGCGGGCCGCGCTGCCTGAAGTACGGCGTGACCCGTCACTACGTGCTCGGCCTCGAGGTGGTCCTGCCCGACGGCCGCGTGCTGGAGTGCGGCGGCCGGGTCCACAAGAACAAGACCGGCTTCGACCTGATCGGCCTGTTCACCGGGTCGGAGGGCATGCTCGGCGTGATCACCCGCGCGACCCTGCGGCTGATCCCGCAGCCCGCGGCGCGGGCGATGCTGGCGGCGGTCTTCCCCGAGTTCGAGGACGCCGCCGCGGCGGTCCAGGCCATCCTCAACGCCGGCCACCTGCCCTCGGCGCTCGAAATCACCGATGGCTTCACCCTCGCCGCGGCCCGCAAGCGGCTCGGCAGCGACCGCCTGCCGGCGGGCAACGCCCACCTGATCGTCGAGATCGACGGCCGCCCGCGCGCGGTCGCCGGCGAGCTGGACGAGCTCGGCGAGCTGCTGGCCGGGCTGAAGGCGACCCGCATCGACCGCGCCGAGACCGAGCCCGACTGCGAGGCGATCTGGAAGCTGCGCCGCGAGTTCTCCTACTCGCTGCGCGACACCGGCCTGACCAAGCTCAACGAGGACATCGTCGTGCCGCGCTCGAAGCTGGTCGACCTGGTCCACTTCGCCCGCGGGCTCGAGCAGCGCAGCGGGATCCCGGTCGCCTGCTTCGGCCATGCCGGCGACGGCAACATCCACACCAACCTGATGGTCGCCGACTACGCCGACCCGGCGACCCGCGAGCGCGCCGACGCCGCGCTGGACGAGCTCTTCACCTGGGTGCTCGAAAACGGCGGCGTGATCACCGGCGAGCACGGCGTCGGGCTCGCCAAGAAGCCATGGATCGTGCAGGCCCTCGGCGAGACCGGCCTCGACGCCCACCGCTCCATCAAGCGCGCCCTCGATCCCGGAGGCCTGCTCAACCCGGGCAAGTTCCTCGACTGACGGAGTGGCGTCCTTCGGGCGCCATGCCACGGAGCGGCGGCTTCCAGCCGCCGCCCTCAGCCCTGGCCGCCACCCCACCGCACCTCCACCCACACCGGGTAGTGGTCCGAGGGCTGCGTCTCGCGGCTCGCGGCGTGGAAGATCCCGGCGTCAATCACCCGGGCATCCGCGCTGACGAGGACGTGGTCCACCTTCCACGCGCCCTCGCGATGCCCCCTCCAGAAGTGCAGGGTCCGGCGGTTCTCTACCCGCGGGTTCAGTTGGCGCCACGGATCGATCAGCGCACCGTCCCAGGCCGGCCTCGCTTGCCCGGCCAGGTCGACCCGGCTTCCGGTGAGGTAGGCCACCGCCGGGTTGTCCTCGTTGCCGTTGAAGTCGCCCAGCAGCATCACCGGCTCGCCGGGGTGACGGCGTGAGTCCATGCGTTCGGCAATTAGCAGCGCGGAACGCTCGCGCGAACCTTGGTGACGGTGGTCCCAGTGGGTGTTGAAGACGTAAAACCCACGCCCGCTGGCGCGGTCGGTGAGCCGGACCCAACAGACCGAGCGCACCACCGAGTTGCCCCAGGTCCGCGAGCCCGGCTGCTCGGGAAAGTCCGACAGCCAGAAGGTCCCGTGGTCGTCCGGGTCGAGCTCGAAGCGGTCCCGCTTCCACAGGATCCCGGCATACTCGCCGGCGCGCTTGCCGTCGTCGCGACCGACCCCCTCGAAGTCGTAGTCCGGCAGCGAGGCCCGCAGGTCGGCCGCCTGGCCGTGCAGCGCCTCCTGGATGCCCATCACGTCCGGGTCGAGGCCACGGATCGCGCGGACCACCCGGTCGACGCGCTGCGGCCAGGCCCGCCAGCCCTCGTCCTGGGGTCCCTCGTAGCGCAGGTTGAAGCTGACCGCCGTCAGTGCCAGCACGCCGTCCTCGCGGGCCGCCACGGCCTTCGGCGGCGCCTCGCGGCAGGCAGCCAGGGCCAGCAGCGCGACCAGCAGCAGCGGCCAGGACTGGATCCCGATCCGCTTCATGGCTCGCCGATCATGTCCGCGAAGACCTGGATGTTGTCGCTTTCCCGGGCCCTCAGCGCCTCGCGCCAGCGCTCGACCATCATTTTCCGCTTCATCGACTCCAAAGCGGCGAAGACCTCCTCCCTTGCCTCATCAAAGCCGCGCGGCTCGGCGGCGCGGTGCTCGAGGACCTCGACGAGGTGCCAGCCGATCCGGCTCCGCACCAGCTCCGGCGTCCCCACCGGCATGGCGAAGACCGCCGTGGCGAAGTCCTCCGGCAGGCGCTCGCGGGTCATCCAGCCGAGCTCGCCCCCCGCGCGCTTCGTCCTCTCGTCCTCGCTGAGGCCGGCCGCCAGCGCGGCAAAGTCCTCCGCGCCCGAGCGGAGGCGGCCGAGGGCCTCCGCCAGGGTCGCCCTGGCAAGCGCGGGGTCGCGCTCGAGCGTCGAGAGGAACACGTGGCGCACCCGCACCCGTTCGGGGACCACCAGTTGGTCGGCGTGTTCGGCGAACCACTCGCGTGCCTCCTCCTCACCGACCTCGATCCCCTCGGCGATGCGCGACTCGATCCACTTGAGCTGCTGGATCCGCGCCGCGAGGCGGTAGCGCAGCTCCTTCTCCGAATCGATCCCCTCGGCCTCGAGGTCCGCCTTCATGGCGTCCTTCGTCGGGTAGCGGCTCGCCAGCTGCCGGACGGCCTCGTCGATCTCCTCGTCGGCGACGGGAAAGTCCCCGCCGTGGTGCTTCACCTTGGTGCGCAGCAACTGGTGGTCGATCAGCTCGTTGAGCGCCGCCAGCCGCTCGGTGCGGCGCTGTCCGGGGCGCAGCTCGTCCATCGTCCGTCCGCGCAGCCACAGCCGCTCCCGCGCGGCCCGCTCGACCTGCGACAGCAGGATCGGCTCGCCGAAGACCCGCGCCACGATCCCCTGGGAGCGGGCGCGCTCGATCGAAACCGCGCTGTCAGGCCGCAGCGCATCGACCTTCCTCCGCAGCGGCCCGTGAAAGACGAAGAGATCGCCGGCGATCCACAGCAGGGCGAGCGAATAGATCACCAAGCGGACGACAAAGCTCTTCGAGGGGCGCACGCCCGGACCATCCGCGATCCCCTCCCCGCCCGCAAGTCATCGGACGACCGGCTGCGCCGGAGACTGACGACGGGAAGACTTGAGGATCACCGGACCGAGGCTCTAGCCCGCCTCGAAGCACTCGTTCGCTCCGCCTGCACACCTCTTGGCCGACTGAAGTCGGCGCTCCGATCGGACCGCGGGCTTTAGCCCGCCTCGAAGCACCCATTCGCTCCGCATGCACACCTCTTGGCCGACTGAAGTCGGCGCTCCGATCGGACCGAGGGCTCTAGCCCGCCTCGAAGCACTCGTTCGCTCCGCCTGCACACCTCTTGGCCGACTGAAGTCGGCGCTCCGATCGGACCGCGGGCTTTAGCCCGCCTCGAAGCACCCATTCGCTCCGCATGCACACCTCATGGCCGACTGAAGTCCAATGCCTTTAAGGATTGGTGATTTCGATGTGCTTTAGCAGGGGCTTCGAGCTCGGCTTCTTGGTCTTTGGCCAGTCTTTAATGGGCTGGCGCAGGGTCCGTGG
>JAUIJB010000115.1 GCA_030430455.1 Verrucomicrobiia bacterium | reverse complement strand
GATCACCGCGGCGCTCGACGAGCTGGTCCGTCCGGAGAGCATCACCCTGCGCAACGACTCGCCGATCCTCAAGGCGGAGGGCATCGAGGCCGAGATCCGCCCGCTCCACGGCAGCCCGCCCCCGGCCTTCGAGGTCGAAGCCGGTGACCTGCGCTACGAGATCGACCTGCTCGACGGCCAGAAGACCGGGCTCTACCTCGACCAGCTGGAGTCCCACCGGCAGGTTGCCGAGCTGGCAGCGGGCCGGCGCGTGCTGGACTGCTTCACCAACCAGGGGGGATTCGCCCTCGCCTGCGCCCGCGCCGGCGCCGCCCACGTGACCGCCGTCGACATCTCGTCGACCGCCTGCGCCGCGGCGCGGCGCAATGCCGAGATCAACGGCCTCGACATCGAGGTGATCGAGCACAACGTCTTCGACTTCCTCAAGCAGGCCGAGGGCGGCTACGACCTGATCATCCTCGACCCCCCCAGCTTCACCCGCAACAAGAAGTCCCTCAACGACGCCATGCGGGGCTACAAGGAGATCCACCTGCGCTCGTTGAAGCTGCTGGAAAAGGGCGGCCTGCTGTCGAGCTTCTGCTGCTCGCACCACGCCAGCCGCGAGATGTTCCTCGACAACCTGGTGCGGGCCTCGGTGGATGCCAAGCGCACCCTGCGGCTGGTCCGCGAGCATGGCCAGCGGCGCGACCACCCGGTGCTTCCCGCACTGCCGGAGACCCACTACCTCAAGGGCTTCACGGTCGAGCTGGTGCCCGGTCGCTGAGGCCCCTGCGCGGGCCCGGCCGGGTCCTCACTCGGGCTGGGCTTCCGCGGGCTGGGCTTCCGCGGGCTCCGCCTCCACCGGAGCTCCCGGCTCGGCGGGAAACTCGGGAACCCGGAAGAACTGCTTGTCGCCGTCCTCGTCGAGCTTGTGGGGGTCGGCAACCAGCTTGCCGGGCTCAAAGCCACGGACGTCGACCCACTTGCCGCTGTACGGGCTGATCACGAAGCCGGGCTTGTCCGGGACCGGCTTGGCGACCGGGATCCCGCCCTCCTCCGGGTCGTCCCCGCCCGGGGGAGCCGCGGGCGGCGGCGTGGCGGCCGGTTCCCCGGCGATGACCTCGCCGACCTCCTCCAGCGGTTCGGTGACCTCCTTGATCGGGTCCTTGGTCGGCGGATCGGGTGGCGGCGGCGCAGGGGGATCCGCCTGGGCGGCGGCATCCTGTCCATCGCCGCCCGTGCCGGCGACCCCCGTGGCTTCCCCGACCTCGGCGCTGCCCGTGGCACCACCCTCGCCCCCCGGCGGGGACTCCACCGCCTCGCGGCGGCATCCCACCAGGATTCCGAGAATAGCCAGGCCCGTGATCACCTTCATCACTCCTTCCATGCTTGCGTGCCTTAGCCGAACGTCAAGCCCACCTCTGCCAAAACATCGACAAACCCACCCTCCACGCGCAAAAAGCGGCCGATGTTCCCCTTCGAGTCGACGAACGGACCGCTGCGCTTCGACCGCTTCATGGCGGCGGCCCTGCACGACCCGGAGCGAGGCTACTATTCGCGCCGTATCCGCGGCGTCGGTCGGCGCGGCGATTTCAGCACCACGGCGACCCTGACCGCGGCCCTCGGGCCGGCCGTCGCCGGCTGGTCGCGGGCCGCCCTCCGGGCGACCCGCTGCCGCGACCTCGTCGAGCTCGGTCCCGGCGACGGCTCGCTGGCGGCGGCGGTGCTCGACGCGATCCCGCGCCTGCGCCGCCCGCGGCTGCACCTCGTCGAGACCTCCGCGCCGCTGCGCGAGGCCCAACAGCAGGCCCTGGCGCGCCACCGGCGGCGGGTCGCGTGGCACCCGACGGCCGCCGCGGCGCTCGACGCCGCAGGTGGCGCCGCCTGCCTCTACTCGAACGAGTTCGTCGATGCCTTCCCGGTCCGCCGGCTGCGCCGGGCCGCCGGCGGCTGGGAGGAACTCCACCTCGACCCGCCTGCCAAGGGGCAGGCCACCCCCGTCGAGCGCTGGCTCCCGCTGCTCCCTCCCGACGAGCTGCCCGACAGCTCCCTGCTCGACCCCGGACTGCCGCACCTCGACTCCCTTCCCGACGGTCAGGTCGTCGAGGTCCACGCGAGCTTCCGCGACTGGATCCACGAAACCCTGCCGCACTGGCGTCGCGGGCGGATGCTGACCATCGACTACGGAGCCCCCGCCGATCGCCTCCTCCACCGCCGCCCCGGGGGAACCCTGCGCGGCTACTTTCACCACCAGCTCGTGACCGGTCCCGAGCTCCACCAGCGCGCCGGCCACCAGGACCTGACCGCCGACGTCAACTTCACCGACCTCAGCCGCTGGGCCGAACCCTGGGCGGCAACCCTGAAACGGGAGTCCCAGCGGGAGTTCCTCGCCGCCCACCTCGACCCGGCCTCCGCGGTCGACCGGCAACTCGCCGACCCCGCCGGCGCGGGTGGTGCCTTCCTCGTGCTCCACCTCGAGGCGCGCGAGGCGCGAGATTCCGGTTGAGCCGCTCCGCCCGGCTGCCAGATTGTCGGCGATGATGCCCCGTCCGACCACCCTGTCCCTCGCGCTGACCTCTGCGTTGACCCTGGCGCTGTCGATCGTCCTCGGCCCGCCGGCCTCGGCCTTCGAGCTTCCCCGTTCCACCACCCAGTGCGTCGTCGCCGTCGCACCCGACTGGGACAGCTCGCGGGCCACCCTGACGACCTACGAGAAGCGCGACGGCCGCTGGCACCGCGTCCATGGCCCGTGGCCGGTGCGGACCGGCAAGAACGGGCTGGCCTGGGGCCGCGGGCTGCATCCGCTGCCGGGCGAGGCCCGCCACAAGCGCGAGGGCGACGGACGGGCGCCTGCCGGGGTGTTCTCCATCGGCGGCGCCTGGGGCTACGCCGGCGACATCCAGCGCCACTCGAAGCTCCCCTACCGCCAGATCACCCCTCGCGACCTGTGGGTCGAGGACTCCGCCTCGCCACACTACAACGCCCACCTCGTCCTCGACCACGAGCCGGCGACGACGTGGGAGAAGAAGCAGCAGATGCGGCAGGGCGACCCGGCCCACTCGCTCAAGCTTTTCATCGCCCACAACGCACCGCCCAAGCCCGTCCCGGGTGCGGGTTCGGCAATCTTCTTCCACATCTGGCGCGACGGCGGCGGCCGCGCCACCCACGGCTGCACCGCCATGTCCGAGCCGCGGCTCAAGCAGCTCATCGCCTGGATCAACCCCGGGGCCTCCCCCGTCTCCATCCTCCTCCCCGAAGCCGACTACCACCGCCTCCGCGCCCCCTGGAAGCTGCCGTGATCATCGATCATGGTTATTCGTTATTCGTTATTCGTTATTGGTTATTGGGTTGAGCGCGAATGGCTCGAAGCACTTTCCGAGCGCTCTGAATACTGAACACCCGCCTTCGCCAAAGGCTACGGCGCGGCAGGCTGAAAACCAGCAAACTTCCCCCGCACCTCACCCGCTCGCGAACCAGACGGCCCCCTCCACCTCGGACCACTTTCTACTTTCTACTTTTTACTCGGCACGGCGGCGCGGCCGCCAAGCCGCGATACGTAAGCGCAAACGCGACTGTCACCACCAGCGTCACGCCGGCCAGCACCGCCCAGTAACCACCCCAGCCGGCGCCGGATTCGAGCATCCAGTCGTTGAAGTGGCGCACGGCGACCACCCCGAAGAGTGCACCGATCCCGTTGCTGAACAACGACAGCATCCCCTGCGCCTGGCTGCGCATCTCCGGCGCCACCCGGCGTTGCAGGAACAACTGGCCGGTGATGAAGAACAGGGTGTAGGCCAGGCCGTGCAGGCTGATGCCCGCCACCATCCAGCCGACCGAGCCGGACCAGCCGGCGACGGCGAACAGGAGGTAGCGCAGCACCGAGAGCGCGAAGGCCCACATCAGGACGACCTTGACCCGGAAGCGCCCGAGGATGGCCGCCATGCCAAGCATCGCCAGCACCTCGCTGAGCTGGCCGATCGACATCGTCGCCGCCACTCGCCGGGTGCCGAGGTCGTCGAGGTGGGCCGGCGTGTGCATGAAGAAGGCCGACAGCGGGATCGAGAGCAGCGCCGCGCAGATGAAGAAGCTGCGGTGGTCGGCCTCGCGCATCAGCCGGAAGGCATCGAGCCCGAGCAGCGAGCGCCAGCTGCGCGCCCCTCCCGGTGCCGGGGTGTCGGGAAGCCGGAAGGCGAGAAGGCCCCCGGCCAGCTTCACCGCCGCCGCCATGTAGCCGCTGAGCACCGAGTCGTCCGCCGCCAGCACCCAGCTGAGCAGCAGGCCGGCGACGATCCAGCCCAGCGTGCCACCGAGGCGGACGAGCGGAAACTCGCGCGCGGGATGGCGGAGGTGGACCATCGACAAGCTCGCCAGCATGCTCCACATCGGCCCACCGGACACCGCCCCGGCAAAGAAGAAGCCGACGAACCACCAGGGCGAGGCACCGTGGTCCAGCAGGGTGAAGGCCACCGCCATCAGAGCCCCGCTGACCAGCGAGATCACGCCGTAGACCCGCTGCGCGGAAAAGCGGTTGTCGGCCAGCGCGCCGACCGCCACCGGTGAGATCAGGGCCGCCAACGGCGCGCACAGGAAGACCCGCTCGACCCACTCGCTGCCGAGTTCCCGCGCCGCGAGGACGTTGGTGATGACCGGGATATAGAAGCCCGGCGCCATCCCCAGCAGGAAGAACATCCCGGCGAAGATCCACTTCACCCGGGACGATGTCGGTTCATCGTCCATGCTTCTTGCTGGATCGGCTGGCCTGGCCGGGCCCGGTCCGCCTTCCGTGCACCCGGCGCTCAGCCCTTGAGCTGGCCCTCGCCGCGGACGCGGTACTGGTAGCTGGTCAGCTCGCGCAGGCCCATCGGCCCGCGGGCGTGCAGTTTCTCGGTCGAAATCCCGATCTCGGCGCCGAAACCGAACTCCTCGCCGTCGGCAAAGCGGGTCGACACATTGTGGAACACGCAGGCCGAGTCGACCGCGCGCAGGAAGCGCTCTGCCGCCGCCTCGTCGGCGGTGACGATGGCGTCGGTGTGGTGCGAGCCGTGGGTGTTGATGTGGTCGACCGCCTCGTCCAGCGAGTCCACCACCCTGATCGCGAGGATCAGGTCGAGGTACTCCGCCTTCCAGTCGTCCTCACCGACGGGGACGGCCTCGATCAGCCCGCGGGTCCGCTCGCAGCCGCGCAGCTCGACTCCCTTCGCGCGCAGCGCCTCCGCCGCCTTGGGCAGGAAGTCGGCGGCGATGTCGGCGTGCACCAGCAGCGTCTCCAGCGCGTTGCACACGCCGGGCTTCTGGGCCTTCGAGTTGACCGTGATGTCGACTGCCATGGCCGGGTCGGCCGCGGCGTCGACGAAGACATGGCAGATGCCGTCGTAGTGCTTGATCACCGGCATGCGCGCCTGCGAGACCACGGTCTCGATCAGGCCGCGACCGCCGCGCGGGATGATCACGTCGAGCCAGCCGTCCATCCGGCACAGCGCCGAGACGCTCGAGCGGTCGGTGAAGGGGATCAGCTGGATCGCACCCGCCGGCAGGCCGGCCTCCCCACCGGCCAGCTGCAGCACGCCGGCAATCGCCCGGTTCGAGTGGATCGCCTCCGAGCCGCCGCGGAGGATCGTCGCGTTGCCCGCCTTGAGACACAGCACCGCGGCGTCGCTGGTCACGTTCGGACGGCTCTCGTAGATGATCCCGATGGTGCCGATCGGCACCCGCACCTGCTGGAGCCGCATGCCGTTCGGGCGCTGCCACTCGCCGAGGACCTCGCCGACCGGGTCCGGCAGGCCGACCACCTGGTCGATCCCGCCGGCGATCGCCTCGACCCGCGCCTCGTCGAGCCGCAGGCGGTCGAGCATCGCCTTGCCCAGCCCCTTCTCCGCGCCGGCTTCCAGGTCCTTCGCATTGGCCTCGACGATCGCCCCGGCGCCGGCGCGCAGGCCCACCGCCATCGCCCGCAGGATCGCATTCTTCTCCTCGCTCGTCAGCAGCGCCAGCTCCAGCGCCGCCGCCCGTGCGGCGCGCGCCATCTCCTCGATCCGTTCCTGCACCTCGGCCTCAGTCATGGGCGGAATGAACCAGCCGCCCGCAGGCCATGCAACCCCGATCCCCGGCTCAGCTTGCAGCCCGGCGCGCCGGCAGGAAGCGGGTCGACACCCCGCCCTCGCCGGCGACGATCGCCTTGAGCCGCTCCGGGTGGCGGCCATGGGCGATGTGGGTCTCGATGCCGGCCTCGACCGCCCGGCTCACCGCCTCGAGCTTCGAGGCCATGCCGCCGATCGAGAACTTGCCCTTCTCGTCGCGGGCGAAGTCCCTGACCTCGCCCACCTCGCGCACCTCGGTGATCACGCCGCCGCCGTCGGGGGCCATCAGGCCGTCCACACTGCTCAGCAGGATCAGCATCCTGGCCTCCATCATCCGCGCGACGCGGGCCGAGAGCATGTCGTTGTCGCCGACCCGCAGCTCCTTCACCGCGACCGAGTCGTTCTCGTTGATGATCGGAAGGATCCGCGGCTCCTCGAGCAGGCGGTCGAGGGTGCGCTTGACCAGCGCGCGGCGTTTCTCGGTGCCGAGGTCCTCGCCGCTCATTAGCACCTGGGCGACCGGCACGTCGAAGTTGCGGAACAGGTTCTCGTAGTGGTGCATCAGCCGCGCCTGGCCGACCGCCGCGCAGGCCTGCCGGGTGGCGATGTCGTCGGGGTAGCCTTCCAGCCCGAAGGCCGACACCCCGGCACCGACGGCACCCGAGCTGACCAGCAGCGGCCGCACGCCACCGTCGTCCATCACCTCGGCGATGCCGTTCACCAGGCGCACCAGCGCGGCGCCATCGAGCGTGCCGTCGCTGACCCGCGTCAGCACTCCCGTCCCCACCTTGATCACGATTCGGTCCTTCATCGCGGGCCTTCCCATGCAGCAGTAGCCAGCGGGTGACCACTGCAAAAATCCGCCGGCTGTCACCGGAGTGCGGGAAGCGGTTCGCCAAGCGGCTGGACGGGCCCCGCCGCCGGCGCCTCTTCATTCCACCGCCTGGACCTTGAGGGCGCGCAGCGAGAACAGCGGTGCATCGGTCTCTCCGATCGGCCGCGCCCCATCCCGGCGCTTCGCCCCGAAGTGCTCGCGGCGAGCTTGGAAAACCTGCTCGACGAATCCCCGGCTGCCGATCGCCACCCCGTCGCTGAAGTAGCGCACCCGGCAGCGCAGCAACTCGCCACGCGTCAACTTCCCCCCGGCCTCCCGCACCTCCCGCACACGCGGCGCCGAGATTCCCTTCCGTCCCCCATGTCCCCCATGGCTCCCATGTTCCCCGGGGTCCTCGCTCCCCTCGCCGAACAGCCAGCAGCGATACCATTCCGACGCCGTTTGCGAGCGCTGCCTGCCCTTCACCGCCTTCTCATTCCATGAGTCCAGCGGGCGCTGCAGCACCCGGCACAGGCCGCGCCGCGCCCGCTTGCTCCCCGCCACCGCCTCCGCGTAGCCGCACCAGCGGTAATCCTTCGGGTCCTCCACCAGACCGGCTCGCAGCGGGTTCAGGTCGATGTAGGCCGCCATCGTCCGCAGCGCCTCGCCGTCCTCCACCAGCACGCTCTTGAATCGCTCCATCCACAGCGTCCCGCGTCGGCCGTGGTGCTTGTTGAACCAGCGACTGAAGCGTTCCTTGAGTTCCTTGACGAAGATCCCCAGGTCGCACAGGCGTGCCTTGAAGCGCCCGAGCAACTCCTCGGCCTCCCGCGTCATCCCCTGCTCCCGCAGGTCAGCCAGTTCGCCGCGCAGCGAACTGAGAAAGCCCCTCGAATAAAGCAGCCCGAGGTGCTCGAGCAGCCGTTTCTCTCCCGCCGGGCCCTCGAAGCGCGCGAGGAACTTCTCCCGGCTCGGCACCCGCACCAGCAGGTGGAAGTGATTGCCCATCACCGCGTGGGTCAGGATCTCCACGCCGGTGAAGCGTTCCAGCCGCCGCATCACCCGCAGGAAGGCCTCCTTTTCCACCTCGCCGAAGCACATCTCCCCGCCGGCGGTGCGGCTCATCACGTGGTAGCAGTTCGCCACCCCCTCCATCCCCAGGATCCGCCGCCGGCCGCATCCCATACCACGGCT
>JAUIJB010000023.1 GCA_030430455.1 Verrucomicrobiia bacterium | reverse complement strand
GCTCCACCGAGACCGTCTGGCGCACGACGTACCAGCTGTTGTCCTTCTTCTTGCGCCGGTTGCTGACGTCGATGTCGACCTCGAGCTCCGGGTAGACCGGCTCGAGGTCCTGGCTCTTGGCGAGGATGGACTTGAGCGAGTCGGGGGCGATGTCCTTGCGCTCGATGGTGAAGATCCGCTTGTCGCTCGGGCGGCGGATCGTCACGGCCTTGTCGGTGACGGCGAGAAGCTCGGCGGTCAGTGTCTGGCCCTGGGTGTTGGTCAGGTCGACCACCGGCCCGCCCAGGACCGGCAGGACCAGGGCGGCGACCATCGCCGTGAAAGAAGCCGCGATCATTTTCGGAGAGCCGGTCATGCCATGGCTTGTGACAGGGATTTCCGTATCTGTGGAGTCAAACATTCGACCGATCTTGTAACCCGGCCGGAGCCGCGGGCTTTCACTCGATCCGGTTCCTGCGGCGGTATTTCCACTCGGCCTCGAGTTCCCGGTGAAGCAGCCGGCCGGGGCCGAACAGGGGCTTGGCGCGGGCCAGGGCGACCAGCAGCAGGAGGCCGACGAGGGTGGCGATGGAGAAGGTGAGGATCAGCAGGGCTCCGACGATGAAGCCGAGGATCCGGCCCCAGCTCCGCCGCAGGAAGAGGCCGGTTGCGGCCGTGGCGGAGAAGGCGAGCGCTCCGCCGGCCATGGCGAACTCGGGGAGCGAGGCTCCGGCGACGGCGCCGATTCCTCCGGCAAGCAAGCCGAGGAGGATGAGACCGGTCGCGAGGGCGAGCAGGAAGGCGGTCGAGCGGATCGAGTGCGAGTCGTTGCGCAGCTTCTTGACCTCGCGGGTGGTGAGTTCGGGGAAGGCCTTGCGCTCCGCGCCCGTGTCGACGTCCGACTCCGGCGCCGCGTACGGGTTCTCGGCAGCAGGCGCGGCGGGCTCATCCATCGCGGGGGATCATGGCGGTCGCGTGGCGGCGTGGCGAGCGCGGGATCGGGGGCCTAATTTCGGGATGGATTCCGGCTTGGTGGGCGGAGGCGCTTTGGTCAGCATGGCGCGGATGCCGGAGTGGCTCCAGATCGTGCTCCTCACCGGCCTGGCGGGCGCCGCGATCCCGCTGGGTGCCCTGCTCGCCGGGTGGGAGCGCCTGCTGCCGGCGTGGATGGACGGCGAGGTGCGCCACACGGTGACCGCCTTCGGCGCCGGTGCGCTGTTGTCGGCGGTGGCCCTGGTGCTGGTCCCGGAGGGCATCAAGGTGCTGCCGATCCCGCTGGTGGTGCTGTGCTTCGCCGGCGGCGGGATCGTCTTCATGCTGCTCGAGATCCGGCTGGCGCGCTCGCGGACGCAGGCGGCGCAGCTGGTGGCCATGCTGACCGACTTCATCCCGGAGGCCATCGCGCTGGGCGCGGCCTTCGTGTCGAATCCGTCGACCGCGATCCTGCTCGCCGGGATCATGGCGATGCAGAACCTGCCCGAGGGCTTCAATGCCTACCGTGAGCTGGCCGGGTCCGGGCCGGTCCACGGGCGACGGCTTCGGCTGGTCTTCATCGCCCTGGCCCTGCTCGGACCGGTCTGCGGCCTCGCCGGCTACGGCTTCCTGGCCGACCATCCGGAGTGGGTCGCCGGGCTGATGCTGGGAGGTGCCGGCGGCATCGTCTACCTGATGATCCAGGACCTCGCGCCGCAGGCGCGGCTCGAGCGCCACTGGAGCCCGCCGCTGGGCGCGGTGGGCGGCTTCCTGCTCGGCATCATCGGCCACATGCTGGTGCACTAGGAGGCTCAGCCGAACCAGTCGAGGAACAGGTTGATGATGATCGCGTTGGCGAGGTCGACGAAGAAGCCGCAGACCAGCGGGACGATGATGAAGGCCTTGTGGGCGGCGCCGTAACGCTTGGCCACCGCGGTCATGTTGGCCATCGCGGTGGGGGTGGCACCCAGCGAGATGCCGCCGAAGCCCGAGCAGACGACCGCGGCCTCGTAGTCGCGCCCCATCAGGCGGAAGATGACGAGCAGGGCGAAGAGGAAGGCGACGACGAACTGGGCGCCGACGATGCCGAGGATGGGGCCGGCAACCCCGGCGAGGGTCCACAGCTGGAGGCTCATCAGCGACATGGCGAGGAACATGCCGAGGGCGAGGTCGGAGATCAGCGCGAGGGAGCGGCTGCCCGCGGGCCACCTGGCCTTGGGCATGAGCTTGGGGACGAAGTTGGTCAGCAGGATCCCGCCGAACAGGCAGCAGACGAAGAGCGGCAGGTCGAGCTGCCGGATGCCGGTCTCCTGGAGGCCCTCCTGGATGCCGATGCCGAGACCGATGCTCAGGTTGAGCGCCAGCCAGGAGTTGAGGATGCTGTAGAGGTTGATGCTGGTCTGCTCCTGCTCGTGGGCGACGCCGACGTCGGGTTGCTCGAGGACCTTCGGCTCGAGCTTGTGGCGGGTGATCAGGAGGTTGGCGATCGGCCCGCCCATCAGCGAGGCGAGCACCAGGCCGAAGGTCGCGCAGGCGACGCCGATTTCCGAGGCGTTGGCGATGCCGTACTGGTCGCGGAAGGTTGGGGTCCAGGCGATCGCGGTGCCGTGTCCGCCGATCAGCGAGGTGGTGCCGCCGAGGACGCCGACGGCGGGGTCGAGGCCGAGCATTTTCGCCACGCCGACCCCGGTGAAGTTCTGCAGGAACATGTAGCCGATCGTCGCGGCAAGCAGGATGAGCAACGGGATGCCGCCCTTGAGGAGCGTCTTGAAGTCGGAGTTCAGGCCGATGCCGGCGAAGAAGTAGACCAGCAGGGTGTCGCGGGACTCGAGGCTGAAGCCGATTTCCTTCCCGCTGACGAGGAACAGCAGCCAGGTGAGCACACAGACCGGCAGGCCGCCGCTGACCGGCTCGGGAATGTTGTAGCGGCGCAGGAACCCGAAGCGGCTGTTGAGCCACTTGCCGACAAACAGGACCAGGATCGCCAAGTTCAGGGTCTGGAGGGTGGTCAGCTCCACGCACCCGATATGCCTTCCCCACAATCGGGGCGTCAATGTCGCCGTGTCGCTGCCGGGGGGGCGCGCCGCGTAGATCCGGTTTGCCGGGTCGTGGCGGAGTGCCCTAGGCTGCGCCGTCCCCTGCGACCGAATGCCCCGCACCCGACCCCATGAGCGCCGAAACCCTGCCGCCGGAGGCTGACCTCACCGAGCGGCTGGCCCTGCGGGCGGGCGACCCCGGCACAGCGCTGCGCCGGGTCGATGACCATGGCGAGCTGCTCGAGGAGTGGAGCTGGGCGAAGCTGGCCTCGCGGGCCGCGGCGATCGGCTCGGAGCTCGAGGCGCGCCGGCTCGCGGGCCAGCCGATCCTCATCGCCCAGCCGGTCGGCGGCGAGCTGGTCGCCTCGATCTTCGGCTGCTGGCTGGCGCGGGCGATCGCGGTGCCGGTCTATCCGCCGCGCGGGCGCCGCCACCGGGCGAGGTTCGAGGCGGTGCGCGGCGACTGCTCGGCGCGGTTGGCGCTCGGTGAGGGGGCGGCGATGGCCGGGCTGGAATGGCTCGACACGTCCGGGCTGGCCGGGGAGCGCGCGATCGTGCCACCCAGCGACGACCCCGAGGCGCCCTGCCTGATCCAGTACACCTCGGGATCCACCGCGGCGCCCAAGGGGGTGATGATCTCGAGCTCGAACCTCTCGGCCCAGCTCGGTGCCTTCGAGTCGATCCTGTCGGCGCGGCCGGTGCGCCGGGCGGTCAGCTGGCTGCCGCCCTACCACGACTTCGGCCTGGTCGCCAAGTTGCTCCACTCCGTGTGGAGCGGCTTCCGGCTCACCCTGATGAGCCCGGAGCACTTCAAGCGGCGGCCGGTCGCCTGGCTGGAGACCATCTCGCGCGAGCGGGCCGACTTCAGCGGGGCGCCGAACTTCGCGCTCGAATGGTGCGCCCGGAGCATCACCGCGGCGGACAAGGAGGGGCTCGACCTGCGCTCGTGGCACTGGTTTCCGATGGGTGCCGAGCGGGTCCGCGCGGAGACGCTCGAGAACTTCGCCGCGGCCTTCGCCGGCTGCGGCTTCGACCGCGCCGCCTTCCTGCCGAGCTATGGCCTGGCGGAGTCGACGCTGGTCGTCACCACGCGCCGCCGCGACGAGCCGCTGGTCACCGGCGACCGCGGGGTCTCGACCGGCCGCGTGATCCCCGGCAGCCGGGTCCGCGTGGTCGAGGACGAGTGGGTCCTGCCGGACGGCGAGGTCGGCGAGATCGTCGTGAAGGGCGACTCGGTCAGTCGTGGCTACTGGAAACGTGGTAACGAGGGGCTCTTCACCCGCGACGGGTTCCTGCGCACCGGGGACCTCGGGTTCCTGCGCGACGGCGAGTTGTTCGTCACCTCGCGGATCAAGGACCTGATCGTCGTCGACGGCCGCAACCTCGCGCCCGAGGACGTCGAGTCCGTGGTGGGTTCCGCGTCGGCGGCGGCCTTCGCCTTCGACGACGGCGAACGCGAGCAGGTGGTCGTGCTGGTCGAGTCGGCACCGCTGGACCCCGCGGAGGCCAGTGCGGCGACCGGGAGGCTGCGCCAGCAGCTGGCGCGTGAGCTCGACGTCGCGGGCGAGGTCGTGCTGGTCCGCGCCGGCACGCTGCCGCGGACCACGAGCGGCAAGATCCGGCGCGGCCAATGCCGCGAGGATTGGGCCGAGGGGCGGGCCCGTCGCCTGCCGCTCGGCGAGCCAGACGAGGAAGCAGAGAAAGCAGGGCAAGGGAAGGCGCTCGTCGAGCCGGTGGTCGTGGCCGACGAGGACGGGGTCGCGGGGGACAGCACGGGAGTCGGGGCTGCTCCCGACCTGCTGGCCCTGGTCCTCGAGGTCTGCGCCGAGGTGACCGGCCGCAGCCGCCCGGAGGCGGGCGACGATCCGGCCCGGCAGGGGCTGAGCTCGCTGGAGGCCACCCGCCTGATGGTGGTCCTGCGCGAGCGCAGCGGCCGGGCGCTCGAGCTGGACGAGGTCCTCGGCGCGACCAGCTTCGCCGGCTTGGCCGGGGCCCTCGAGGCGGCCCCGCGCGACGGCCTGCCGGCGCTCGAGCGCCACCGCGGGCGGATCCCGCTGACCCACTCGCAGGAGCGGATGTGGTTCCTCCACCGGCTCGATCCGGACAGCGCCGCCTACCATGTCTTCGGTTGCCTGCGCCTCGACGGCCCGCTCGACGGCGACGGCCTCGCCGGGGCGTTCCGCGAGACGGTCAACCGCCACGCCGCCCTGCGCAGCTGCTACCCGCTCAAGGATGGCGGGCCGACGGTGCGGGTGGCCGACGAGGTCGAGGTCGCGCTGGCCTTCGAGTCGGCCCACCCCGACCACTGGGAGTCGCGGCTCGAGGCCTTCGCCTCGGAGCCCTTCCGGCTCGACGAGGCACCGCTGATCCGCGGCGTGCTGGTCGATGGCGGAGGCGACCGCCGGGTGCTCGGCCTGTGCGCCCACCACGTGGTCGCGGATGGCTGGTCGGCGCGGGTCTTCCTCGCCGACCTCGAACAGGCCTACCGGAAACGCGTCGAGGGCTCCGCGGCCGCCGGCGACGGGACCAGCGGCCGCGAGGGTTTCGACGGGCCCGAATCCCCGGACCATTTCGACTATTTCGACTACGCCGCCTGGCACCGGGCGCTGGTCGACGGGGGACATGCGGACCGTCAGGTGGCCTACTGGAAGGACCGCCTTGCCGGGCACTCCGGGCTGCTCGAGTTGGCGACCGACTTCCCGCGTCCGTCGCGGGTGAGCAGCGCGGGTGGCCTGGTGCGGGCCGAGCTGGATGGCGGCCTGCTCGACCGCGTCGGGGAGCTTGCCCGCGAGCGCCGGGTGACGCCTTTCATGGTGATGCTGGCAGTCTTCGCGCTGTTCCTCAGGAGGCAGAGCGGCGAGCGCGACCTGGTGGTCGCCGTGCCGGTGGCCAACCGCAACCAGCCGCAGACCGGCGGCCTGGTCGGCACCCTCGTCAACACCCTGCCGTTCCGGATCGAGACCGGCGACGGCAGCTTCGCCGGGCTGCTCGACCGCGTGCGCGCCGACGCCCATGCGATGCAGGCCAACCAGGACGCCCCCTTCGAGAAGATCATCGAGGCGGTGGCTCCGCAGCGCCTGGGCGACCGGCCGCCGCTCGCCCAGGTCATGTTCGACCACCAGGAGCTTCCGGTCGAGTCGGACTGGGCCGGCGGTCTCCGGTGCTCGCCGTACCTCGCGTCGCGGGGCGCGGCGCAGTTCGACCTGAGCCTGTTCGTCTTCGCGCTGGCCGACCGCCACGAGCTGGCTCTCGAGTTCCGCAACGACCTGTTCCGGCGCGAGACGGTCGAGGGCCACCTCGACGACTACCTCGGCCTGCTCGGGGAGTTCGTCGCCGACCCCGGCCGGGACATCGACCACGACGCCGGCCGGGCGGTCCTCGCCGGGCCGCTGCGGCCGGACTTCCCGCGCCAGACGGTGCCGCAGCGGATCCTCGCCACGCTCGGGGCGTCCGCTCCCGAGCGGGTGGTCGTGCGCTCGGCGGACGAGGCGCTCGACGCCGCCGGGCTGCTGGCCCGGGCGCGCTCCTTCGCCCGCCAGTTGCGGGCGCTGGGGGTCGGGCCGGGCGACCGGGTCGCGCTGATGCTTTCGCGCGACGCCAACCTTCCCGCGGGTCCGCTGGGGGTGTGGCTGGCGGGGGCGGCCTACATCCCGCTCGACCCGTCGAACCCGCCCGAGCGGCTGGCGATGATCCTCGCGGACCAGCCGGGGGTCGCGGTGGTGGCCGATGCGGCGGCGGCGGAGCGGCTGCCCGATGGGATCGAGGCGGTGGCTCCCGACTTCTCGGGCGCGCCCGCCGCGGCGCCTGGCGAGGGCGGGAAGGGCGCGGCGCAGGCGGGTGACCACCTGCCCGCGCCCGCCGACACGGCCTACGTCATCTACACTTCGGGATCGACCGGGCGGCCGAAGGGGGTGGTCATCCCGCACGGGGCGCTGGGGAACTTCATCCTCTCGATGCAGGAGCAGCCGGGAATGGGTGCCGGGGATCACCTGCTTGCGGTCACCACCCTGTCCTTCGACATCTCGACGCTCGAGTTGTTCCTGCCGCTGGCCGCGGGGGGCTCGCTCGAGGTGGTGGACGGGCGCACGGCGCGCGACGCCGCCAAGCTGGCCCGGCGGCTGGAGGAATCCGGCGCGACGGTGATGCAGGCGACCCCGGCGACCTGGCGCATGCTCCTCGCGGCGGGTTGGCAGGGTCGCGGCGGGCTCAAGGTGCTGTGCGGGGGGGAGGCCATGGACCCGGCGCTCGGACGGGCGCTGGTGGACGCGGTCGGCGAGGTGTGGAACCTCTACGGCCCGACCGAGACCACCGTCTGGTCGAGCATCTGGAAGCTGCCGGAATCGGCCGACGCGCTCGAGGCGGTGTCGATCGGCGAGCCGATCGCCAACACCCGGCTGGTGATCCTCGACGAGGAGCGCCGGGTGGTCCGCGGTGGCGGCACGGGCGAGCTGTGCATCGGTGGCGACGGCCTCGCCGACGGCTACTGGCAGCGCGACGAGCTCACCGCCGAGCGCTTCATCACGCCGTCCTCCGGCCCCCTCGCCGGGCAGCGCCTCTACCGGACCGGCGACCTCGCCCGGGTCGGCGGCGACGGCGCCCTCGAGTGCCTCGGACGGATGGACGGCCAGGTCAAGCTGCGCGGCTTCCGCGTCGAGCTGGGCGAGATCGAGGCCGCGATGGCGGCCCACCCGCGGGTCGCCAACGCGGCCTGCGTGCAGGTCGGGGACGGCGAACTGGTCGGCTGGGTCGAGGGTGACGCCGGCGAGCTCGGCGGCCTGGCGGACTTCCTGCGCGACAAGCTGCCCGACTACATGGTGCCGGCGCGCTTCGCCGCGCTGGACCGCCTGCCGTTGAATGCCAGCGGCAAGATCGACCGCCGCGCGCTGGCGGCCCGGCCGGTGGTCGATGCCGGCCGCGATGCCGCCGTGCCGGTTGCCGGCGAGGGGGCGGCGTCCGCCTTCGAGCACGCCCTGATGACCACCTGGGGGGACCTCCTGGGAGTCTCGGAGATCCGCCGGGACAGCGACTTCTTCAAGCTCGGCGGCCACTCCCTGCTGGCGGTTCGGCTGGTCGCGGAGATCAAGCGGCGGCTCGGCGTCGACCTCCACCTCGACTGGATCTTCGAGGACCCGACCTTCGGCGGCCTGCTGCGCCAGATCCGCGAGGAGGGCGGGATCGACCCCGCCGAGCCGCGCCCGGTCCTGCTCAACCCGGAGGGCTCGGGCGATCCGATCTTCTGGATGCAGACGCTGGTCGACGGCGGCATGGGCCTGTTTCCCTACCGCGAGGCGGTGCGGCTGCTCGGCGACGGCCGGTTGAGCTACGGCATGGCCGAGGGCGACCGGGTGCACGACCGCATGGAGGACCTCGCCGCGGCGCATGTCCGCAGCCTGCGCGAGGTGCAGGCGAAGGGCCCCTACCGGCTCGCGGGCTTCTGCTTCGGCGGCAACCTGGCGCTCGAGGTGGCCGCCCAGCTGGTCGACGCCGGTGAGGAGGTCGCCTTGTTGATGCTGCTGGAGTCGCTGCCGCCGGCGGGCTGGCGGGGCGAGGCCCCCGACCTCGACCTGGGGTCGATGATGCGCATCGCCGGCCGCCTGCCCGGGCAGGTCAGGCGGGTGACGGGCTTCGACCGTGAGACCCTGCTGCGCCGGATCGGCATGAAGTGGCGCCAGCTGCGCCAGAGCGTCGGGGAAACCGCCGCGCCGGTGAACGGCCGGCAGATCCCGGACATCTGGTCGGTGCTCGACCCCGAGCCGCTCGACGAGGCTGGCCGCGAGCGGGCGCTGCGCCACTGGAAGGCGCTGCACGAGCACCGCCCGCGGATTCCCGCCGTCGGCCGCCTGGTGCTGGTCCGCGCGGCCGACGAGGGCTGGATGCCGCGGCCGCGGGCGCTCGGCTGGGAAGGCTGGAGCAGCCAACCCATCGAGGTCTTCGAGGTGCCGGGGCGCCACGAGGATTTCCTCCGCGAGGGATCCGCCGAGGAGGTCGCCGGGGTGGTCCGGCGGGTGCTCGGCGGGATCGAGTCAGGCAAGCTCGGCATCGGCTGAGGGCTCGCCCGCGACGATCCGCGCGGTGATGCCCGAGCGCTCGACAGCCCGACGGTAGAGGTCGTCGAGGTGGTGCGTCTGGTCGGCTGCGATCCGCTTGCCGAGGCGGGCGACCAGGTAGATCCCGACCAGCACGCCTGCCATGGCGCCGGCGATCCACATGCCCCAGGCGGGACGTTTCAGCGACAGCTGCGCGAAGCCCAGCGAGGCGGCGAAGATCGCGACCGAGCCGCTGATCAGGTAGCTGTAGAGGAACAGCGCCCAGAGGTTGGCGTTGGGCCCGTAGATGCCCTCGATCCGGGTTCGGCCGTCCTCGTCCTCGTCGATCGAGAGGGTCAGCCGCGGCGACCAGAAGTGGCGCTGGCCGAGGGGGATGCGGAGGCACAGGAAGCCCGGAAAGCTCTTCACCTCGCAGGCCTCCGGGTCGCCGTCGACCTGCTCGAGGATCCGCTGCTGGACCTGCCCGGCCGGAAGGTCGAGCTCGGTGGAGAAGCGTGGTCGGACGGCGAGGCGGCTCATGGCGGCGGGGCGCCGCTCAGCGGCGGCGCCGCCCGGCGAGGAGCAGGCCGCCAAGAACCAGAACCGTGGTGCCGGGTTCGGGGATCGGCTCGAACTCGGTGGTCACCACGAAGCCGGTGCGGTTCTCGGCGTTCTGCGGGTGGTTGTTGGTGATGGTGAAGGCCAGCTGGCTGAAGCTGCCGCTGAACTGCAGCGAACCGGCAGCCTCCTCGTCAAAGGGAGGGGTGGTCGGCAGCATCGTGTTGCTCACCGCGTTGCCGGCATTCGCCAGGTTGCTGGTCTGGGCCACCACGCTGAAGCTGTCGGTGAAGGCCAGCGTGGTGCCGATGTCGATGTCCGAGAAGCTCAGCATCGGATCCCTGACGAGGGCACCGAACTCGATGACGATCATGGAGGAGGACCCGCTGTCGGTCTCGACGTTGATGAAGTCGCCGTTGGTGCCATTGGCAAAGGGAAGATCGACGGCGATCGGAAGGGGACCGATGGTGTCGCCCTCGTAGACGAAGGACTCGCCCGCATTGAGGTCGCGCCAGGGGAATGACTCGTCGGTGCGCGAGGTCAGTGCCGAACCATCCTCCGCCTTGACGTCGCCGCCATTCATGGCGTTCAGGGTGACGTTGAAGGAGCTGTCGCTGCCGGCACCGCTCAGGGGATTGGTCACCTCCCGCCAGACGCCGCTGGCCGAGCCATTCACGCCGGGGCTGATCGAGGTGAAGTTGGTGATCCAGACGGCCTGGGCGTGGCCGCAGGCGAGGAACAGGGCGAGGGCGGGGCAGGCGAAGGTCCGGGGATCCATGGCAGCGGGGAGTGTCGATTTTCGAGCGGGGGCATCCTATCAACTGAGGCGAAAGGGACAAGGCATTCCTGTCTCCACGGCATTCAGCCCTCGATCATCCGCCGCGCCTCGTCCTCGTCGATCACCCGGACTCCCAGCGATTCGGCCTTCTTGCGCTTCGATCCGCCGCCCTCGCCGGCGAGCAGGAAGTCGGTGTTCTTCGACACGCTGCCGCTGACCTTGGCGCCCTTGGACTCGAGCAGCCGCTTCATCTCGTCGCGCCCGACGCTCAGGGTGCCGGTGAGCACTAGGGTCTTGCCCGCCAGCGGCGCCTCGCCCGGGTCGGCCTCGGCGGGCTGCGGCAGGAAGTTGGCGGACTTCGGGTCGAGGCCGAGCTCGGCGAGCCGCTCGAGCACGTGGCGGCCGGCCTCGGAGTCGAAGAAGGCGGTGACGCTGTCGGCCACCGCCGGGCCGACGTCGGGCGAGACCTCGAAGGGCGCGAGCGAGTCCTCGATCGCGGCGATCTCCCGCTTCAATTCGTCGTGCTTCTCCTGCCGCGCCTTCTTGCTGTCGTCGTCGGCCGGCGGGTTGTCGCGGTTGCGCGGCGAGACCTGCCGGCGCTCGGCCTCCAGCCGGGTGGCGTCGCGGATGCCGTGGAGGACCCGGCTTTCCGGCAGGTCGCGGAGGGTCTCGTGGAGGCGCGCGAGCTCCTTCGATGCCGACTCGCCGACGTGGCGGATCCCCATCGCGAACAACCAGCGGTCGAGCGGCTTGTCGCGCGCGCGCCCCAGCGCGGAGATCACCTTGGCGGCGTTCTTCTCGCCGAAGCGGCGCGGCTCCTCCTCGCTGCCCAGGTTGAGCGCGGCGAGCGGCTCCTCGTCGAGGTCGAAGAGGTCGAGCGGGGTCCGGCAGTGGGCGTGGCGGACCAGCGCCTCGGCGACGATCCCGCCGACGCCGTCGATGTCGAGCGCCTTGCGCGAGGCGAACTGGCGGATCCGCGAGACGGCCTGGGCCGGGCAGGCGAAGTTGCCGCAGCGCCAGGCGACGAAGCCCTCCTCCTTGGCGATCGGCCCGCCACAGGACGGGCAGCGGTGGCCGACGTGGTCGGGCAGGGAGAATGGCTCGGCGTCGTCCGGACGCTTGTCGGTGATGACCTTGACCACCGCGGGGATGATCTCGCCGGCCTTCTCGACGAGCACGGTGTCGCCGATCCGGATGTCCTTGCGCTCGATCTCCTCCTCGTTGTGCAGGGTGGCGCGCGACACCGTGGTGCCGGAGACGAAGACCGGCTCGAGCTCGGCGACGGGGGTGAGCACGCCGGTCCGGCCGACCTGCACGGTGATGTCGCGCAGCACGGTCTCCTTCTGCTCGGGCCGGAACTTGTAGGCCGCGGCCCAGCGCGGCGCGCGCGAGCGGAAGCCGAGCGTCCGGCGTTCCTCGTAGTCGGCGACCTTGATGACCGCGCCGTCGGTGGCGTAGGGCAGCTCGTGGCGCTCGCGGTCGATGCGGCCGACCGCCTCGAGGGTCTCCTCCAGCGTCGCCGCGGCGATCAGCGGCTGGTTGCGCGGGATGGCGAGCGACTCGAGCAGCGCGGTGAAGTCGTCCTCGCCGCCGAGCGCGTCGCCCTCGTAGGCGCCGAAGCCGTGGGCGAGGAAGTCGAGCGGGCGTTCGGCGGCCATCTTCGGGTCGAGCTGCTTGAGCGTGCCGGCGGTGGCGTTGCGCGGGTTGACGAAGGTCGCCAGCCCGGCCTCGTCGCGCTCCTCGTTCATGCGCGCGAAGGCCTCGTTGGGCATGAAGATCTCGCCACGGACCTCGAGCAGCTCCGGCACGCCCGCGCCGGCCTCGCCGGCCGCCTCCAGCCGCAGCGGGACGCGGTGGATGGTGCGGACGTTGTGGGTGATGTCGTCGCCGGTCTCGCCGTCGCCGCGGGTGGCAGCGTAGTCGAGCACGCCGCCGCGGTAGACCAGGCTCACCGCGACGCCGTCGATCTTCGGCTCGACCGTGACGGCGATGTCGTCGCGTCCGAGGTTCTTGCGCAGGCGCTGGTAGAACTCGATGAGCTCGGCCTCGGGCGTGTCGCTCGTCGCGGGGTCGAGCTCGAAGACGTCGTCGATCGACAGCATCGGCACGAGGTGGCGGACCTGCTCGAAGCCCTCGATCGGCTCGCCGCCGACGCGCCGGGTCGGCGAGTTCGGGTCGGCGAGCTCCGGGTGGTCCTCCTCGAGCTCCTCGAGCTCGCGGAACTTCGCGTCGTACTCGGCGTCGGAGATCTCCGGGGCCGCCTCGGTGTAGTAGAGCCGGTTGTGGTGCTCGAGTTCGGCGCGGAGTTCGCGGATGCGCTGCTCGGGGTCGGCCATGGCCGCAGCATGGGTGCCCGGCGGCAATCCGCCAAGGCCGGGGCGTGGCCGTCCAACCCCCGCCCCGCCGGGCCGAGCTCAGCTGAGCGTGCGGCGGCAGGCGTGGAACACGAGCGCGCCGGCCAGCGCGCCGAGCGAGTCGGCGACGAGGTCGCTGAGGGTGGCATCGCGGCCGGGGACGGTCGACTGGTGCCACTCGTCGGACACGCCGACCAGGGTCAGCAGGATCCAGGCGAGGAGGATCCGCCGCCAGGCCGGCTGGTCGGGGTGGCGGCGGAACCACCAGGCGGAGAACAGGCCGGAGCCGCCGAAGAAGTAGCCGAAGTGGAGCAGCTTGTCGGAGGCCCGGAAGTCGAGCGCCGAGGGGAACTCGCGCGGCGCGCTGGAAAGCCACCACAGGGTGCCGAACCAGGCCAGGAAGGCGGCCAGCCAGAAGGCCGGGTGTCGCAGCAGGGCCATCGCAGCGGTCGCGAGGAGGGATGAGCGGGCCTCGGGCCGCCGGGCTACTGCTTGCGGATCTCGTCCTCGAGCCGCTCGGCCAGCCACTGCTTCATCATCGACTGGTAGTTGAGGAAGCGGGTGCGGGCGATGCGCTTGATGCGCGAGAGCATGCGCGGGTCGAAGCGCAGCGTGATGGTGGTCGACTCGCGCGAGTCGGGCTCGTGGACCGAGCCGGCCATGAGCTTGGCGTCGAGCTCGTGCTCGAGCCAGAAGTTGGCTTCCTCCTCCTCGTCCTCGAAATCGGGGATTTCCTCCCACTTGGCGACGGTCTTCATGCTTACTTGAACTCGGCGTATTTCCGCTCGTAGAAGCGCTGCTCGCCCTCGCTCATGTCCCGCGCGCTGACCACCCGGGCCCTCTTTCCGTCGGTCCAGAAGCACAGGAAGAGGTGGCGGTCGGCCACGGTCCGGCCGAGGGCGTAGTAGCGCGACTCGCCGTCCGAGCGGTCGTTGTCGGGGAGGAAACGGATCGCAAAGGGATCCTCGAGAGCTTCCTCGAGCTCGCGGGGCGAATGCGTCTTCAGGTCGAAGTGAACGTCGATCAGGTCGAGCTCCATGATATTCAGCGGAGCCCAGAAGACACCGGAATCGGGGCGGGGGAAAGGGGAAATATCCCGCCGGGCCCGGCGGGGACGCGGGCGGGGAGCGTTTGGACCAGGGTGGATGGGATGGATGGGATGAGGTCGAAGGCCCGGTCGTCCCTGCTGAATCCAATCCATCCGATCCATCCCGGTCCACGTCTTCCGGTTCAAGAAGAGCAAGCCCCTTTTCGATGCCGATTTGCGACCCGATCGTCGGTGCGCGGTTCATGGCGCGGGAATTGGGTTGATTCGACGGCCCCCGGCCGGGAGTTTGTCGGGGTGTTTCGTGCGGGGATCCGGGATCTGGTGAAGAAGCAGTGGGTGGGCATCGTGGAGGAGCTGAAGCTCTCCGGCGGCCTGCCCGTGCCGGAGCTCCGCAAGCGCCTCGGTGGCAGCTACATGGGCGTCAAGGACCAGTGCGAGGCGCTGGTGAAGCTCGGCTACCTCGAGAAGTGGCGGGTGCCCCGCGCGCAGGTCGGCCGGCCGGAGGTGATGTACCGCCTGACCCCGCGCGCCGGCAGCCTGTTCCCCGAGGTCGGGGCCGGGGTCTCGCTCGAGCTCCTCGAGGCGGCCCGCCAGTTGTTCGGCGACACCGCCCCGGAGCGCATGCTGGTGCACTACTTCGGCGAGCTCCGCGAGCGCTGGCGCCCGCGCCTGGCACGGGCGAAGTCGCTGGTCGAGAAGGCGACCCTGCTGTCGTCGCTGCGCGAGAAGGAGGGCTGCTTCGGGCGCTGCAAATACGATGCCTCTAGTGGCTTTCGGATCGAGGAGTGCCATCACCCGATGGACGCCATCTTCGAGGCCTACCCGAACGCGATCCAGTTCGAGCTGCGGATGATGGAGGAGCTGCTCGGCGCGCGGGTGACGCGGCGCGAGGTCGCCGGCGGCCGCGCCGGCCCGGCGCGGGTGATCTACGAGGTGGCGACCCTCGGGGTGCGGGCCGGCGGGGGCTGAGGGCGGGCGGTTTCCGGGCCGCGGCGGGGATTTCGTGAATAGCGGCGGGGGCTCGGGCGTCCCACCTTCAGGGGCTGCCCACCCCCCTGCTGAACCCGTCCCCTCAACCCGCCCAACCCGCCCAACCCGCCCAACCCGCCCAACCCGCCCAACCCGCCCAACCCGCCCAACCCGCCCAACCCGAACCCGCCCGGCCCGCCCATGAAATCCCTGCTCCCCGCGATCCTCCTGGTCTTCCTCGCCGCGTCCTGCGAGCGCCCCGCGGGGGCCGGGGGCGGTGGCGGGATCGACGAGCTGGCGGAAGAGCGCGAGGCGCTCGAGGCGAGCCGCCGCGAGCTCGACCGGGCACGCCGCGAGCTGGAGGCACAGCGCGAGGCCATGCAGGCCGAGCGCGAGGCGCGGCAGGCCGAGCTGGACGAGGCCGGCGAGCTTGCCGGCGCGGAGGCGGATGATCTTTCCGGCGAGGAGCCGGAGGTCGACGGAGGGGGCATCGAGGACGAGTCCGACAGCGTTGCGGACGGCGAGTTCGCCGAGGACTCCGGCGACGGCGACCTGGGCGGACCCGACGCCGCGGGCGAGACCGCCCTGGAGTTCGGCGCGGAGCCGCTGCCGGTGGCCGACTACAACCTGTTCTACGACGGCCTGGCCGACCAGGGTGACTGGTACGAGACCATCGACTACGGCTACGTGTTCCAGCCCTCGGTGGTGGTCGGGGATGCCGACTGGCGGCCCTACCTCCACGGCCGCTGGCACTACACCGACTACGGCTGGTATTGGGACTCGCAGGAGCCCTTCGGCTGGGCGACCTACCACTACGGCCGCTGGGTGCGGATCGTCGGCCGCGGCTGGTGCTGGGTTCCCGGCTTCCGCTGGGCACCGTCGTGGGTGTGCTGGCGCGAGGGCGGCGGGGGCCTCGGCTGGGCGCCGCTGCCGCCGGAGACCTGCTGGCTCGGCGACGATGGCGGCTACGGCCATGGCGTGGAGGCCGACTTCGGCGTGTCGCTCAGCTGGTTCGTCTTCATGGAGGCCCGCCACCTCGACCAGCCGGTCTGGCGCCACTGCGTGCCGCGGGGGCAGAACCGCCGCTGGTGGGAGCGCAGCCGGCCGTGCACCCGCATCGCGCCCCACCGCGGACGAATTTACTGCGGCGGTCCGCGCCACGAGGGGCGCCTGCCGCTGCGCCCGCTGGGCTTTGAAATGCTCGACGGCCTCAGGGACCGCGGCCGGGGCCGGGCGGCGGGGCGGCCGGATCTCGTCGACGGCCGCATCCGCGCCTTCGCCCCGGGCATCGACGTGCCGTGGAACCCGCGGCTGCAGCCCGGGCGCACGGCGGGGTGGCTCGGCCGCGTCGAGGTGGATCGCGACGGCCTGGGGACCAACGCCGCGCGCATCGAGCGGGCCCGCGATGCCCGTCGGGAGTGGATCCGCCGCGCCGCGAACTGGCGCGAGGACATCGGCGTCGGCCGCGCGCGGATGAGCGACCTCCTCGAGGCCAACCGGCGCCGGGTCGCCGATGGCACGACGCGCCGCACGACCCGCTCCGGCTTTGCCCGCCTCGCGGCGGCGGAGGAAACGCCGCCGGAGGGCGGCACCGGGGGGCGCCGGACGCGTGCGAACCGGGAAGCCGGCGCCCGGGCCGACGCCCCGGCGGCCCCGGAAGATGCGCTCGCGGGGCAACCCGGCCCGGTCGATGGCATGGTGCGGGACCAGGGTCGTGGCGGCCTGCCCCGTGGGGTTCGGCCCGATCGCTCGAGCGGCCTGGATTTCCTGGTCGACCCGGCGCAGCGCGGGGAGGCGACGGCCGACCCGCGGCAGCCGGGCGATGACTCCGCCGGTCCTTCCTTCGAAAGCGCCTCAGGAGATGTCGCCGGCTCGGGCTCCGCCGCGCGGCGGCGCGCCGCGGCGAATGCCGTCCCCGTCGAGGCGCCAGCGGCGATACCGGCGCCACCGCAGGCCCGCCAGGCGGGAGCGAACGCCGCTGCCAGGGGGAATGCCGCCGCCGACGCCCGGCAGCGTGGCCAATTCGAGGCCCGGCAGCGCCAGGAGCAGGTCCGCCGGCAGCAGGAACAGGCGCGGCAGAGCCAACTCGAGCAGGCCCAACGGCAGCAGGAGCTGCTTCGCGAGCAGGCGGCCCGCGCCGAGGCCCAGCGGCGGCAGCAGCAAGCCGAGGCCAGGGCCCGGGAGCAAGCCCGGCAGGAACAGAACCAGCAGCAGGCCGCCGCGAGGCAGCAGGCCGCCCAGCGCGCCCGGGAGCAACAGGAACAGCTCCGCCAGGCCCAACAGGAAGCCATGCAGCAACGGCAGGAGCAGGCCCGCCAGCAAGCCGCCGAGCAGGCCCGGCAACAGGCTGCCGAGCGGGCGCGCCAGCAGCAGGAGCAGCAGGCCCGCCAGCAGAGCCAGCGCCGCGAACAGGCGGATCGGATCCGCCAACAGCAGGAACGCCTGCGCGAGGCCGCCGGTCAGCGGCGCCGGTGAGCGGCGTGAGCCTCCGGCCGCGTCGCTCGCCTCACTCGCAGCGCTAGTAACCCAGGTGCTGGGAGAGTTTCTCCCGCAGCGTCCCGCGGGCCCGGAACAACAGGCTCTTCACCGACGAGACCGAGGTGTCGAGGACCCGCGCGATTTCGTCGTAGGGCATCGACTCGTAGCTGTAGAGGATCACGGCGGTGCGCTGGGCCTCGGGAAGCGACTGGATCACCGCGTCGATCTCCTCGCACATCTCCGACTTGAGCGCCTCCTCGTCGGGCCGCTCCGACGCGCTGGCCTCCGGCTCGTAGCCGCGCTCCTCCTCCTTCTCCTCGGCCGAGACCTCGCGGCGCCGCGAACGGCGCCGCGACTCGTTGTAGACCAGGTTGCGGGTGATCGTGAACAGGTAGGTGGTGAAGCGCGCCTCGGGACGCCAGCGCCGGGCGTGCTTCCAGACCCGCAGGAAGACCTGCTGGGCGATGTCCTCGGCCTCGGTGGCGTCGCCCAGCATCTTCGCCACGGTGCCGACCACGCGGTTCTGGTGGCGCTCGACCAGCTCGCGGAAGGCCACCTCGTCGCCCTCGGCGATGCGCAGCATCAGCGCCACGTCACGGGCGTCATCCGGGTCCGTGATGGCGGTGGGCTTGGCTTCGGGCATTTCGATCCGGCCTGCCTGACAGGCGTGCTCCATGGTCCACGGGATGAACCCGGGGGCGAGATCGAAGTTGCGGGGCGGGTGGGTGGAGGCTGCGGAGCACAGGGCATCTGTCCTATGGGTCCTAGAGGTCCCATGGGGTTCGGCTCCGCCTCACCCTCAGATCGAGAAGGTGTCGTCCGCGGCGCTGGCACCCAGCGAGATCTGCGCCTCGCCGTTGGAGGCCAGGTGGTTGAGGCAGTGGTAGACCTCCTCGGGGTCGGCATCGATCTCGTAGGCGATGTCGCCCGCGGTCTTGGCATCGGCAACCAGCCGGCTGCGCACCGCGTTGAGGGTCTCGAGGAAGTCCGCGGCGGCCTTCTTTCCGGCCTCGACCCCCGGCTGGTGGTAGGCGTTGATGTTCACCAGCGAGGCGTAGAACGACACGGCCCGCTCGAAGAGCGCGATCAGCGCACCGAGCTGCTTGGGGCCGACCTTCGGGATGGAGATGGTCAGCGACTGGCGCCCGGACTCGTGCAGCGCCTTGCGCGTGCCGCGCAGGAAGCCCTGCAGGTAGTCCGCCGAGGTGTTGCCGGGCTCGACCTCGATGGTGTCGCCGTCGCGGCCCTTGCGCACCTCGATGAAGGTGGCGAAGAAGTTCGGCACGCCGTCGCGCAGCTGCTGGACGTAGGCGTGCTGGTCGGTCGAGCCCTTGTTGCCGTAGACCGCGATGCCCTGGTTCACGACCTTGCCGTCGAGGTCCTTCTCCTTGCCCAGCGATTCCATGACGAGCTGCTGGAGATACTTGGAGAACAGTACCAGGGAATCCTTGTAGGGCAGCACGACCATGTCCTTCTCGCCCCGGCCGTTGCCGGCGGCGTACCAGCAGAGGGCCAGGCGCATCGCCGCATTGTCGCCGCCGCCGCCACCCGCCTGGCGGGTCCGCTCGTCCATCGCCGCCGCGCCGGCGAGGAGGGCGTCGATGTCGATCCCCTGCAGCGCCGCGGGGACGAGGCCGACCGTGGACATCACCGAGGTGCGGCCGCCGACCCAGTCCTCCATCGGGAAGCGGGTGATGAAGCCGTGCTTGTCGGCGAACTGGTCGAGCTTGGAGCCGTCGCCGGTGATGGCGACGGCGTGCTTGCCGAAGTCGAGCCCGGCGGCGTCGAAGGCGGCCTTGGCCTCGACCATGCCGTTGCGGGTCTCCGGGGTGCCGCCGGACTTCGAGATCACCACGACCAGCGTCTTGGTCAGGCGCTCGGCGCCGATCTCGGCGAGGGTGCGGTCGATGCCGTCGGGGTCGGTGTTGTCGAGGAAGTGGATCGCCAGCCGCGAGCCGTGGCCGACCGCGTCGTTGACGAGCTGGGGGCCGAGCGCCGAGCCGCCGATGCCGATCACCAGCAGGCGCTCGAAGATGCCGCCGCCGGGCGGGGTCACCTGACCGGTGTGGACCTTCTCGGCGAACTGCTTGAGGTCGCGCAGCGGCTCGGTGATCTGGCTGCGGATCTCGTCGGTGGGGGCGAGCTCGGGGCGGCGCAGCCAGTAGTGGCCGACCATGCGGCCCTCGTCCGGGTTGGCGATGGCGCCGGCCTCGAGCTCGGCGATGTCCTGGTAGGCGCGGGCGACCTTGCCCTCCATCGAGGCGAGGAAGTCGGCGTCGAGGTCCATCAGCGAGGAGTCGAGTGAGAAACCGAGCTCGGGGTAGCGGATCAGGGCGGCGGCGTAGGAGTCGAGGGACATGAGTGGGGTTGGGAAACTGGGAGATTGAGGGATTGAGTGGGTGGGCGGCTTCGCCGCTTGGGCTGGGGTAGCTGGAACGCGGGGCTTGGGCAAGCGGGAGCGGATGGCCGGGGGCGGGATCGCTTTCTTGGCCGGATGAAGGCGGCTCATCCGTGCCCCGGGTGCCTCAGTCGTAGCGGATCAGCGAGTGGATCCGGTGGTCACCGAGGCGGGTCCGGCCATTGAGAAACCCGAGCTCGATCAGGAAGGCGGCGCAGACCAGGTCGGCCTGGAGTTCGTCGAGCAGCTCGACCGCGGCGGCGGCGGTGCCGCCGGTGGCGAGGAGGTCGTCGACGAGCAGGACCTTCTCGCCGGGGCTCACGGCGTCCTCGTGGATCTCGACGATGTTCTCGCCGTACTCGAGCGTGTAGGACAGGCCGCGGGTGTTCCAGGGCAGCTTGCCCTTCTTGCGGATCGGCACGAAGCCGGCGCCGAGGCGGTCGGCCACGGCGGCGGCGAAGATGAAGCCGCGGGCGTCGATCCCGACCACCTTGTCGATGGCCTGGCCGCCGGCCTCCTCGCACAACAGGCTGATCGAGTCGCGGAACAGCGGGCCGTCGGCCAGCACCGGGGTGATGTCCTTGAAGACGATCCCGGGCTTGGGAAAATCGTGGACGTCGCGGATGGCGGCGCGCAGGGAGTCGGCGGAAGGCATGGCGGGAGCTTGGCCGAGGGCGTCGCGTCGGCCAAGGGGGAAGCACCCCGGGGGAGGGGAAATTTTCAAAACTCCACGGCTCCGGGCGGACCCCGAAGCAGGCCGGCGGGGCGGTGCCGGAGCGCCTCAGCGGCCTTTACACCCCCGGGCCGGACCGGTAGCTTCTGCGCGACTCCCTTACACCCCGCGGAATGCCGGATGACACCCAGCAGCCGGATCCGGACGTTGAACTGGTGGCACGTGCCCGAGAGGGTGACACGCGTGCCTTTGATGCCCTGATCCTACGATACGGCGACAAGCTGTACGGCCTGGTCTACAACATGACCTCCAACAAGGAGGACACCCACGACCTGCTGCAGGACATCTTCGCCCGCGCCTACCAGTCGCTGCCCAAGTTTCGCGGCCAGTCGGCCTTCTACACCTGGATCTACCAGATCGCGGTGAACATGACGCTGAACTTCCTCAAGAAGCGCAAGCGTCGCAGCGGCCTCAGCCTGAACGAGCTCGACTCGGCGGTGCAGAACGACCCGGCCCTCGTCGACCAGACCCACCACGCCGATCCGGAGCGCCAGAGCAACCTGCACGAGCTCCAGAAAAGATTGAACGAAGCGATGATGCACCTGTCTGAGTCGCATAGAGCCGTGGTTACGATGTTCGACATCCAAGGGATGCCTCATGCGGAAATCGCGAAGATCCTGAAAGTCTCGGAGGGCACCGTGCGCTCGCGGCTCCACTACGCGCACCAGCAGTTGCAGACGCACCTGCAGGAATTCTGGGAAAAAAGTTCCTGAGGCTTTGGCCAGATCCAAGGCGACGGGATGGATGGACCGGGGAAGAGATTTTGAAAAAGATCTTGCAAAATCCCAAATATTTTAGATTCTTTAACCAATCGCTGCCGTGAAGCCGGACGCCCAACAGATCGGAGACCTTCTCGCCCTCAAGCGCCATGAACGGCCGCCGGAGGGATACATGGAGGATTTCCTGCGCGAGTTCCACATGCGCCGTCGCGAGGAAGCGATGGCGGTCGAGAGGGGACCGCAGGGCTGGTGGAAGCGTTTCACCGCATGGATCGGCGAGGCGGGCGCGGCCAAGTGGGCCTACGGTGCCGGCCTCGGCTACGCCGCCATTGCCGCGATGTTCCTGATGGCCGAGCGACCCACCCAGGTCGAACACTCAACCGAGAGTGTCCGCTGGCAGGTCGTTCCGGCAGCCCCGGACGCCAGCGTGGAGCAGCTCGAGGAGCTCGACCTCCGGCCGGAGTCGCAGGGAGCGACGGGCGATCAGGAATTCTGATCCGGACGGGGGCTTGAATGACCGTCCCGGGTCGAAGTCGATGGCGCCCCGCCGCACGAGTGCTGCTTGCCTCCGCGTGCTGGATCATCGCCGGCCTCGGCGCCGTGCTGGCGCGCGACGGCGAACTGGCTGCGCGCTTTGACTCCGGCGTCGAGTCGGTCGCCTTCGTCCTCGCCGGTGGCCGCCAGGCGGTGACCGTCGGGGTCGCCGGAAGCGAGGCCGACGAGGTTCGCCTGATCGGTGCCCCTTCCGGCTACCGGCCCGAGGTGACCGTCGACCCGGCCTCGCGGCTGATCCTGTTCCGCGGCGACACCAGCCTCGGGCGCGGGCACTCCTTGTCGGAGCGGGCGCCGCACTCGGGCGAGCTCCGCATCGGCAGCGACGGGGCGACCTGCCGCATCGACCGCCGGGTGAAGCGGATCCACGGCAAGTACCTTCCCTTCACCCTGCTCAAGCTGCGCTACCCCGGCGAGGTCGCGCCGATGGGCACGCCGCTGTTCGGTGCCGACGGCAAGGTGGCGGCGGTGGCCCACCGGCCGGCCGGCGACTCGGCCGGATTCGCGGTCCCCGTGGAAGTCCTGTCGAGGTTCCTCGAGAGCCTCAGGCTGGCGGGCAAGCCGCAGCGCGTCCACCTCGGCCTGAGCCTGCACCCGGGAAGCCCGACCCCGCGCGTCACCGCGGTCACGCCGGACTCCCCCGCGGCCCGCGCCGGCTTCCGCAGCGGCGACGTCGTGGTCGAGGCGGCCGGCCGCCCCGTCCGCGACTACGGCGACGCGGTCAACGCCTTCTTCCTGATGCTGCCGGAGCAGACCGTCAACTTCACGGTCAACCGCTCTGGCAAGACCGTGCGCCTGCCGGTGACCCCGGTGGCGGCGCCGTGAACTCCCGGTGATGGCGGTCCCCTTGCGTCTTCCGGAATGGCAGTGTCCCGGGCGCGGGCCAGCTGCGTCAGATGTAGTACATCGGCTCGCCGCCGCGGCTGGCGAGCTGGCGCAGGCTGATCCGGCCGAGGTCCTCCCTCAGGCGCGCGGCGATGCCGACCCAGAGGTCGCGGACGACCGCGCCGCTCTCGCCCTCGGTGTGGGCCGTGAAGACCAGCAGGTCGGGCTCGACGGCCTCGACGATCTCGCGCAGCGAGATGTTCTCCGGCATCCGTGCCAGCAGGTAGCCGCCGGCCTTGCCGCGCCGGCTCTCGACCAGCCCCCCCCGGCGCAGGTCGTTGAGGATCTGGACGAGAAAGTTGGACGAGACGTCTTCGCGGTGTGCAAGTTCCTCGAGACGTGTCATGGTGTTGCCGTCATGACGCTTGGCCAGCTGGGTCATCGCCCGGCAGGCGTAGTCGAGCTTCTGCGAAATCCGCATGAGAACTAAGGAACACATCAGGGATCGGGCGGGGAAGGCGAATCCGCCGCGTGTCTGTCAGCCGTCGCCGGTCGACGTCGCGCGGGTCTGGCAGCAGGTCCGCGAGCACGCCGAGGCGATCCAGGAGCAGGAGCATGGCCTGCGCACCCTCATCGAGGACGTCGTCCTCGGCCACCCCTGCCTCGGCACCGCGCTGGGCTCCCGGCTGGCCCGCAAGATGGCCCGCGAGGACATGACCCGCGACGAGCTCACGCCGCTGCTGACCGACACGATCCTCGGCGACCCGACGATCGTCGACAGCGCCGCCCGCGACCTCTGCGCGATCGTCGAGCGCGACCCCGCCTGCGACTCGCCGCTGCAGCCCCTGCTGTTCTTCAAGGGCTTCATGGCCATCTCGACCTACCGCGTGGCGCACAGCCTGTGGGGCGATGACCGACGGGACTTGGCGTACTACTTTTCCAGTCTCGTGAGCGAGGTGTTCGCGGTGGACATCCACCCGGCGGCCCGGATCGGCTGCGGCATCATGCTCGACCACGCGACGAGCTTCGTGGTCGGCGAGACGGCGATCATCGAGGACAACGTCTCGATCCTCCACGAGGTGACGCTGGGCGGCACCGGCAAGCAGACCGGCGACCGCCACCCGGTGGTGCGCTCGGGCGTCCTGCTCGGTGCCGGCGCGAAGATCCTCGGCCGCGTCGAGATCGGCGAGGGCGCGAAGGTCGGTGCCGGCAGCGTGGTCCTGACCGACGTGGCCCCCCACACCACCGTCGCCGGCGTGCCGGCCCAGGTGGTCGGGGAGAGCAGCGAGGAATCCCCGGCCCTGGAGATGGACCAACGCCTCGGATGCCGCGCAAGGAGATGATTCCGGACCGCGGCCGGGGCTCGTCACCCGGGGGGGCGGATGCTAGATCATGAGCATGATGCGTCGAATCGGAGTTGCCTGGATCGCCTTGCTGGCGGTGATGGCGCACTCCGGTTGCGACCAGGCCAAGTCGCTGGTGGGCGGCAAGTCGGGGACGCCGGGGCGGACGGTGGCCCTGCCGGGAGGCAAGATCTCGCCGGAGCTCGAGTCGCAGATCGAGCGCGACGGCGAGGGCGTGCGCTTCCGCCGTGACCTGGTCTTTCCCAGCTCGGTGTCGTCCTGGATCCAGATGACCGTCGACTACGACGACGTGAAGGTCGTCGAGAGTTCCGCCTTCGGTCGCGAGGTGAGGACCCTCAGGCACAGGAAGGTCACCGAGGTGCTCTACCGCAAGCGTCCGGGACAGCTGGAGATGACCCTCGAGCGGATGGGTGTCCAGCAGGGCGCGGAGGAGGTTGTCGACGGGGAGGCCGCTTCCGCCCAGCCGCGCAGCCCGCTGGTCGGCAAGGGCATCGAGTTCGCCCTCTACGAGAAGGGTTGGGGCCTGCGTCGCGGCGCGGGGCCGATCGAGTTCGAGAAGGAGGTCTGGGCGGATACCCTCGAGGACCGGGTGCCGCAGATCCTGATCTCCTGCGGCGCGCACCCGCGGGTGCAGTGGTTTTCCTCCCGGCGGAGTTGGAAGCCGGGCGACCGGATCACCCTGACCGGCAGCAACCTGAAGATCCTCGATCCCTTCGATGTCAGTGGCCGGGTGGTCCTCGTCTTCGAGGGCGTGGAGTCGGTCGGCGGCCATCCCTGCGGCGTCTTCTCGGTCAGCGGGGAGTATGAGACGCGCGGCAAGGTCTCGCCCGATGGCTGGCGCAGCAACGTGGAGGTCTCCGTCACCAGCGGCAAGATCTGGGCATCGCTGCTGCACCCGGTGGTGCTCGCTGAGGACCTCGACACGATCCTTTCCGAGGTCAGCTGGCAGGGGAAGAAGAAGGCCGAGCCGATCCGCAAGTACCAGGGCCGGGTGAAGGTCAAGACCTCGCTCAACTGGCAGCCGGAGGAGTGAGTCCGGGTGCCTGGGGACCGGCGTGGAGGGGGACCGGGATGGATGGGATGGATGGGATGGTGATCTTCCATCCCGGGAGGGATGACAGCCATGAGCCGGGGGTTGAGGAGCAACGCGACGACACCCCCGGGTTTGGAGCGACCCTTCATCCCGACCCCGGCAGGGGTCGCAGTCAGTCCGCCTGCATGGCGGGCAACCCGACGCCTTCGGCGGGGATGGCCCCTACAGCAAACCGGCCTCGCGGAACGAGAAGTAGGCCTCCCGGCCGGTCCTCGGGCGGCCGATGATGACGTGGTCGACGAAGCGGACCTGCAGCAGGCCGGCGGCGTCGTCGAGGGCCCGGGTGAACTCGCGGTCGGCGCGGCTCGGCGCGGGGTCGCCGGAGGGATGGTTGTGGACCAGCGCGAAGCCGTGGGCATTGCGCAGGACGACCGGGCGCAGGATGTCGCGCGGGTGGGCCGAGGTCTCGCTGAGGGTGCCGTTGCTGATCTCGCTGCTGCCGAGGTGCTGCAGGCGGCTGTCGACCAGCGCCACCACCAGCCGCTCATGATTGAGGAAGGCGAGGCGCGGCGCGAAGAGCTCGTGGATGCGCTCGGGCGCATCGAGCGGCACGCCCGAGAGTCGCTCCTCCGCGGCACGCGAGCCGAGTTCGAAGGCGGCGGCCAGCTGGCAGGCCTTGGCCTGGCCGATGCCGTGCTGCGCCCGCAGCTCGTCGACCCCGGCGGCGCCCAGCGCGGCGATCGACCCGAAGTGACCGAGGAGCTGCTCGCCGACCTCGATCGCGCTGATCCCGGTGGCACCGGAGCGCAGGAAGATGGCGAGCAGCTCGGCATGGCTCAGCGCGCCGGCGCCGAGCCGCTCGAGGCGCTCACGTGGCCGCTCGGAGTCGGGAAGGTCGCGGATCATGACGATGTTCTTATGAACACATCGAGACCCGCGGGCAAGGAATTTGTGCCGCGCCGGCCGGGCCGGACCGAATTCGGGTCATCCCGGGCGGCCTGCCAGGGCCGCGCGGCCCGCTCAGTCCTTCGATGACTTCGGGTCGAGCGCGTCGCGCAGGCCGTCGCCGAGGAAGTTGAGCGCGAACAGCGTGGTCGAGAACACCAGGCCGGGGATCAGGATCAGCGCCGGGCGGGTCTCGAGGAAGTTCGCGCCCTCCTTGATCAGGCTGCCCCACGAGGCGTGCGGCGGCTCGATGCCGAGACCGAGGAACGACAGCGTGGCCTCGTAGAGGATGAAGCTCGGCACCGTCAGGGTGGCGTAGATGATGATCGGCCCCAGCGCGTTGGGCAGGATGTGGCGGAGCAGGATCCGGCCGTGGCCGAGACCGAGCGAGCGCGCCGCCTCGACGAACTCGAGCTCGACCAGCGAGGCCGCCTGGGTGCGCACGATGCGGCCCATGGTCAGCCAGCCGAAGGCCGCGATGGCGACGATCAGCGGGGCGATGTTGCCGAAGCGCAGGACCAGGTCGGTGGACAGGCCGACGTCGGCGATCAGCCAGTCGGAGAGCTTCTCGACGGGCACCTTGATGAGCTCGCGGAACAGGATGACGATGATCAGGAAGGGCATCGCGAGGAGGCCGTCGACGATCCGCATCATCACCGAGTCCACCCGCCCGCCGACGTAGCCGGCGATGCCGCCGTAGAGGATGCCAACGATGCCGGTGAGGAAGGTGGCGAAGAAGGCGACCAGCAGCGAGATCTGGCCGCCCTCGACGATGCGGTGCAGCAGGTCGCGGCCGAGCTGGTCGGTGCCGAGCCAGTGGGTCGCGCTGGGTGCCTCGAACTTGCGGTCGAGGCGCTGGGTGTTCGGGTCGAGATCGATGAACAGCGGGACGACGAAGCAGGCCGCGAGGATCAGCACGACCAGCACCAGGCCGACCATCGCCAGCTTGTTGCGGCGCAGCCGCAGCCAGGCGTCCTTCCACAGCGAGGTGCCCTGCTCGGCCCGTGCCGCGACGTCCTGCGCGGGAATGGTGTCGGCGGATCCGTTCATCAGGACTTCGAGCGCAGGCGCGGGTTGAGGGCGGCGAGGGCGACGTCGACGCCGAAGTTGGCGGCGGCCATCAGCAGCCCGTAGAACATCACCAGGCCCTGCAGCAGGAAGTAGTCCTGCGAGGTGACCGAGGTGACGAAGTGCTGCCCCATGCCGGGAACCTGGAAGATGGTCTCGACGACGAAGGATCCGGTGATGATCGCCGCGAAGGCGGGGCCGAGGTAGGTGACCGCCGGCAGCACCGCGCCGCGCAGGGCGTGGCGGACGACGACGGTGCCCGGCGGCACGCCCTTGGCGCGGGCGGTGCGGATGAAATCCTGGCCGAGCACCTCGAGCATGCCGCCGCGGGTCAGCCGGGCGACGTAGGCGGCGACGCCGGTGCCCAGCGCGATGGACGGCAGCAGGATGTCGGACGGGCGCTCCCATCCGGCGACGCTGATCCAGTCGACGTTGCGGGCGACGTAGAGCTGCAGCAGCGGGCCGAGCACGAAGGAGGGCACGCAGATGCCCGCCATGGCGAGGAGCATCGAGGCGTAGTCGATCACGCCGTTGCGCCGCAGCGCGGCCAGCGCGCCGAGCGGCAGGCCGACGCCGACGCCCATCAGCAGGGCGAAGCCGCCGAGCATCAGCGACACCGGGAAGGACTGCGCGATGATGCCGCTGACCGTTCGGCCGTAGAGGCTGAACGACGGGCCGAGGTCGCCGTGGAGCAGGACGTTCTTCCAGTAGATCGCGAACTGCTGGAGCCAGTTGCCGTCGAGCCCGTAGGCCGCCTTGGTCTGCTCGAGGATGTGCTCGGGGATGGCCTTCTCGTTGACGAAGGGGTTGCCCGGCAGCATCCGCACCGCGAAGAAGGTGAAGGACACCAGCGCGAAGACGACGACGATGGCCTGGACCAGGCGGGTGAGGACGAGCTTGATCATCGGTCGGGTTCCAGCCGGATGAACTTGTAGGGATGGTGGTTGAGCAGGAGCGGGTTCCAGTTCTTCACCTCGGGCCGGATCAGGTAGTTGGTGGTGTACCAGTAGAGCGGGATCACCGGGATCTCGGCGAGCAGGGTGCGCTCGGCGTCGGCCAGCACGCCGTAGCGGGCCGCCGGGTCGGGGGTGCCCTCGGCGACGCCGAGCAGCCGCTCGTACTCGCGGCTCGACCAGCGGGTGTTGTTGTTGCCGTCGTCCTTGCGCCACATTTCGAGGAAGGTGGTGGGGTCGAGGTAGTCGCCGATCCAGCCGCCGGTGGCGATGTCGTACTCGCCGTCCTGCTGCTGCTGGAGGTAGGTGGTCCACTCGCGCTGGACGATGCGCACCTCGAGGTCGAGGTGCTGCTTCCACATCGCCTGGAGGGCCTCGGCGAGCCGCCGCGAGACGTCGCGGTCGGTGGTCAGCAGCTGCAGCGAGGGCAGCCCGCGGGCGTTCTCGAAGCCCGAGCCGGCGAGCAGGCGCTTGGCCTCCTCCGGGTCGAAGCTGATGTCGCCGGGCGGCTCATAGCCGCCGAAGGGCGGCACGATGCCGGTGGCCGGTTGCTGGCCGCCCTGCAGGATGTTGTCGATGATCGAGCGGCGGTCGATGGCCAGAGCGAGCGCGCGGCGGACCTCCGGCTTGTCGAGCGGCGGGTGCTCGACGTTGCAGCGCAGGAAGTTGACGCCGACGTAGGGTTCCTGGCGCAGCATGTCCGGCATCCTCTCGCGGGCATACTCGATCATCTCCGGCGGCAGCGTGTAGGTGGCGTGCAGCTGCCCGTCGAGGAACATGCGGGTCTCGGTGTAGGTGTTGCTGATCGGCAGGAAGCGCACCCCGTTGAGGGTCAGGGTTGCGGCGTCCCAGTAGTGCGGGTTGCGCTCGACCTCGATGTGGTGGGTCACCCGCCAGCTCTTCAGGGTGAAGGGGCCGTTGGAGACCAGGTTGCCGGGCTTGGTCCAGTCGGTGAAGCGGTCGTCGATCCGGCCGTGGCGCAGGACCGCGTGGCGCGGGACCGGATACCAGGTGTAGTGCTTGGTGACCTCCGGCAGGAAGGGCATCGGGCCGCGCAGATGGATCCGCAGGGTGAAGTCGTCGACCACCTCGACGCCGACGGTCGAGAAGTCGTCGGTCTCGCCGCGGTTGAAGGCCTCGGCGCCGCGGATGAAGTAGAGCATCGCGGCGTACTGCGCGGCGAGCTTCGGCGAGAGGATGCGCTGGTAGGCGAAGGCGAAGTCGTGGGCGGTCAGCGGGGTGCCGTCGGACCAAACGCCCCCGGGCCGCAGGTGGAAGGTCCAGGTGGTGAAGTCCTCGCTGGCCTCCCAGCGCTCCGCCGCGCCGGGCAGGGCGGTGCCGTCCTCGCTCGGGTGCAGCGAGCAGAGCCCCTCGAACAGGGCGTGGAGGATGTTCGACTCGAGGACGCCGGAGACGAGGTGGGGGTCGAGGCCCTTGGGCTCGTTGCTGTTGCCGAGGATCAGGATGCCCTCGCGGGTGGCGCGCTCGACCTGGCTCTCCCGATCGCAGCCGCACAGGGCCAGGACGAGGATCGGGATGAAGGCGAGGAAGGGGCGCATGACTGTCGGTATGACAACGGCAGCCGGTCCGGCTTGGATAGGCAAAAGATGGGCAAATGTGGCGCCTGCCGGGCCGCTGCCGGAACCCCGCGCCTTCGCCGCCTCACGGCGGGATTGGCGGGCCCCGGCGGGCTGAGGGGCTGAATCGCCAACGGGTCAGCGGGCGCGCGAGGCGAGCGACGGTGCCGCGGGCTCGGCCGCCTGGCTGGGGGGCGCGGGCGTGATCGGCACCGGCTCGGTGCTCATGCCGAACTGCTGCGCCGCCTTCCGCGCGACAAAGTCGACCATGGTGGCGGTGGCGAGGAAGGCGAGGGTGGCGGCGGCCGCGGCGGCCAGCCAGACCTTCGGGCTGCGCGGGACACGCCGCCTGAAGCGGTTCACCGCTCCGCGGCGCGGGCACGGCGGCAGCGCGCCCTGGTTTTCCTCGAGCGCCGGATGGCGGTCGCCGGGGCGATAGTCCGGCTTCGGGGCGCGGCGGATCGACTGGCCCTTGGCGAGGACGATGAAGGGCGACTCGCCGTCCGCTTCCGCCGCGGCTCCCGGAGCATCGCCCACCGCGGGCACGGCGGCCACGGCGGGCTCATCGAGCGGAATCAGGGTCGGGCCGGCGAAGCTGTCCTCGTCCATCGGCTTGAGCCCGACCGGCGGGCGGCTTGCTGGCGCGCTGCCGACGGGCCGGGACCCAGGCGCGCCCGCGACCACCATCGGGCCGAGCAGCAGCTGGCGCACCGAGCGCTCACTGACGAAGGCGTCCCCGTCGCTGAAGCCGCGGGAAGAGTCGTGGGACGCGGAGGAAGCCGGCTCGTCGGGGGGCGCGACCGGCAGGGGTTTGAGCGTGTCGGGAAGGATCATGGCGAAAAACCTTTGCACCCGAAATACGGCGAAGTGAAAGGTTCGGTCAATGATCATTTTTTCTAAAATAAACAACTAGGATTGCCTGAGTATTAATGAATTGCGGGATTGTGGGATTGCGAAAAGCCGCCGCTCGGGCCTAGCTGGTGGCCCCATGAATCAATCGCTGGTGATGACAATCCTCGGCCCGGACCGGCCGGGTCTGGTGCAGGCACTTTCCACCGCGGTCGCGGACGCCGGCGGCAACTGGCTGGAAAGCCGCATGGCCCACCTCGCCGGCCGCTTTGCCGGGATTCTCCGGGTCGAGTGCGAGGCCTCCGCCGTCGATGCGCTGGAGCGCGCGGTGCAGGCCATCGAGGGGCTCTCGGTGCAGGTCCAGCGTGACGAGGCGGATGAGCTCGCGGGTCGCGCCGCGGTGTCGATCGACGTCGTCGGCAACGACCGCCCCGGGATCATCCGCGAACTCTCGGCGGCGATCGTCGCCGCCGGCGGCAACGTCGAGGAACTCGCCACCACGCTGGAGAGCGCGGCGATGGCCGGTCACCCGATCTTCCACGCCCGCGGCGTGGTCTCGCTGCCCGAGGAGGCCGCCACCAGCCGCCTGGTCGAGGCGATCGAGGACCTCGGCGAGGACCTCGCGGTGACGCTGGGCGAGGACTAGGAGACGCTTGAAATCCCCCGCACGGCCCGGCCGCCAGTGATGGGGGGGGAGCGTGCGCTGAGCGGGCCATGGGTGGCGGCGGCCCCGCATGGGTGGCGGCGGCCCCGCATGGGTGGCGGCGGCCCCGCATGGGTGGCGGCAGCCCCGCATGGGTGGTGGCAGCCCGCCGTGAGGGCATGCCGGCGGCCGCGCCGGGGAACGTGCGGGAATTCGCCACGAATTGACTTGGCATGGCCGCAAAGTAGGACATGATTGCATAAAGTTGCAGCCAGCATGAAGTACTGAAACTTTGTGTAACCCGGCGCAAGCTCCCATGAATCCATGCAGCGAATCCCCGGATTCCTCCGGCCGCCAGCCGCGGTCGCTGGCTGGTGGGTCATTCGGCCGCAGAACCCATCCGACCAACCCAACCAAATGAACAAGCCCATTCGAACCCTTGGAGCCGGACTCCTGATCGCCGGCCTCGTGCCCCTCGCCCGCGGCGAGGTGCTGATCACGGACTTCAGCGACTTAACGCTGGACTACACCTACGCCCAATGGGACTTCGGAACCTTCACCTCGGGTGCCACCCAGTTTCGGGTCGAGGCCTTCGACTCTGGCGGGGGCGGCAAGGGGGCCGCCGTGGACGGCACCGGCTGCGACACCCTGCAGGTGACCTTCGACGTGAATGCCGCGAATGCCTCCGACGCGTTCAACGTCGTTCTCAGCGATGCCGACGGGACCCAGCGGGTGTATCGCTTCTCCGGCCTCGCGACCGGCGTCGAGGATCTCGGCGTGTCGCTGACCAAGGACCTCACGGACTTCATCCAGGACAACGCCCCCGGAACCACCCCGGGCCTCGACCTCGCCAACCTCACCGGCTTCGACCTCCAAGGGACCTTCGGCAACGGCAACCCGGGACTGTTGATGGACCTCAGCTTCGACACGCTGGAGCTGACCCAGAGCGGGACGGGACCGGTGAGCGAAATCCCCAATGGCGACTTCGAGACGCCGGGGGGCGACCAGTGGTCGTCGACGACCCTCGGCGGCGGGACCTTCCTCTTCGACTTTCCAGCGGGCATCGCGCAGATCGACCACTCGGCCGATGACGGCGGTGTCGGCTTGCTACAGGCCAACAGCGGCACGAACCTTCCGGTCGCCGGCCTCGGCCTCACGGCCGGGATGACCTACACCTTCAGCGTCGACATGCGGATCGAGAGCGGAGCCAACATCGGCGGCCTCAAGGTCGACTTCCAGAGCGGCTCGCTGGACGGCGGCTCGACCGGCTATCTCTTCCCGGCCAGTGGCAGCGGATCGTGGACGACCTACGACTTCGACGTGACGCTGCCGCCGGTGTGCACGGCGATCCAGCTCTGCCTGGTTTCGGGCGAGGGCTCGGTGGTCCAGTATGACAACGTCGGCTTCAGCACGACGGCGATCCCGAACCCGACCCCCGGCGAGATTCCCAACGGCGACTTCGGCATCCTCGGCGGGGCGGGATGGGCCGAGAACAGCGGGGGCGGGACCTTCGACTTCTCCTACCCGGCATCCGGCGGCAACGGCGACGGCTACGGGGTGATGGACAACACCGCGGACGGAACCGGCTTCGGGGTCCTGGTTGGCAACAACGATGCGATCATCCCGCTCTCCGGCCTCGGCCTGGCCGGGGGCAACAGCTACCGCTTCAGCCAGGACATGCGGGTGTTCAGCGGCACCAACCTCGGCGGCCTCAAGGTCGAGTTCTACGATGGCGGTGCCGCCCAGGGTTCGACCGGCGACCTGTTCCCGCCGGCGGGGGACATCAACGCCTGGGAAACCTATGACTTCGACGTGGAGATCCCGCCCTGCGCCGACGGCATCAAGGTGGTGCTCCTGTGGGGCGCCGCCTCCGAGGTGGGCTTCGACAACATCACGGTCGACCCGACGCCGCTGGTCCTGCCCCCGGGCAGCCCGGTGATCCCGAACGGCGACTTCGAGGCGGCCGGGACGAACTGGGCCTACTTCACCGACGGCTATTTCCTCGACTACCCGCCGAGCGGCGGGGTTGGCGACAGCGGCTACGCGGAGATCGACGCCTTCCTGTTCGAGGGGAACTTCGGCGTGCTGGTCTCGAACGACAACAGCTCGCTCAAGCTCTCGGAGCTCGGCCTTGAACCCGGCGGGACCTACACGGTCGGCATGGACATGCGGATCATCGATGGCGAGGGAACCTCGATCGGTGGCCTCAAGGTCGAGTACTGGGTCGCCGGGCAGCTGGTCAGCGACACCGATAACATGTATCCCGACCTGATCGGTGACGGCTCGACCTGGGAGACCTACGAGTTCGAGATCACCATCCCCGAGTGCGCCAACGAGATCCGCTTCGTCCCCATCTGGGGGCCGGGCACGCGGGTGGGCTACGACAACCTGGTGATCGACGTCGGTGGCGGGGGAGGTGACCCGGCCCCGGCGATCGTGGCGGTGTCCAAGGCCGGCGACGTCTTCACGGTCGTCTTCCAGTCGAGGACCGGTTTCAGCTACAACTTCCTTCACTCGCCCGACCTGGCCACGGCCTTCACCCCGATCCAGACCGGGCTGGCCGGCACCGGGGGCGAGTTGATGTTCAGCGACGACTCGGCCGCCGCCGACCAGGGCTACTACCAGGTCGAGGAGGTCGCCTCGCCCTGAATCGCGCTGAGTTGCCGGTGGCGGCGCCCGGGCGCCGCTCGAATCAATCATGAGACCCGCGACCGGCGTCGCCTCCTCCGGGGGCGGCGCCTCTTTTTGATCCCGGGGTGGCACTCTTGTTCATCCCGGAGGGCTGACAGCCATTCGCCGGGGGTTGAGGAGCAAGGCGACGACACCCCCGGGGTTGGAGCAACCCTTCATCGCGACCCCGGCAGGGGTCGCAGCCAGTCCGCCTGATCGCCCGATCGGTCCGGCGGGGATGAGGTGGACGTGGCGTTTGGCGGGCAACCCGGGCCCGGCTGGCATCCCTCCGGGATGCGTTCCCTTTCGCGTCTCCTTCCGGGGGTGTCGCTGCGCTCGACCCCCGGCTAATGGCTTTGATGCTCCGGGATCGGGAGTGGCGGAGTGGCGATGGGGAGCCGCAGATTCTACGGAACCTCGCAGCTGGAGCTCCCGGGGTTCAAAGCCCCAAGGTTTTTCCACGCCGAGCCCGGGTGGGCCAGTTTGCATCGCGGAATTCGAATCACTCGACGAATCACTCGAGAGTTTCGAACTCGAGGGCCTTGATGCGCTCGCGGGCGGGGTCGGCCGGCTTCCAGTACCAGCCCTTGGTGTCCCAGCAGTGGGCGAGGGGCAGTTCCTTGACGAGGGTCTGGTAGGCCGCGATCGCCTCCTTCTTCCTGCCCTGCGCCTCGTGAACCTGGCCGAGGATGTAGTAGCAGGTCCCGACGTCGTTGAGCGCCCAGTTCTGGGCGATGGCCTCCTTTTCCGTCGGCGCCGAAGTCAGCCCCTTCTGCATGGCCATGGCCTGCTCGCGGTAGAGTTCGATGCACTTGTTGGCATAGACGCTCGCGCTCTTGTAACTCTTGGCGCCGAAGGCATCCCAGGCCTTGGTGGTGAGGGTGCTCGAGCTGTGGTCGCCGAAGTCCAGCGTGACCTCGCCGAAGGGATCCTTCGCGGCGGCGGATTGTTCAGCGATGCCCGGCTCGGTGGCCGTCTCGCTGCTTGTCTTCCCGGGAGCGGCGGTTTCCCCGGCCGCCGCGGCAGGCACGGCGAGGAGGAGTGGCAGCAGGGCGATGAGGGAGGCGGGTTTGCGGGTCATGGGCGAAGAAAAACACGGCGGGAGTTCGGGGTCAATCCGGATTGCACAAAATTGCAACAAAGGTTGACCCGGGATGGGCGGGGGGCTAGCGTGGCGCTCACTCCGGTCGGTGGCAGGACCGCCCCTCATCGGGTGGTGGCTGGTGCCCGGCCTCCGTATTCCAATCCGATTGCGATCCACCCCGATGAAGTCCTTTTCGCCGCTGTTCCCGCTGTTCCCGGCCACCCTTTCCCTCCTGCTGGGCTGCCAGCTTCTGCCCCTCGCGGTGGCGGCCGGGCCGGAGGTGGCGATCGAGCGGGATGAGGACGGCGGGCTCCGCCTGATGCGCGGTGGCGAGCCGTTCTGGATCCGCGGGGCCGGGGGAACGAAGCATCTTGCCGACCTGGTCCGCTGCGGGGGGAACTCGATCCGGACCTGGGGCCTCGAGTCGCTGGACGAGCGGATCGATGGCAAGCCCCTGCTGGACTACTGCCAGGCGAACGGGATCGCCGTGACGGTGGGAATCTGGATCGGCCACGAGCGCCATGGATTCCGCTACGACGACCCGGCCCAGGTGCGTGAGCAGCGCGAGATGGTTCGCGAAGCGGTGAGGAAGCACCGCGATCACCCGGCGCTGTTGATGTGGGGGCTCGGCAACGAGATGGAGGGCCCGACTTCCGAGTCGGGCGACCCGCGGATCTGGCGGGAACTCAACCGCCTGGCGGCGATCGTGAAGGAGGAGGACCCCGACCACCCGGTGATGACGGTGATCGCCGGCGCCAACGCGGCCAAGATCAAGGGGATCCTCGAGCACTACCCGAACCTCGACGTGCTCGGGGTCAATGCCTACGGCGGGGCCTCGGGAGCCGCGCGGGCGGCGAGGGAGGCCGGCTGGACCAAGGGCTTCGTGCTCACCGAGTTCGGACCCACCGGGCACTGGGAGGTCCCGAGCACGCCGTGGGGCGCGCCCATCGAGCCCTCCTCGTTCAAGAAGGCGGCCGGCTACTACGCCACCATCGAGCTGCTCGAGGAGGACGACGACATCTGCCTCGGCAGCTACGCCTTCCTGTGGGGGCAGAAGCAGGAGGTCACCTCGACCTGGTACGGGATGTTCCTCGAGACCGGCGAGAAGCTTCCGAGCGTCGATGCGGTGAGCTATGCTTGGACCGGCGAGTGGCCGGACAACCGTTCGCCGAGGATCACCGGCATCGAGTCGCCGCTCCGCGAGGCGGTGGTCGCCCCGGGCGGGGAGGTGACCGTCGAGGCCGAGGCCAGCGACCCCGAGGGGGACGAGCTGCAGTGGGAGTGGTCCGTGGTCGAGGAAAGCCGCGACCGCAAGGTGGGTGGCGATCGGGAGCAGGTGCCGCCCGCAATCGATGGCGCCGTGACGGGCGGCGCCGGCAAGGCGACGGTGCGGGTCCCCGCGAAGCCGGGTGCCTACCGCCTCTTTGTCACGGTCCGGGACGGCCAGGGCGGGGCGAGTGCCGACAACTTTCCTTTCCAGGTGGCCCGCTGATCCCGGCGTCGCCCCCCCGGACCCTTGGAAGCGAGGTGGGTTGCCGCAATTCTAGCGGACGGAAGCCTGAAATCTGCGTCCATCCGCGTCCGTCTGCGGTTTCCCCGTTGCGGACCCCGCTTCACCTCCTTGCACTCACATCACGGAGATCACGGCTCGATGCGCAGGGTGGCACTGCGGTGGTCGCGGGCGCTGGTTCCCACCATGATCTCGATGGTGCCCGCCTCGAGGCGCGCTTCACCGTCCGGCCCCGGAAAGGCGAAGTCTTCCGCGGCCAGCTCGAAGCGGACCTGGCGGCTCTCGCCGGGCCCGAGCAGGATCTTGCGGAAGCCGGCCAGTTCGCTGACCGGGCGGGTGATGCTGGCGGCCGGGTCGCGGAAGTAGAGCTGGGCGACGACGTGCCCGGACCGCTCGCCGGTGTTTGTGAAGGTCGTGGTGACCTCCAGCGTGCCGCCGCCGCGCAGTTCGGTGGTCGACAGCTCGGGCTCGCCGTGGCGGAAACGGGTGTAGGAGAGCCCCTCGCCGAACCAGAACTGCGGCTCGTGGCCGAGGTCGAGGTAGTGCGACTCGTTGCCCAGCGAGGTCTGCTCCGCGCCGACCGGGATGTCGTCGATGTGGCTCCACGAATCCGGGTTGAAGGGGCGGCCGGTATTCCGATGTCCATGGTAGATGGGGATCTGGCCCTCGGCCCGCGGGAAGGTGATCGGAAGCCGGCCCGAGGGATCGAGCTCGCCGCGCAGGACCTTCGCGATCGCCGGGCCGCCCATGGTTCCCGGGTGCCAGGCGTAGAGGACGGCGTCGACCAGCGGCAGCACCGGCTCGAGCACCAGCGGCCGGCCGGCCAGGACCACCAGCACGACGGGCTTGCCGGTGGCGTGGAGCGCGGCGAGCAGTTCCTCCTGGGCGCCGGGCAGGTGGAGCCGGGCGCGGCTGTGCGCCTCGCCGGAGAGGATCGCCTCCTCGCCACCGAAGAACAGCACGACATCGGCTTCGTCGGCGGCCTCGAGCGCCGCGGCGAAGCCGTCGCGCGACTTGTCGCGGCTGTAGGCGAGTCCCGGAACGAAGCGGGCCGAGGCCAGGCTGCCGGCGGCGCCGTCGGCCTCGAGCGCGGCTCTCGGCGTCACCACGTCCTCCGCGATGCCGTCGAAGGACCAGGTCCCCAGCTGGTCCGCCGGGGCGTCGGCCAGCGGACCGATCACCGCCACCTTGCTGCCGGCCGGCAGCGGCAGCACGCCGCCGTCGTTCTTCAGCAGCACGAGGCTCTCGGCGGCGGCCTGCTCGGCGAGTCGCAGGCTCTCGGGCGCCATCTCCGGCGGGTAGACCGCGGTCTCCGGCGGGCCGGGCCGCTCGAACAACCCGAGGGCGAGCTTGACCCGCAGGATGTTGCCGACCAGCTCGTCGAGGCGCTCCGGCGGGACCTTTCCGGCGTCGATGAAGCTGGCGAAGTGCTCGGCCATCGAGGGGGTGGCCATTTCCATGTCGACGCCGGCGCGGATGGCGAGCAAGCCGGCCTCGCGGTCGTCGGCGGCGATGCCGTGGGGCACCATCTGGGTCACCGAGGCCCAGTCGGAGACGACGAACCCGCTGAAGTCCCAGCGCTTGCGAAGGACCTCGTCGAGCAGGAAGGCGCTGCCGGAACAGGGCACGCCGTTGAGGTCGTTGAAGGCGGTCATGAAGGTGGCGACGCCGTGGTCGACCGCGGTCTTGAAGGGCGGCAGGTAGACCTCCCAGAGCTGCTGATCCGGCACCCAGGTGGTGTTGTAGTCGCGTCCGCCGAGCGCGGCGCCGTAGGCGGCGAAGTGCTTGGCACAGGCGGCGATCCGGTCGGGCGCGGCGAGGTCGTCGCCCTGGAAGCCGCGCACCATCGCGGCGCAGAGCCGGCGGGCGAGGAAGGGGTCCTCGCCGGGGCTCTCCGCGACCCGCCCCCAGCGCGGGTCGCGGGCGATGTCGATCATCGGCGCGAAGGTCCAGTGGATCCCGACGCTGCGGGTCTCCGCGGCGGCGGCGGCGCAGTTGGCCTCGACCAGCTCCGGGTTCCAGGTGGCGGCGAGGCCGAGCGGGATCGGCGCGATGGTGCGGAAGCCATGGATCACGTCGCGGCCGATGATCAGCGGGATCCCGCCGGGGCTCTCCTCGACCGCGATGCGCTGAAGCTCGCGCAGGCGCGCGGGATCGGTGACGTTGATCAGCGAGCCGACCCGGCCGGCGCGGACGGCGGACTCGATCTCGGCCGCCGGGAGGTGCCCCGGGAGTTGCTGGAGCTGGCCGATCTTCGCCTCGCGGGACAGGCCCTCGAGAAGCTGCGAGACTCGCGAGTCGATTTCGCCCGCCGACCCCACCGAGCTCGGCAGCGGAGAGGCGGCCGCGTGGGTGGCGAACAGGACGAGGCGGAGGAACTTCATGGCGGGCTGGCGTTGGTGGGGAAACGAAAGGGCGGCCTCCCGGCATGGGGGGCCGCCCTGGCGGAAACGATTCTCGCCGCTGGGGATCAAGCCCGGCGACGGCGGGTCAATCCGGCGATCGCGCCGAGGCCGAGGAGGCCGAGCGAGGCGGGCTCCGGAACCGCGTCGAGGACCACGTTGTCGACGTTGAGCGCGTTCACGATGTCGTCCACGGGGCCAAAGGCGGCGAGGAACTGCAGGTCGAACACGTCGTTCGCGTCACCGGCCACCAGGCCGTTGAAGGTGAAGGTCTGGTACTCCGTGGTGAGCGTCTGGCCGGTGCCGATCCCGGGCGTCAGCGAAATGAACGGCGTGCCCAGGGGCGTGCCGCCGCCGAGGAACAGGCCCAGCTGGACGTTGACGCCGGCGAGGTCGAGGGTGTCCAACTTGGCGTCGAAGGACAGGTTGTAGGTCATCGTGTCCGAGACACCGTTGCCCACCTGCTGGAGAACGGGGCCCCCACCGGCGGTGAGGTTGTTGAGGTTGTCATAGGAGATCCGGCCGTGGCTGGTGCCAGCCTCCGGGTCGAGCGTGGAAATCTCGACGATCGGCGAGGGCGGGGCGTTGCCGATGAAGTTCCAGCTGCCTGTGGTCTCGAAGTCCCCGTTGACGATGAGGTTGGCTGCGGAGGCTCCCCCGATCAGGAGGGTCGAGGCCGCTGCCGTGGCGATGAGTTGACGTTGGTTCATGGGTAGGTGGGTTGAATTGAACTGCCGAAGGAGGGGCAGGAACCCTCCTGCCTCGACGACTCCGCGAGCCTAGGGGCATCGATGGGGTCCTTCAAGAACAAAGTTGCATTGAATTGCACTTTCGGGACCGGCGGGGGAATTATCCGCCGAATCGGGGCCGATCTGCGCCATGAAGGCTCATGTGTCTTGCGGGTTCGGCCCCGATCGGCGAGCTTTTGGGAGATGAGGTTCGTGAAATTGCAGCGATCCGCCGGGCTCGTCCTTCCCGTCCTTCTCGGCCTTCTCGCCCTGCCGCTGGCGGCGGGTGAGCTGCAGCTCGAACGTGGATGGCAGTTCTCGTGGCCGGCCGAGGTGGGGGTGAGCTATCAGCTCCAGCAGGCCCCCGCCGAATCCGGTCCGTGGTCCGACCTGGGCCTGCCGCTGGTCGGGGATGGATCCGGGTCGCTCCGGTATCATGCCGCGGCGGGCCTCGAGCCCCACTTCCGCCTGACGGAGTCGGTGATGGTGGGCCCGCCGGCCGCGGATCTGCCGGTCGACGGCGGCTTCGAGCTGGGCAGCGGGTCCGGCTTCCAGCACTGGGCCACGGCCGGGAGCTCCCCACCGCTGCGCTGGGACGGGGATGCGAGGAGCGGCTCGCACTCGCTCCGCTCGCAGCTGGTCAACCCCGGGGCCGAGGCCCGCGAGGGGTTGGCCTGGCAGTTCGTGGCCGCCGAGGGCGGCACGATCGAGGCCGGGGAACGCTACGATTTCTCCTTCTTCGCCAAGCAGGTCAGCAGCGGCGTCAGCTACGTCCAGCAGCACGAGCTGCAGTGGCTCGACGGGTCCGGCGGCGTGCTCGGCGGGACCGGCCTGGTCGGCTTCGGCGGGGGCGACGGCAGCTGGGACGAGGTCGTGGTCGACGGGCTGGTCGCCCCGGCCGGTGCCGCCGACGCCCGGGTGTTTTTCCGCTTCGTCACCGGGGCGGTCGAGGGGGGGCATGGCGAGGTGCTGATCGACGACGTCCGGCTGGTCCCCGCCGGCGGCGGCGATCGGGTGATGGAGACGAGCTCGAGCGCCATCGAGCCGACGGCTGCGGTCCGGGTGTGGTGGTTCGGCGAGGACGGGGTGCGCTACCAACCGCTGGTCGGCGACGAGCCGGGCGACTGGCTCCCGCACGGCCCGGAGCGGGTCGGCGACGGTGCGGAGCTCGAGCTGGTGCTGCCGGTCGACCGGGTGCGGCGCTTCGTGGCGGTGAGCCGGGACGGCCCGGATGGCGGCGGCCCGCTGCCCGACCTCACCGGCGACATCGTCCCCCTGTTCACCGATGCCACGCCGCTGGCGCCGGAGATTCAGTTCACCACCGCCGAGGCGCTGGTCACGCGGGTCGGCGACCGCGCGCGCGACCGCCACGCGCGCGAGGACATGTTCATGGCCTACGACCACTACCTTTCCTGGTACTGGGAGGAGCGGACGCTCGCGTTGGAGATCACCGACAAGGTCGCGATGGGCGGCAGCGAGGTGGTCTTCGACTACGTCACCCAGGCGCCGCTCGGGGCGGCGGAGTTCCGCGCCTTCTTCCGCGGCATCGGGACGGTGGCGGAGTACCACCACAACCAGATCGCCCCGCTGGTGGGGCCGAACCACTACCGCGCGACCCTGACGACCCGGATGCCGGAGAACCGGCCGCTGGCGATCGGCGACCGGATCGAGATCGAGATCAGCCAGTTCCTCGCCGACCCGGCGAACGGCCGCAGCAACTACTATGGAACGGCGATCCTCTACGTGGTCGGCGAGGGGATCGTGCCGTGGCGGGGCGAGGGCGAGCGGCTCGACTCCTTCCCGCTGCCCGAGTCCGCCCGGCTCGGCGGCCTCACCACCCTGCCCTACCCGTATTCGGACGAGCCCGAGCACCGCTTCAAGCAGACCGCGGGGAACATCGCCCCGGAATCGATCCAGGACTTCATGCTCGGCCGCCGGCTTCACCACACCGACTTCGGCGACGGCAGTCATTCCGAGCCCGGCAACCCTTTGTTCGTCGAGCAGGCGGGCAAGCTCGGGCCGCAGTTCATCGCCCGCAGCTGCGTCGAGTGCCATGTCAACAACGGCCGCGCCCTGCCGCCGGACCCGGGTGCCCCGATGCTGCGCAGCGTGGTCAAGGTCGGGATCGACGGCGAGGGCAGGTCGCATCCGCAGCTCGGCGGCGTGCTCCAGCCGCAGCACACCGGCGGCCCGGCCGAGGCGCAGGCGGTGATCGACTCGTGGAAGACGATCGACGGCCAGTATGGCGACGGCACCCCCTACCAGCTGCGCAAGCCGGTCTACGCCTTCAGCGGGGCCAACCCGGGCCACCACTCGACCCGGTTGGCGCCGCCGCTGGTCGGCCTCGGCCTGCTCGAGGCGGTCGACGAGGTGAGCATCGCCGCGCGGGCCGACCCCGATGACCTCGATGGCGACGGCATTTCCGGCCGGCTGCGCAGGGTGCTCGATCCCGAGACCGGCGAGGTCCGGCTCGGTCGCTTCACCGCGAAGGCCGGCCAGGCGCGGCTGCGCGACCAGATCGCCGCGGCCCTGAACACCGACATGGGGGTGACGACCCGGGTGCACCCGGTGCTGGACGACGGCTCGACCACGCTGGAACCCGAGCTTTCCGACCCGGAGCTGGAGCGGATGACCACCTACGTGGCGACCCTCGGCGTGGCTGCCCGGCGCGACCTGGAGGACCCGATCGCCCTTGCCGGTGAGGCCCGCTTCGGGACGATCGGCTGCGCCGATTGCCACGTGCCGGCGATGTCGACCGGGGCCCATCATCCCCTCGCCGAGCTGCGCAACCAGGCGATCCAGCCATTCACCGACCTCCTGCTCCACGACATGGGGCCGGGGCTGGCGGACAACATGGGCGAGGGGGATGCGTCGGGAGCCGAGTGGCGCACGGCGCCGCTGTGGAACATCGGCCTGACCGCCGGAGTGAGCGGTGGCGAGGCCTACCTCCACGACGGCCGGGCGCGGAGCCTCGAGGAGGCGATCCTGTGGCACGGCGGAGAGGGCGAGGCCGCCAAGGAGGCCTTCCGCAACCTTCCCGCCGGCGATCGGGCGGCGCTGATCCGCTACCTCCGGTCGCTGTGACCCGGGGGCGCCGGGGACAATGACGGAATCCTCGCCGGGTCGGGGAGGCTCGTCGAATCCGCCTGGAAGGGCTCCGCGACCCGGTAAAGAGCGGGGGCGGCCGGTGCAAGCGGCCGCCCCCGCGGGAGAGGAATGGTCGGGGTGACTATTCGATCCACTCGACCTACTCGACTTCCTCGACGATGTAGAAGTTGGCCGGGCCGTCGATGGTGTCGGCGACCGAGGCCTGGCCGCCGTCGCCCGTGATGACCGGGCCGAAGTCGGCGAAGTCCATCAAGGTCGGCGAGGACTTGACCTGGTAGTCGACGCCCGCGGCGGTGTCCCACAGGATGCCGATGCCGGGGCCCGCCGTGGCGGGAAGGATCGTGGTCGAGCCGGGGTTGGCGGTGACCAGGGAGATGTCATCGATCAGCACCTCGCCCTCGGCATCGGATCCCGCGACGGCACCGGTCGTGCCGCTGAACTCGATGAAGGCGGAATCCGCATTCTCCGGCGCGGTGATGGCGATCGAGGTTTCGGTCCAGCTGCCGTTGCCGCCGGTGAAATTCTGGAAGCCGGTTTCCGAGATGACGCCGCCGCCGGTGTCCAGCCACTTGACCGCGTAGCCCTGCACGTAGCTGACCCCGCTGCTGATCTGCTTGGCCCAGAACGAGAAGGTGTAGTCCGCACCCGGGACGATGCTGCCCCCCTGGGCCACGACGTTCTGGAGGATCAGGCTCTTGGTGGGCGCACCGCTCTCGTCGTTGACGACCTTCAGCTGCATCGAGGCCACGCCGCTGCGGAAGTCCTCGGTGATGCGCGTCGGCAGGTAGTCGCCCAGGTTGGCGGGAGGTGCCGGCTGGAGGCATTCCCAACTGAGCGCGCAGAGCGGATCCGGATCCCCCGGGGTCTCGAAGCCGCCGTTGAGGATCGACTCGGTGACCTCCAAACCGGACTCCTCGACGCGGTAGAAGGGCGCGGGGCCATCGGCATCGAAGACCAGGTCGATCTCGGTTCCCGTGAAGGCCGGGCCCAGGTCGGTCCAGGTGCTGTCGTCGGTCGACTCCTGGACCTGGTAGCTGCTGTCCGGGTTCTCCGGCATCCAGCCGACCACCGTGCCCTGCCGGATCTCGGCCGCGAAGCCCTCGGCGGGCGGCGCCGTGCCGGCGCTGGTGAGGACGACCTCGTCGACGAGCAGGCCGTTGTCGAGGCCCGGGTCGGCCCCGGCCGCGAGCTGGAAGCGGACGGTGACCGAGTCGGCCGCGGCGGTCGGGTTGAGCCCGGTCAGGCTGAAGGCCTGGTAGCCGGTGCCGAGTCCCGGGCCGTAGCTGATGAGCGACTCGAGGGTCTCCGCCACGACGCCGCCGCCGTGGCTGGCGTCCTGGTCGAGCCACTGGATCTGGACGAACATGTCCATGCCGGTGAAATCGGTGGAGTCCGCCTTGGCCTGGAAGCTCAGGTCGTAGAGCAGGCCCGGGTCGATCAGGCGGGCCCCCAGGGTCTGGTCGACGAACACCGCGACGCCGGCCTGGGTGGTGGTGTTGTCGACCTCGAGGTAGGCATGGGCGGCCCCCGCGAAGGGCTCGTTGGTGCTGCGGCCGACCGAGGAGGTCGGACCCGCGCCCAGTTCGTTCCAGTTGTCGGCATCGGCGTCGGTGCCGTCCTCGAAGCCGCCGTTGGCGAGGAAGTTCGCGGGCGGGGTCTCGGGCTCGAAGTAGACATCGTCGATGTTGGCCGAGCCCAGCGCGCCGTCGAAGGCGCCGGTGAGGACGCGGATCTGGATCAGCACCGAGTCCGCATTGGGCGGGGCCACCAGGCCGGTGTGGGCGTTGGGGGCATAGTCGGGCCCCATCGCCAGGTTCTGCGTTCCAAAGGCGTTGCCCTGCGGCCCGCCCCCATTGCTGCCGTCGGCGTCGAACCACAGCAGGTCGTAGGAAGCCACCGTGCCGGGGCCGGCGTCGCCCTTGGACGAGAAGCCGAAGCGGTAGCTCTGGCCCGGCACGACCGAGCCGACCGCGGTCTGCTGCTGGACCTCGGCATTCGGGCCCCAGTCGTCGGCGCCGACCACGTCGAGGAGCAGCGAATAGTCGCCGGTCCGCGGGTCGGACATCACCCGGTCCACGGTGGCCATGGCCCCCATGGTGCCCCCGCCGACCTCGATTTGGTTCCAGATCAGGGCGTCCGCCCCGGAGCCCTCCTCGAAGCCCGGGTTGAAGACGTAGTTCTGGCCCTGGGCGGGCACGACCAGGGAAAGGACGGCACCCAGGGCGAGCGCCAGCGCGGAATTCGCCCGTCCGTCCGGCCAGGCAGGGATGAGTTTTCTCATGGGTTCAAGGGATGGATTCGGTCCCCCGGATTCTTCCGAGGGACTCCATCCATGTACCGGGAGCCGTTGCTCTGCAAGAACAATTGCATAAAGTTGCACCAACGGTCGAATCACGATGGAGCCGGGTTGGCGGGACCGCCCCCGGGGGCGGCCAGCGGGGGCGGTGGGGCGGAGCGAGCGCCGCCTAGATCTCGAGGAAGTTCCGCAGCAGGGTCTTGCCCTGTTCGGTGAGGATCGACTCCGGGTGAAACTGGACGCCGTGGACCGGGTGCTCCTTGTGGCACAGGCCCATGATCTCGTCCTCGTCGGTCCAAGCGGTGACCTCGAGGCAGTCCGGCAGCGACTCGCGGCGCACGATCAGCGAGTGGTAGCGGGTCGCCTCGATCGGGTTCGGCAGGCCCTTGAACACGCTGGCCCCGGCGTGGTGGACCGGCGAGGTCTTGCCGTGCATCAGCCGGTCGGCGCGGACGACCTCGCCGCCGTAGACCTGGCCGATCGACTGGTGGCCGAGGCAGACCCCGAGGATCGGCGTGGTGGCGCCCAGCGCCGCGATGAGATCGCACGAGACCCCGGCCTCGTTCGGCGTGCAAGGACCCGGCGAAATGCAGATCCGCTCCGGCGCCAGCGCGCGGATGCCGTCGACGTCCAGCGCGTCGTTGCGCAGCACCTTCATCTCCGCCCCCAGCTCGCCGAAGTACTGCACGAGGTTGTAGGTGAAGGAGTCGTAGTTGTCGATGATCAGGAGCATCTCAGAGAACCAATAACCAATAACCAATAGCGAATAGCGAATAACGAATAACGAATAACGAAGCATCAACCATCGTCCAGGGTCTGGGCGAGGGCGATGGCGCGGAGCATGCCCTTGGCCTTGTTGCAGGTCTCGCGGTACTCGTAGGCCGGGTCGGAGTCGGCGACCACGCCGGCGCCGGCCTGGACGTAGGCCCTGCCGTCCTTGAGCAGGCAGGTGCGCAGGGTGATGCAGGAGTCGTGCGAGCCGTCGAAGCCGAAGTAGCCGACCGCCCCGGCGTAGGCGCCGCGCTTCGACTTCTCGAGCTCGTTGATGATCTGCATGGCGCGGATCTTCGGCGCGCCGCTGACGGTGCCGGCCGGGAAGGTCGCGCGCAGCACGTCGTAGGCGCTGTGCCCGGGGGCGAGGCGGCCGCTGACGTTCGAGACGATGTGCATCACGTGGCTGTAGCGCTCGATGATCATGAAGTCGTCGACGCTCACCGAGCCGTGCTCGGCGATGCGGCCGACGTCGTTGCGTGCCAGGTCGACGAGCATCAGGTGCTCGGCGCGCTCCTTGGGGTCGGCCAGCAGGTCGGCCGCCAGGGCGTCGTCCTCCTCGCGGGTCGCGCCGCGCCAGCGGGTGCCGGCGATCGGGCGGATGTCGATGCGGCCCCCGACCGACTTCACGTGCACCTCCGGCGAGCTGCCGACCAGCGCGAAGCCGTCGAGCTCGAGGATGAACATGTAGGGCGACGGGTTGACGTGGCGCAGCGCGCGGTAGAGGTCGACCGCCGACCTGGTGAAGGGGGTCTCGAAGCGCTGGCTGGGGACGAACTGGAACACGTCGCCGGCGGCGATGTACTCCTTCCCCCGTAGGACCATGTCCTCGAACTCCCCGCGCGTCGTGTTGCTGGTGGCCTCGGGCGTCGCGGTGGCGGCGAGGCCGTTGAGCGCGGGGACGTCGAGCGGGCGGTGGAGCATCTCGACGACCGCGGCGACCCGCTGGCGGGCGTCGACGTAGGCCTCCTCGGCCGAGTCGTGCTCGTCGATGAAGGCGTTGGCGATGACGAGCAGGCGGTGGAGCTTCTGGTCGAACACGACCAGCGTGTCGGCGAGCACGAAGACCGCGTCGGGGATGCCGAGCTGGTCCTCGGGCGGCTCCGGGATGGTCGGCTCGAACTGGCGCACCGCGTCGTAGGCGAGGTAGCCGACCAGGCCGCCGCAGAAGGGTGGCAGGGCGGCGTGCGGGACCGGGCGGTAGCCGGCCATGTGGCGCTGCAGCGCGGCGAGGACGTCGTCGTCGACCAGCTCGCGGCGGCTGCCGCCGCCCTCGTGGATGGTGACCTCCCGGCCGCGGGCCTCGATGACGCGGCGCGGGCCGCTGCCGACGATCGACCAGCGCCCGCTCTTGTCGGTGCTCTCGGCGCTCTCGAGGAGGAAGGAGTGGCGGCCGTCGCGCAGCTTGAGGTAGGCCGACAGCGGGGTCTCGAAGTCGGCGGCGAGTTGGGTGTAGACGGGCACGACGTTGCCCTGCGCGGACAACTCCGCGAATGACTCGAGCGAGGGTTCGACCGGGACGGTGCTCACGACGGGCGGGAGCATGGCGGGCTCGGCCGCCGGCGCAAGCACTGAGGCGGATCCGGGCTGGCCGGGCGGGCCTCCGTCGGGGTAAATGGGAGGGTCATGGCCGACGACGGATTCAGTGGCTCCCGGGACCGCCTGCTGGCGGCCTGCGACGAGATGGACGGCCGCCTCGAGGCGGTCGGCGGGGACGGGGCGCTGGCGGAGGCGATCCACTCCTCGCGCAAGCTCGGCAAGAAGCTGCGCGGCGGCCTGATGATCGCCGGCGCCGGCAAGCCCTTGCTGCGGCAGGTCGGCCTGATCGGCACGCTGATGGGGCCGACCCGCGATGCCCAGGTCCGCCGCGAGACCTGGCGCAGCCTGCGCCGCGGCGAGGTCGAGGAGGGCTCGATCGAGTGGCTGATCGGCGCGCTGGTCGAGCACCAGGCGGGGCTCGCCTCGGTGACGCCGGCGCCCGAGGTCGTGGGCTGGTCGCGCGGCGCGGTCGGCGAGGTCCGCCAGTGGCTCGCGAGGCAGGACGGCGAGGCCTTCGAGGAGGCCTGCCGCGAGGGCAGCAGCCGCCTGCTGAGGAGCCTGCGCAAGCGCCTCAAGCGGGCCGTCGAGAAGGTCGACGACGCCGATTTCCACGCCGCGCGGCGGTCGACGAAGTTCTGGCTCGGGGGCATGAAGATCCTCAACCCCGGGCAGGTGCGCGAGGTGGCGGAGGTGATCGAGGACCTCGGCGAGGTGCTCGGCGAGGAGCACGACCTCGACGTCTTCGGTGCCTGGCTGCTCGACAACGGGTTCTCCCCGGCCACCGCGCCGCGGGTCTGGAAGCGGCTGCCGAAACTGCAGTCGCGGGCGCGGCGCCGCTCGCTGTCGCTGATCCGCAAGGAGGCGCTGCCGCTGCTCAAGCGGCTGTCACGCGCGGCTCCGCAGCAGTGAGCGGCCCGACCACAGGTAGTTGGCGCCGGAAACGACGGTCAGCGCCAGGGCGATCCACAGCGCCGCGGGCATCAGCCAGCCGCCCAGCTCCGCCGGGCGCGACAGCCAGTGGAGCAGCCGCTCGACGGCGTTTCCGGCGCCCTCGCGCCGGCCCAGCCAGATCCACACCAGGGCGGTGATGCAGAAGGTCAGCTGGAAGGTCGTCTTCCATTTGCCGAGGCGGTCGGCGGCGAGCACCTGGCCGGCCTCGATCGCGATCTGGCGCAGTCCGGTGACGAGGAATTCGCGGCCGATGATCAGCGCGGTGACCCACACCGGGGCGTGGCCGGCGACCGACAGCACCACGAAGGCCGAGCAGACCAGGATCTTGTCGGCCAGCGGGTCGAGCAGCTTGCCCAGCGGGGTGACCAGGCCCAGCCGGCGGGCGAGGTAGCCGTCGAGCCAGTCGCTCGCGGCGGCCACCGAGAAGGCGGCGAGCGCCGTGGCGGCGGCCGCCTCGCCGGGCAGGCCGGCGGCGATCACGAACACCGCGGTCAGGCCGAGGCGAGAGAGGGTGATCGCATTCGGCAGGTTCACGGGAGCAATGTGGGGAAATGATGGCCGCGTGGCAACTAGGGGTTGCGCGCCGGGGGGAGCTTGCATAAACCGCCGTTCTTTTCCAACCCACCACCAACTTTTCCCAACCCACCCACCCGTCCATTTCCCAACCCACCCACCCGTCCATTTCCCAACCCACCCACCCAAGA
>JAUIJB010000022.1 GCA_030430455.1 Verrucomicrobiia bacterium | reverse complement strand
GAAGATGCCGGTGAGCACTGGCAGGAACTGCTGGACGATCACCGCCACCAGCACCAGGACAACCACCGAGAGGACGTAGCGGATCATGGCTGCTCCTTGTCGGGGGTGAAGACGAAGACCGTCTCGAGGTTCTGGAAGTCGACCGCCGGCCGGACGGTCGCCTCGGTGTCGAGCGGCCCCTGCTGGACGTCCTCGATGGTGCCCAGCAGCAGGTCGGCCGGGAACAGGCCGCCGCGGCCGGTCGAGAAGACGCGCATCCCCGGGCGCACCCGGGCGTCGCGCGAGAGAAAGCGCAGGCGCAGCTTCGGCGCGCCCTCGAACTGGCCGCGCTGGCCGCTGAGGATCCCGACCTCGGGGCTCCCCTCGATCTTCGCCGAGACCTGGCAGGATTCATCGGTCAACAGCACAACCGACGAGCGATGCCCGCTGAGCAAGCTGTCGATCTTTCCGACCAGGCCGCGGTCGGTGACCACCGTGTAGGCGGTGGCGATGCCGTCCTTGTCGCCGCGGTCGATCTCGACCGTCTGCCACCAGGTCGCCGGCTGGCGCCGCACGACCCGCGCCGCGGTGACCGTGAACTCGGTGCGCTCCTGGAACTCGAGGGCCCGCCGCAGGCGCTCGTTCTCGGCCTCGATCTGGCGGAACTGGGACTCGATCACCTGCAGCTTGCCGTAGTTCTCGCGGATCGTCTCGAGCTCGGCCTCGAGCTTCTTCGAGTGCTCGACCTCGGCGAGGAAGTCGCGCGCCCTCTTCTCGAGCACCGAGCCGCCGCTGAGGAAGGGGCTGAGCGCGCGGTAGTAGGTCGCCTGGATCTCGCGCACGGCCCGCTCGCTGCGGGTCAGCGCCCAGGTCGCCCCGGCGAGGAACAGGAGCAAAGCCAGCAGGTTGAGCGGCTTCATCGGTGACTTGGTGACCGCGCCGCCTTACAGCGCCGCCTTGGTCACCCGCTTGAGCACCTCCAGCTCCTGAAGCATCTTCCCGGTTCCCTCCGCCACGGCACTGAGCGGGTCCTCGGCGATGTGGACGGGCAAGCCCGTCTCCTCGCGAAGCAACTTGTCGAGGCCCCGCAACAGGGCCCCACCACCGGCAAGAACGATCCCGCGGTCCACCAGGTCCGCGGCCAGCTCGGGGGGACAACGCTCGAGCGTCGTGCGCACCGCGTCGATGATGGTGTTGAGCGGTTCGAGCATCGCCTCCCGCACCTCCTGGGAGGTGATGGTGATCGTCTTGGGCAGGCCGGCGACGAGGTCGCGGCCTTTGACGTCCATGGTGGTTTCCTTGCCCAGCGGGTAGGCGGAGCCGAGCCTGATCTTGATGTCCTCGGCGGTGCGCTCGCCGATCATCAGGTTGTAGGCCCGCTTCATGTAGGAGACGATCGCCTCGTCGAGCTCGTCGCCGGCGGTCCGCACGCTGCGGGCGTAGACGATGCCGCCGAGCGAGATCAGCGCGACCTCGGTGGTGCCGCCGCCGATGTCGACGATCATGTTGCCCGAGGCATCCATGACCGGCAGTCCGACGCCGACCGCGGCGGCCATCGGTTCCTCGACGATGTGCACCTCGCGCGCGCCGGCCTGCTCGGCCGACTCGCTCACCGCGCGGCGCTCGACCTCGGTGATGCCGGAGGGCACGGCGATGACCACCCGCGGGTTGTTACGCTTGCGGTTGTTCACCTTGCGGATGAAGTGCCGCAGCATCGCCTCGGTCACCTGGAAGTCGGCGATGACGCCATCCTTCAGCGGGCGGATGGCGACGATGTTGCCCGGGGTGCGCCCGAGCATCCGCTTGGCGTCGTCGCCGACCGCCAGCACCTCGTTGGTGCCGGCCTTGACCGCGACCACCGAGGGTTCCCGCAGCACGATGCCCTGGTCCTTGACGTTGACGAGGGTGTTGGCGGTGCCGAGGTCGATTCCGATGTCATTGGAAAACCAATTTCCAAAAAGGCTCTTGAACATGCTGGGGTCAGAAAAGGGTGAAAAAAGGGTCCGCCGGGTGCCAGGCGGGAAAAGAAGCGCAAACCACGAATGCCCGCCGGGAACCGGGAAAGGGAACGACACCGCTCGCCTGCCCCGAGGCAGGAGCCGAACTATGCTTTTCAGCTTCCCGAAGGGTCAAGCGGGAATACCCCGCCGGCAGAGCTCCGCGAATCCGCCTCCGGCCTTGAATCTCAGGGCGTTCAGGCGGCCCGGAGGCGGCCCCGCGGCGCGGGAAAACATCGCGCTGGCAGAACCCGGCCCATCGCTCGTGCCGAAGGCCCTGGAGTGCGGCGGCTCGACGCCGCTTTCGTGTCGTCCTGGCAGCATGGAGACCGGAGAGCTTCCGGATGATGGGGCGGAGCTCAGCTTCGAGGGCCAGGCAGGGCTCGAAAGAGGGTCCCCGAGGCCGCCACCAGCCACGCCCCGGGGGAATTCCGCCCGCCGTTCGGCTCCCTCGGTCCCCGGGAACCGGCGCCACTCGGCCCGACCCGGCGATGGCTGCGATCCCCTGCGGCCCCGGAACCCTCGGAATGAGGCGACCCCGGCGGAATGGCCGAGACCGCCAGGGGTGGAAATCCGGGAGCCCGCCGGCTGCCCCGATGGCGGATGGCACCGTACCCGTGAATCAACCTGACGCTCCCGGTCGGGTGAGATGGCCGCCGATGAGCGCCGATGGATTATGAAATCTGCGTCCATCTACACAATCCGCGGCCTTCCTTCCGTGGAACCTCCCCGGGTCGGATGGATTCCCAGAACTCGGATGGGACCGGCGGCTCGCCGCCTTCAACCGTGACGGAGCGGGCAAGCACGACGCTCGAGCAATCACCGCGGCGACACGCAAGCCGTCGATCTCGCCGCCGCCCCCCAACGAGGCGAGCAAGCGGCGCTCAGGAGCGCGCGGCGCGCTCGCGCCAGGCGGCCACCCCGCCCCACAGCAGGAATCCCCCCATCGCCGCGTAGAAGGCCATCAGCGCGCCGATCTTGTCGGCGGCGAAGCCGTAGTTGTGCAGGCCGACGCCGAGGAAGTTCACGTGCCACCAGGAGAAGGCGATCACCACCGCGCCGAAGATCGAGGCCAGGTAGAGCCCCCAGTCGCGGATGTAGCCGCCGGCCCGGGCGTGGAGGATCGCCAGGTTCCACAGCACGATCATCAGCGCGCCGTTTTCCTTCGGGTCCCAGCCCCAGAAGCGGCCCCACGAGTAGTTCGCCCAGATCCCGCCGAGCACGGTGCCGACCAGCGACAGGAACAGGGTCAGGCAGACGCAGCCGTAGATGGCGCGCAGCAGGGACCGGCGCAGCGACTTGTCGTCGAGCCTGAGGCTGCGCAGCAGCACCGCCGCGATCGCCAGCACCGCGGTGACCAGGCCGGCGGCGTAGCCGAGCACGATGGTGATCACGTGGATCGTGAGCCAGAAGTTCGACACCAGCACCGCGACCAGCGGGTCCATGTGGTCCTTGGCGTCGCCGACCTCGAAGAGGCGCGCCAGCACGATCAGGAAGGCCGCCACCATCGGCGCCACGCCGATCGCGACCCGGCGGCGGATCATCAGCTCGATGACCAGCGCCAGCGCCACGAAGGCCATCGCGATGAAGATGATCGTGTCGTAGAGGTTGCCCACCGGCGGCCGCTCCATGATCAGGCTGCGCTTGGTGATGGGAATCACCAGCATCACCAGGCCCGCCACGTTCATCAGCCACACGATCCCGGCCGTGATCCGGCTGAAGCGCGAGCCGCCCGCCAGCCACATCGCCACCACCAGCGGGATGGCGGCGAGGAACACGACCAGCGCGAGCAGGAACCAGTCGCGCTCGTAGTAGCTCACCTCGAGCGGCACCTTCTCCGCCTCGCCTCGGGCTCCGGCGCGGGTGGTGACCGACTCGCGGAACTCGCCGAGCTCGCCGCGGAAGGCCTCCTCGCCCTCGGGCAGCGCGGTGGCCAGCTCCTCGAGCATCTTGATGTCATCGATGCTCTGCTCCGGCTCCCGGGTGGTCTTGGCCATCACGTTCCAGATCCGGTCGCCGGCGCTGATCCACTCGACGCCGGCCCCGTCGGCGGGCGGGAACAGGTAGAGGAAGAACTTCGAGGTCTGCACGGCCTGGTTGAGCCCGGCGACCATCGCCTCCAGCTCGGGCCGCGGTGTCTCGCCGGCCTGGTAGCTGCGCGACAGGCTCTCGCGAAGCAGCGGCGCCGTCGCCATCACCGCGCTGACCTTCGCGCGGTCGAGGTCGATGCCCTCCTTGCGCGGCAGCACCACGCCGCCGCGGGCGAAGTCGAGGTAGCCGCTGAGCCCCTCGTAGACCTGCACGTTGCGGGCGAGGTCGAGGGCCTGCTGCTGGTCCGGCTCGAGCGTGCGGTCGTTCTGGACCATCGCCTCGTAGCTGGCGGCCAGCTCCATCAGCTGGCCGAGCGCGGGGCGCAGCTCGGCGTAGCTATAGTGGTCGCGCTTGCCGCGGGCCTCCAGGCCGACCGCCTCGACCACCTTCGAGTTGTCGACGCGGAAGGTCGGCATCTGGTCGGCGAAGTCCGGCCGGAACAGGCAGTCCATCAGCCACGCCAGCGGCTCGACCTTCACCGTCGCACCCCCCTCGCCCTCGACTTTGAGCGAGCGCGAGCCATGCAGCTGGAGCATCTTGAAGGAGGCGAAGGAGACCAGCGGCTTCACCCGCCCGCCGTCCTGCACCGGGACGCCGGCGGCGAGCTCGAGCGTGGCCTCCTCCCAGGGCGTGTAGCCCTCGACGACGCGCACCTCGCTGTCGGGGCGCAGGTCGCGCAGGGTCAGCCCCAGCATGAGCAGCAGGAAGGCCATGCCGAGGGCGACGAGTATCCAGCGTCCGATCCGGTTCATTTCTTGCGACGGCCGGACCCGAGGAACCCGGCCAGTTTGATGATGAAGTGGAGCCCCAGCCCGAATCCGGCGATCCACAGGCTGTACTCCGGCCACTTGTCGCTCGGATTCCGCACGACTTCAAATCCCGAGAATTTCGCTCCCGTGCCCATGCCGCCCTCGTTGAAGTCGCGCTGGAAAAAGGTCATCCCGGCGTGGCGCATCGGCTCGTTCATCTGGATCCGCACCTCGACCTCGTTGTCGTCCTCGCGGCGGACGATGTCGCTGACGAAGGACTTCGGCCGGCGCGTGTTGGGATAGTACTCGGCGTGGGTCGACTCGAGGGTGACCTCGAAGGGCACCGGCCAGGTCTGCTTGACCATCTGGATGCCGAAGCGGCGGCCGCCGGCCTCGACGGTCATCGGCTGGTACGAGGCCACCGCGAGGATGAAGGGTTCGCCGGGCGTGCCGTCGGCGACGATCCGGGCGTAGCAGCCGGGCAGGTCGCGCTCGGTCTGGGTCTCCGACGGCAGGCCGAGCAGGAAGAACCCGTCGACCACCGGCTGGCCCTGCGCGGGGGCGCGCGACTTCGCCGAGACCGGGCGCGCGTTGGCCTGGTAGCCCTGCAGCTCGATGGCGAAGGGCAGGCCCTCGAGGTCGACCTTGCGGCGCCGCTCGCCCTTGAGGTCGTCGAAATAGGGCGAGCGGATCACGTGGACCTCGCCCGTCGGCTCGCCGTCGACGAACTCGAAGATCTCGATCGCCGGATCGATCAGCGAGCGGGCCCAGTCGGCGGTCTCGCCCTCCTTCAGCACCATCACCCCGCGCTCCTCCTTCCACTGCGCCACCCCGCCGGCGACGATCATGAAGAGGATGCCGAAGTGGGCGAGCAGCACGCCGATGTTGCGCCAGCGCTTGCGCAGCCGGATCAGGCCGCCGAGCGTCATGTTGACCAGCAGCAGCACGCAGACCCAGTAGCCGCCGGGCAGCGGCGGCAGGCGCCGGCCGACCCATTCCTCGTTGAAGGCACCAGCATCAGGGAAGACCCACAGCTCGCGGAAATCGAAGTATTTCCGCAGCGTCGGGAACAGGCCGAAGGCGACCTGCTCGAGCGTCGCCAGCCAGGTGAGCAGCATCAGCAGCAGGATCAGCACGGTGGCCAGCCCCATCCCGGAGATGAAGCCGATCACGCGATTCGCGGGGGGCTTTTGTCGGTTGCTCATTGGTTCCCCTGGCTCCCCTGTCCTCCCTGTCCCGACTGTCCTCCCTGCCCTGCCTGTCGACTGGGTCGCAAGCCGGCGATGAACTCGCGCAGCGCGCCGTGCTGCGCCCGGACCTCGTCGGCCGGACCGGTCATCTTGACCGTCACGATCTGCCCGCCGCGGTCGGAAACCACCCCGGCCAGCCCCCATTCGCTGCGCGCCTCCTGGCCCATCCCACCGGCGAACTCGCCCTCGGCGACGACCCAGCGCGCCGGCGCGTCGAGCAGCACCAGCTGGTCGAGCCCCTCGACCCCGGCGGCGTCCAGCGGCGCCGCGCCGAACTGGCCGAGCCAGCGGTTGACATTGCCGAGCAGGCCGCCCTGGGAGACGCCGACCGCCACCTCGCCGGTGCGGTCGCGGCCGAACTGGTAGTTGAGGATGCGGAACTGGGTCCCCGGCAGGCGCTCCCAGCCGTCGGGGTGCACGCCGGGCACGATCGAGGTCGGCTCCTCGAAACGCTCGCGGCTGCCGGCGCCGGCGACGAGGTCCCGCTCCCGCATCGTCAGCGGCCGGGTCTCGGCGACGCTCACCTCGGCCGGCTCGCGGCAGCCCGCCGCCAGCAGGGCGACCAGGCAGGGAAGCAGGGCGAAGCGATTCATCGCCGCCCGATAGCCTTCCTTTCCCCACCGCGCAAGGGTGGATCGGATCGCCGACCGTCCATGGATTCCCGCCGAATCGTGAATTTCCCGATTTCACCCCCTGCCGCGGGGCGCCATGGTCAGGCCGTGGAGCGGATTCGCTACTTCAACCGCCACCGCGGCGAGATGGAGACCGAGGAGGTCTATGGCGAGGGCTTCCTGCGCTTTGCCTACGCCAATCCGCTCGGCGCGCTGCCGCTGCACGGCTTCGTCAAGCGTGCCGCCTTCTCGCGCTGGTACGGCCGCCGCATGGACCAGCCGGCCTCGGCGGCCAGGGTCGCCCCCTTCATCCGCGACTACGGCCTCGACCCCGCGGAGTTCGCCGACCCGCCGGAGAGCTTCGCCAGCTTCAACGAGTTCTTTTTCCGCAAGCTCAGGCCCGGCGCCCGCCCGGTCGACCCGGAGGCCGCCGCGGTCTTCCCCGCCGACGGCCGCCACCTCGGCTTCGCGCGGGCCTCGGAGATCGACTCGGTCTTCGTCAAGGGCCAGCGCTTCGACCTCGGCCGGCTGCTCGGCGACGACGACCTCGCCGCGCGCTTCGCCGACGGCGCGCTGGTGCTCTCGCGGCTGTGCCCGGTCGACTACCACCGCTTCCACTTCCCCTGCGACGGCATGCCCGGCGAGGCCCGCCTGATCGACGGCCCCCTCTACTCCGTCTCCCCCATCGCGCTGCGCCGGCGGCTCGCCTACCTGTGGGAGAACAAGCGCATGCTCACCCGGCTCGAGACCGGCGGCCACGGGCTCGTCCTGTGCCTGGAGATCGGCGCGACCTGCGTCGGCTCGATCCGCCAGACATTCCGCTCCGGGGAGCGGGTGAACAAGGGCGACGAGAAGGGCTACTTCGCCTTCGGCGGCTCGTCGACGATCACCCTGTTCGAGCCGGGCGCCGTCACCCTGGCCGGGGACCTGCTCGAGCACTCGGCCAAGCAGACCGAGCTCTACGCGCGGATGGGATCGGCGATGGCAGCGGATAGCCGGTAGCGAGGGGAAAGAATCGTCCCCGTCGTCGTTCTCGTTCTCGTTCTCGTTCTCGATTCTTCGGCACGGGCGGTGGACAAGGGACGAGCAAGGAATTGGAGCGCCGCCCACCGCGGCGGATCAGTCGGCCAGGAGGTTTCGAGGCGGGGTAAAAGGGCGATTCGAGGCGGGTTGAAGCCCGCGGTCCGGCCGGAGCGCCGACTTTGGTCGGCTGAGAGATGTGGAGGAGGAGCGCAAGGGTGACTCGCGCGCGACTGGAGTCGCGCGGTCCGCACTAGCCCTCGACTTCCATCCAGTCGCCCGACGGGATCCGGCGCTGCTCGTCGAGGATCCCCCGCCATTCCCACACCCACGGCTGGAAGCTCCGGCCCGACCCGGCCTCCTCGGCCGTCGCCCGGACGCGCCGGTACTCGGCATCGGGATCATCCTCCGTCGACGCACCCTCGAATTCATCCAGCCTCGCGAGCATTTCCGCTGACACCCGCCAGACCTCGCCGTGGACCCATTCGTCCCCCGAGTCCCCCGCGTCCCCGTCGGAGAGCACCAGGCCCGGATACCAGTCGATCCAGTAGAGCCTGCCGCGCACCCGGGCGGCCGAGACCCGCTCGCCGCCCTCCATGCGGAAGGCATTCGAGGCCCCGCTCCTCAGCGTGCCGTAAACGAATACCAGTTCTTCATCCGTGTTCATCCGCGTTCATCGGCGGTTGAAAACCCTCACACCCGGTAGCCGACCTCGTCGTCGAGCATCAGCCGCAGGGCATCGAGCCCCTCGCCGGTCTCGGCGGAGATCGGCAGCACGCGCACCTTCGGGAAGCGCTGCTCGAGCTGCTCGAGCTTCCCGGCGGCACCCTCGAGGTCCATCTTGTTGGCCACCACCATCCACGGGAAGCGGGCGAGCTCCTCGTCGTACTCCTTGATCTCGGTGCGCAGGATCTCGAGGTCGCGGATCGGGTCGCGCATCTCGCTGCCGGCGATGTCGACGACGAACAGCAGCAGGCGGCAGCGGGTGATGTGGCGCAGGAACTCGTGGCCGAGGCCGCGGTTCTCGTGGGCTCCCTCGATGAGCCCCGGGATGTCGGCCACCGTGCAGCGGCGGAAGCCGGGGAACTCGACCACCCCAACCACCGGCTGGAGCGTCGTGAAGGGGTAGTTGGCGACCTTCGGGTGGGCGTGCGAGAGCTTGCTGATCAGGGTCGACTTGCCGGCGTTGGGAAAACCGACCAGGCCGGCATCGGCGATGCGGCGAAGCTCGAGGTAGAACACCCCGCGGTCGCCCTCGGTCCCCGGCGTCGCCTCGGTCGGCGACTGGTTGGTCGACGACTTGAAGTGGACGTTGCCCTTGCCGCCGATGCCGCCCTCGCAGAGGACGAACTCCTGGCCCTCCTCGGTCAGGTCGGCGACCGGCTCGAGGTCGATGCCCTCCTCGCTGCGCTCCATCTTCACGGCTTCCTGGACGTTCTCGGCCGGGCAGCGGTAGACCACCGTCCCGGGCGGGACCCGGCCGATCCGGTCGCCGCCGGTCTTGCCGGTGCGCTTCCACTGCAGCCCCGGCGCGCCGTCCTTGGCGATGAGCTTCGGGTCGTAGTGGTACTCGCGCAGGTTGTCGGTCGAGGGATCGACGCGCAGGATCACCTTGCCGCCGTTGCCACCGTCGCCGCCATCCGGGCCGCCGCGCGGGACGAACTTCTCCCGCCGGAACGACACGTGGCCATTGCCGCCGTCCCCGGCGCGGGCGTAGATGCGGATGTGGTCGATGAACATCGGGGGGCTCCTTTGGGTGATGCCACCGCGGCGGTCGAGTCATTTCCCGGCGCGGCGGCGGGAGAATAGGCCGCGAAGGCGCCCCGACCAAGCCTTCCCGGCCGCCCGCCTTCCCGCTGGCGAAATGCCGGGGATCCGCTATTCTCATGGAGGATCGATGACCAACTCGCCCTCGGACACCCCGATCGAACTGCAAGGCCGGCTGCTCCTCGCCGCGCCCACCCTGCGCGACGGGGTCTTCGACCGCTCGGTCATCCTGCTGGCGAACCACAGCGCCGCCGACGGTGCCATGGGGCTGATCCTCAACCACCCGATCGGGAAATCCGTCGGCGACCTGCTGCCCGGGCCCGACTTCGAGGCCATCGCCGACCTCCCGGTGCACCTCGGCGGGCCGGTCTCCTCCGACCACCTCACCTTCGCCGCCTTCCACTGGGACCCGCTCGACGGGCTGCAGTGCGAGTTCCGCATCCCCACGGTCGAGGCGGCCAAGCAGCATGGCGAGCCGGGCACCCTGGTGCGCGCCTTCGTCGGCTACTCCGGCTGGTCGGCCGGGCAGCTCGAGAAGGAACTGCGCCGCGACTCGTGGATCCCCGTCTCGCCCTCTGCCGACATCCTCGGGGCGCCGCTCGAGCGCGAGCTCTGGTCGGACATCCTGCGCGAACTCTCGCCCTACCACCGCATCCTCGCCGAGGCCCCGGAGGACCCGCAGCAGAACTAGAAGGCGTTCTCCACCCGGTGCACGCGCGGCGGCTCGCCCTCGGCCAGCACCACCTCGATCACGTCGAAGCGCCACGGCAGGTCCCTGCGGCCGAGCAGGCGCAGCCACTCGCGGGCACCCCGCTCGATCAGGCGCTGCTTGGCGGCATCGACCGCATCCAGCGGCCTGCCGCGGCCGCCCTCGCGGCGGGTCTTGACCTCGACGAACAGCAGCACCCGGCCCTCGCGGGCGACGATGTCGACCTCGCCGCCACCCGGCGCGCGGAAATTCCGGTAGAGCACCTTCACCCGCCGCGAGCGCAGCCAGTCGCGGGCGACCCGCTCGCCGAGCTCGCCGAGTTCCCGGCGGTCACAGCCGCCCTGCGCCGGCCGCCAGGGCTGGTTCAGCAGCCGGCTGAAGCGCCGGACGAGCATGGCCGTGACTCCCATGGCTGCCAGCGATAGCGGAGCGGGCCGCCCGCCGCCAGCCAATGCGACCCGGCCCCGCGGCGTTGACACGCTTGGAGACGCCGGATTCGCGAAAAGGTGTTAGGAATCCCCGGGTCGCCGCCGGGGCGGGTCGATGACGTGGCCGCGGCGTTTCCAGCATGGACGAAGCGCGGAACGGGCGTCATCAAGACCATGCTCAAGGCCCGCAACAACCTCCACACCCGAAACCCATGAGTCACGCCAACCGCGAGGCGAAGGCCTCCCTGCTCCCCGGCGGCATGCTGCTGCCCTTCGTGCTGCTCGCCAGCTGCTTCATGTGGTGGGGCATCGCCAACAACATCACCGACCCGCTGGTGCGCGTCTTCAAGGAGATCTTCGGCGACCTCACCACCTTCCAGGCATCCCTCATCCAGTTCGCCTTCTACGGCGGCTACTTCTGCATGGCCCTGCCCGGCGCCATCATCGCCCGCAAGTACTCCTACAAGGTCGGCGTGCTCGTCGGGCTCGGCTTGTACGCGCTGGGCTGCATCCTGCTCTACCCGTCGATGCTCGAGGAACGCTTCCTGTTCTTCTGCCTGTCCTACTACGTCCTGGCCTGCGGCCTGGGCATCCTCGAGACCAACGCCAACCCCTTCGTGCTGGCGATGGGCCCGGAGGCCACCGCCACCCGGCGCCTCAACCTCGCCCAGGCCTTCAACCCGATCGGCAACGTGGTCGGCATCATGCTCGCCCAGATGCTCATCATGGCCAAGCTGCCCCAGGACGACAGCGGCGCCATCGTCATCGAGGAGGGCGGCAAGGCCGAGGCCCTCAACATCGTCGTCTTCCCCTACCTCTCGATCGCCGCCTGCCTGGTCATCGTGTGGATCCTGATCGCCCTCACGAAGATGCCCCGGACCGCCGAGCACGACCACAAGGCGCACTTCGCCGAAACCGCCGGGCGCCTGCTGCGCAACCGCCACTACCTGTTCTCGGTCGTCGCCCAGTTCTTCTACGTCGGGGCCCAGATCGCCGTGTGGACCTACACCAACTTCTACATCCCGGACCAGCTCCAGGTCACTCAGGAGGAGACGCTGCAGTACCACACCGTGGCCCTCGTCCTGTTCGGCGTCTCGCGCTGGGTGTTCACCGGCCTGATGAAGTCCTTCAAGGCCTCGACCCTGCTGCTGGTGGCCGCCATCGGGGCGGGCCTCTGCACGCTCTCGGTCGTCTTCGTCGGCGGCATCGTCGGCGTCTACTCGCTGGTCGGCATCTCGGTCTTCATGTCGCTGATGTTCCCGACCATCTTCGGCCTCGGCTGCCAGGGCCTCGGCGTGGACACCAAGCTGGGATCGTCCGGCCTGATCATGGCGATCCTCGGCGGCGCGCTGATCACGCCGGCGCAGGGTTTCCTGGTCGATGCCTGGGGAGCCTCGCTGTCCTACCTGGTCCCGCTCGTCTGCTTCGTGGTCATCGCCTTCTTCGCGGCCGCCAGCCGCCGGGTCGAGGACGAGCACCAGGGCAAGGAGCCGCCGCAGGGGCTGGAAAGCCCGGCATGACCCGGCATGACCCGGCGCGACCCGGCCCGCCGAACCCCCATCCACCATGCTCAAGGGAATCTCACCGCTGCTCTCGCCCGAGCTCCTCGCCACGCTCCACCGCATGGGACACGGCGATGAGATCGTGCTCGCCGACGCCCATTTCCCCGGTGAAAGCATGAACCCGCGGGTGCTGCGCGCCGACGGCCTGTCGATCGCGCCACTGCTCGGCGCGATCCTGCCGCTGCTCGAGCTCGACGCCTACGTCCCCGACCCGCTGGTGATGATGGCGGCGGTCGAGGGTGATGTGCTCGATCCCGGGGTCGAAGAGAGCTACCGTGCGGCGATCGGGCAGCACGCCCCCGAGGCCCCCGCCATCACCCGCATCGACCGCTTCGCCTTCTACGAGCGGGCCAGCCTGGCCTTCGCCGTCGTGATGACCGGCGAGCTCGCCAAGTACGGCAACATCCTCCTCAAGAAGGGCGTCACCCCGGTCGACTGACGCCACTTCCCCATTTCTCAACCAGCCATCGCCCATGTCCCGCCACGTCTTCACTTCATTCCCGAGGATCGGCATCCGCCCGGCCATCGACGGTCGCCTCGGCGGCGTCCGCGAGTCGCTCGAGGAGCGCACGATGCAGCAGGCCCGCTCGGTCGCCGAGCTCTTCGCCGCCGAGCTGCGCTACCCCGACGGCTCGCCGGTCGAATGCGTCATCGCCGACCACTGCATCGGCGGCGTCAAGGAGGCCGCCGACTGCGCCGAGAAGTTCGCCCGCGAGGGCGTCGGCGTGTCGCTCACCGTGACCCCCTGCTGGTGCTACGGCTCGGAGACCATGGACATGGACCCGCACACGCCGAAGGCGGTGTGGGGATTCAACGGCACCGAGCGGCCCGGTGCGGTCTACCTCGCCGCGGTGCTCGCCGGCCACACCCAGAAGGGGCTGCCGGCCTTCGGGATCTACGGCCGCGACGTGCAGGCCGCCGACGACACCGCCATCCCCGGCGATGTCCGCGACAAGCTGCTCAACTTCGCCCGCTGCGGGCTCGCCGTCGCCCTGATGCGCGGCAAGGCGTGCCTCTCGATGGGCGGCACCTCGATGGGCATCGCCGGCTCGGTCGTCGACCAGGCGCTGTGGGAGAAATGGTTCGGCATGCGCGTCGAGGCCATCGACATGAGCGAGTTCATCGGCCGCATGAACAAGGGCCAGTATGATGCCGAGGAATACGACAAGGCCCTCGCCTGGGTGAAGGCGAACTGCCCCGAGGGCGAGGACTACAACTCGCCGGAGTCGATCCGCCCGCGCGCGCAGCTCGACGCCGAGTGGGAGGACAGCGTGAAGATGGCGCTGATCGCCCGCGACCTGATGGTCGGCAATCCCAAGCTCGCGGAGATGGGCCTCGGCGAGCAGGCTCACGGCCACCATGCGATCGCCGCCGGCTTCCAGGGCCAGCGCCAGTGGACCGACCACTTTCCCAACGGCGACTTCCTCGAGGCCATCCTCAACTCATCCTTCGATTGGAACGGCAAGCGCGCCCCCCACATCGTCGCGACCGAGAACGATGCCCTCAACGGCGCCGGCATGCTGTTCGGCTGGCTGCTCACCAACAGCGCGCAGATCTTTGCCGACCTGAGGACCTACTGGAGCCTCGATGCCATCCGGCAAGCCAGCGGCCAGGCGCTCGAGCACCCGCTGGTCGGCGACGGCATCCTGCACCTGATCAACTCCGGGCCCGCGGCGCTCGACGGCACCGGCGAGCAGACGGACGCCGACGGCCGGCCGGCGATGAAGCCCTTCTGGGAGATCAGCGACGAGGAGGTCGATGCCTGCCTGAAGGCGACCACCTGGCATCCCTCGATGACCGAGTACTTCCCCGGCGGCGGCTGGAGCACCCGCTTCCGCACCAAGGGGGGCATGCCCGCCACCATGATCCGCCTCAACCTGGTCGACGGCCTCGGCCCGGCGCTGCAGGTCGCCGAGGGCCACACCGTGGAGCTCCCCGGCGAGGTCCACGACGCGCTCGACCAGCGCACCAACCCGACCTGGCCGACCACCTGGTTCGCGCCGGTCCTCACCGGCGCGGGCGCCTTCCGCAACACCTACGAGGTGATGAACCACTGGGGCGCCAACCACTGCGTGATGACCGCCGGCCACGTCGGCCACCTCTACCTGACCCTCGCCTCGATGCTGCGCATTCCGGTCTACATGCACAACGTCGCCGACGACCGCGTGTTCCGGCCGAGCGCATGGCGCTCCTTCGGCACCGCCGACCCCGAGGGCGCCGACTTTCGTGCTTGCGCCAACTACGGCCCGCTTTACGGAAAGGCCTGATCCCCGCTCTCCTCACCAGCCAGATGATGCACCCCACCCGCCTGTTCGCGCTCGCCGCCACCCTCGCCACCCTGTACGCCGACGATTCCCTCACGCTGTGGTACGACGAACCCGCCGCGGAGTGGACCGAGGCCCTCGCCCTCGGCAACGGCCGGCTCGGCGCGATGGTCTTCGGTGGCGTCGACCGGGAACGCCTGCAGCTCAACGAGGACACCATGTGGGGCGGCAGCCCGAACACGCCGACCAACCCGACCGCCCGCGAGGCCCTGCCGAAGGTGCGCGAGCTGATCCTCGCCGGCGAATACGAGGAGGCCCACGAGCTCGTCGAGGAGAAGATGATGGGACAACCGATCCGCCAGTCGCCCTACCAGACGGTCGGCGACCTGCGGCTCGGGTTCTCCCACGGTGACAGCGACGTCGAGGACTACCGCCGCGACCTCGACCTCGACACCGCCATCGCCACCGTGAGCTACCGCGTCGATGGCGTCGGCTTCACCCGCGAGATGTTCTCGAGCCCGGTCGACCAGGTGATCGTGATCCGCCTCGACGCCGACCAGCCGGGCAAGGTCGGCTTCTCCGCCACGCTCGACTCGCCCCACGAGTCGTCGAAGACGACGGCCACCGGCGACACCGTCACCATGACCGGGAGCGGATCGAAGGGCCGCAACGACCTGCCGAGCCGGGTCCGCTTCGACTGCCGCGCGCGGGTGGTCCACCAGGGCGGCGAGCTTCGGGCGGACGGCGGCACCCTCACCCTCAGCGGTGCCGACTCCGCCATGATCCTGATCGATGCCGGCACCTCGTTCCGGCGCTATGACGACATTTCCGGCGACCCGTCGGAGGGTCCCGCGAAGCACCTCGCCGCGGCCGCCGGCAAGGGCCACGAGGCCCTCAGGAGCGCCCACGTCGCCGAGCACCGGAGACTGTTCCGCCGGGTCGGCATCGACCTCGGCCGCAACGCCCAGGCGGACAAGCCGACCGACCAGCGCCTGGTCGACTTCGCCGCGGGCAAGCAAGACCCCTCGCTGCCGGCGCTCTACTTCCAGTTCGGCCGCTACCTGCTGATCAGCAGCTCGCGCCCCGGCACCCAGCCGGCCAACCTGCAGGGGATCTGGAACGAGGAGATCACCCCGCCGTGGGACTGCAAGTACACGATCAACATCAACGCCGAGATGAACTACTGGCCGGCGGAGACCACCAACCTCTCCGAGCTCACCGAGCCGCTCACCCGCCTGGTCATGGAAATCGCCGAGACCGGCCGGAAGACGGCCGAGAGCTACTACGGCGCCGAGGGCTGGGTCTGCCACCACAACACCGACATCTGGCGCAGCACCCAGCCGATCGATGGCGCGCAGTACGGCATGTGGCCGCTCGGCGGCGCCTGGCTGTGCACCCACCTGTGGGAACACTACCTCTTCACGCTCGAGGAGGACTACCTCGCCAAGGTCTATCCCGTCATCAAGGGAGCCTGCGAGTTCTTCCTCGACACCCTGGTCGAGCACCCCGAGCACGGCTGGCTGGTCACCGTGCCGACGAACTCGCCCGAGAACTCCCACCCCTACGGCACCAGCCTGTGTGCCGGCCCGTCGATGGACATGAGCATCCTGCGCGACCTCTTCGGGCAGACCGCGGAAGCAGGCAGGATCCTCGGCAGAGACGCGGAATTCCGGGAAGAACTTCTCGCCGCCCGAAAGAAACTCGCCCCGCTCAAGATCGGCGCGCAGGGCCAGCTCCAGGAGTGGCTCGAGGACTGGGACGCCGACGCGCCCGACCCGGAGCACCGCCACATCTCCCACCTCTACGCGCTGTTCCCCAGCGACCAGATCGACCCGCGCCGCACGCCCGAGCTCGCCGCGGCCGCGGCGAAGTCGCTCGACACCCGCGGCGACATCTCGACCGGCTGGGCGATCGGCTGGCGGATCAACTGCTGGGCGCACCTCCACGATGGAGATCGTACTTTCCGCATCATCAAGGCCCTGCTCGACCCCTCGCGCACCTACCCCAACCTCTTCGACGCCCACCCGCCGTTCCAGATCGACGGCAACTTCGGCGGCACCTCGGGCATCGCCGAGATGCTCATGCAGAGCCAGGGCGGCGTGATCGAGCTGCTTCCCGCCCTGCCCTCGGCCTGGCCGGCGGGCAGCGTCAGCGGGTTGCGTGCCCGCGGCGGCTTCGAGCTCGACATCGAGTGGCGCGACGGCGCGCTGGCCGGGGCCACCATCCGCTCGCTCAACGGCCGGCCCTGCCGCGTCCGCTGCGGCGAGAAGGTCGTCGAGCTCGACATCGCGAAGGGCGCAAGCGTGAGCCTCGACAGCTCGCTCGGGACCCGCTGATGCGGCCCGGAGCGGCCGGCGCCCCCTTCCCTACGCCGACCGCGCCCGCCACCTGCTCCGCACCAGCTTCTCCGCCTCCAGCGCGAGGAACCCGGGCAGCAGGCAGGGCAGGATCCAGAGCCACCACTCGACGGGGAAGTTGGCGGTCCGGAAGGCGGTGGCGACGGCCGGGACGCAGCTCGGGACCAGCCGCAGCAGGACGCTGGCGGCGATCCCGGCAAGCAGCCAGCGGTTGCCGAAGGGGCTGAAGGTGAAGGCCGACCGGTGGATCGAGCGCGCGCTCATGACGAAGCCGAAGTGGACCATCAGCACCGCCCAGAACGCCGCCGTCTGGGCCTGGGTGAGGAGCAGGTCGTCGAGGACCGTCCCGTCGTCCGCCACGGCCGGCGCCCCGAAGTGGTGGTAGATCCAGAAGCCCGGGATCGCGATCGCCAGGCCGATCACCACCACCCGCCCCAGCAGCAGCGCGTTGGCCAGCCTCTCGCGGCTGCTCCGCGGCGGTCCGCGCAGGAGGTCGCGCTCCTTGGCCTCCATCATCAACGGCATGGTCAGGAACACCGAGTCGAAGAGGTTGATCCACAGGATCATCACCGGCTCGAGGGTGAGCCGGGCCTGGAAGATCGGGATGAACGAGGCCATCAGCACCGCGCCAATGACCAGGAAGGCCTGACCGCCGTTGGTCGGCAGGGTGTAGAGGATCGCCTTCTGCAGGTTCTTCCAGCCGTGGCGGCCCTCCTCCACCGCGCCGACGACGCTGGCGAAGTTGTCGTCGGTCAGCACCATGTCGGCCGCCTCCTTGCTGACCTCGGTCCCGGTGATTCCCATCGCGACGCCGATGTTGGCCGCCTTGAGCGCGGGCGCGTCGTTCACCCCGTCGCCGGTCATCGCCACGATCTCGCCGCGCTGCTGGAGCTGCTGGGCGATGCGCAGCTTGTGCTCGGGAGCGACCCGCGCGAAGACCGAGACGCGGCCGACCTTGTCGCGCAGTTCGTCATCGCTCATGCGGGCCAGTTCCTCGCCGGCGATGGCCGGCCGGTCCCCACCGACCCCGATGCCGAGCTGGCGCGCCACGGCGGCTGCCGTCACGGCGTGATCCCCGGTGATCATGATCGGCCGGATCCCGGCGGCCCGGCACTCGCGGATCGCCTCGATCGCCTCCGGGCGCGGCGGGTCGATCATGCCCTGGATGCCCAGGAAGGTGAGGCCGTGGAGGTCGTCGTCGGTGAGCAGGCGGTGGTCCCGGGGGACCCGCCGGACCGCCATCGCGAGGAGGCGCAGGGCGTCACCGGCGAGCCGGGCCGCTTCCTCGAGCAGGCGTTCCCGCTCCACCGGCACCCGCCCCTGCCGGGTGAGCTGGTCGTGGCAGAGTTCGAGGACCTGCTCGGGGGATCCCTTCACGCAGATGAAGTTGTCGGCTTCCCCGGCGTGCAGGGTCGCCATGTAGCGGCTCTCCGAGTTGAACGGAATCTCCTCGATCCGGCGGCACGCGTCGTGGATGCCGGCCTTGGCGGCGGCGACGATCAGGGCGCCCTCGGTCGGGTCCCCGACGATGAAGTGCCGCGCGCCCTCCTTGAGGAGCCGGGCGTTGTTGCACAACATCCCGACGCGCAGGGTCTCGTGCAGCGCCGGGGTCTCCGCGGCGGGATCCACCGCGCGCCCGGCGCCGTCCGACGGGTCGAAGATGCTCCCGACCGGGTCGTAGCCGACGCCGTGAACGCCGAAGAGCCCGTCGGCGCAGAGGATCCGCTGCACCGTCATCTCGTTGCGGGTCAGCGTGCCGGTCTTGTCCGAGCAGATCACCGTGGTGCATCCCAGCGTCTCCGCCGCGGGAAGCCGCCGGATCAGGGCGTTGCGCTTGGCCATGCGGGTGGCGGCGAGGGCGAGGATGCCGGTGACGATCATCGGCAGCATCTCGGGGATAGCCGCCACGATCAGCGAGACCGAGCCGAGGAAGTTGTAGGGCAGGTCGTAGCCGACGCCCATTCCGAGGAGGAAGTTGACGACGCCCACCCCGAGGATGGCGAGGATGAGCGTGCGGGTGAAGTCGGCGATCTTGACCTGCAGCGGGCTCAGCATCTCCCTGGTCTGCTTCATCAGCGCCGCGATCTTGCCGATCTCGCTGCGCTCCGCCGTGGCGACGACCAGGCCGAGGCCGTTCCCGCGGGTCACGAAGGTGCCGCTGAAGGCCATGCCGTGCTGGTCGCCCGGCGGGAGGTCGGGGCGGTCGACCACGGCCTTGTCCTTGCGCACCGGAACCGACTCGCCGGTCAACGCGCTCTCGTCGACGTGCAGGTCGCTGGCGCGGAGGATCCGCAGGTCGGCGGGGACGCGGTCGCCCTCGGAAAGCTGGACGACCTCGCCGGCCACCAGCTCGCGCGCCGGGACGACGACCGCCTCGCCGTCGCGCAGGATCGTGCACTTCTCGACCAGGGTCTTCTTGAGGGCCTCGAGCGCGGACTCCGCCTTGCCCTCCTGGAGGAAGCCGATCGCCACGTTGAGGACCACCACCGCGACGATCACCCACATGTCGGTCCACATCCCCAGCCCGCCGGTCAGGAGAATCGCCAGCAGCAGGATGTAGACGAGGGCGTTGTGGAACTGGCGGAGCAGCCGCTTCAGGCTGCTGGGCCTGGAGACGGCCAACTCGTTGGGCCCGTCGGCCTCGAGCCGCGCGCGGGCGACCTCGCCGGGCAGTCCGTCGAGGCTCGACCCCAGGCGCTCGAGCGCCTCACCCGGAGGCACCCGGTACCACGCTTCCTGGCTGGTCTCCGTCATCACGGCGTCGCGGCATCCCCGCCCACTACCTTCCTAGCGGAGGTCGCGGCCAGGCGATGCCCCCGGGTCCTCATTTCCTGCGCATCGCTTGACCGGCCCGACCGGAGCGGGCCCGGACCGACCGCCGCAGCGGGCGCGAATCCATGCCGCCCTCGAATCCTCGCTTTTCGCGGACCCCTTCCCCGCCTAGAACCGTCCACCCATGATCCGCCTGCTCCTGTTCCTCACCGCCGCGCTGCCGCTCCTTGCCGAGCCGACCAAGCCGACCAAGCCGATCGACCCCCGGGAGTTCTCCGAACCGATCCGGGTCGCCTGCGTCGGCGACAGCATCACCGAGGGCGGGCGCAACGGCAGCGACTACCCCGCCCAGCTGCAGCAATGCCTCGGTGACAACTGGCAGGTGCGCAACTTCGGCGTCAGCGGCCGCACCCTGCTGCGCAAGGGCGACCGCCCCTACTGGCAGGAGTCCGCCTTCCGCGAGGCGCAGGCCTTCGCGCCGGATGCGGTGGTCATCCTGCTCGGCGCCAACGACACCAAGCCGCACAACTGGCGCCACAAGGACGAGTTCGCCGGCGACTACCGCGACCTCGTCGAAACCTTCCGCAAGCTTCCCTCCGAACCCGCGATCCATCTTTGCCGCCTGATTCCCGTCGTCGGCGAGGGCAACTTCGGCATCACCGAGGAAGTCGCGCTCGAGGCCTCGGCGATCGTCGAGCGCCTCGCCGCCGAGCTCGGGCTCGAGCTCATCGACCTCCACGCCCCGCTTGCGGACCGTCCCGAGCTGATCCCGGACCGGGTCCACCCGAATGGCGAAGGCTACGCGGCGATGGCCCGCACGGTGGCCACCGCCCTGAGCGGCTCGGCCGAACCCGGCGAGACCCTGGTCCGCCTCCACGACCTGTTCGGCGACCACGCCGTGCTGCCGCGCGGGGTTCCCCTGCCGGTGTGGGGACGCAGCGCGACCGGCGACGAGGTCACCGTCGAGTTCGCCGGCCAGTCGAAGACCACGCAGGCCGACGACGAGGGCCGCTGGGAGGTCGTCCTCGACCCGCTCGAGGCCAGCGCCGAGCCGGCCACCCTGGTCGCCCGCGGCAACCGCCGGGTCGAGGCCGAGGGCATCCTGGTCGGCGACGTCTGGCTCGCCAGCGGCCAGTCGAACATGGAACGCCAACTGGGACCGCGGCCGCCACAGCCGGAGATCATCGGTTGGCGCGAGGCCGCCGCGGCCGCCGACCTCCCGCTGATCCGCGAGTTCAACGTGCCGCGCGCCTACTCGGGCGAGCCGCTGGACCAGGTCGACTCGCGCTGGGTGGTCGCGACGCCGGAGAGCGTGGTCGATTTCTCCGCCGTCGGCTTCTTCTTCGCCCGCGACCTGCAGCCGGCGATCGGGGTGCCGCTGGGCATCATCCACTCGTCCTGGGGCGGCACCCGGGCCGAGGCCTGGACGAGCGCCGGGGCGCTGCGTGAGCAGGTTCCCGAGTTCCGCGAGACCCTCGACCTGCTCGAGGGCAGGAGCGACCCGCGGGCGATCCTGAACCGCTGGTTCGAACGCCACGATCCGGGGTCCGGCGAGCCCGGCTGGGAGGCCGTGGACCATGCCGACGAAACCTGGAAAAACGTTCAGGTTCCACTGAAGGCCAGCGAGTTCGGCATGTCCACCGACCTCGGCCTGTTCTGGTTCCGCCGCGACTTCGAGCTGCCGGCCGGGGCGGCTGGTGAGGCGGGCATGGTCCACCTCGGCCAGATCGACGACGAGGACACGGTGTGGGTCAACGGCCGCGAGGTGGGCTCGAAGTCGCGTTGGCAGGACCCGCGCGACTACCCGCTGCCCGCCGGCCTGCTGCGCGAGGGCCGCAACGTGATCGCCGTCCGCATTCTCAACCCGCAGGGCCAGGGCGGCTGGATCAGTGAGCCCTCCGTCCTGCGGCTCGAGGCTGGCGGGACGACGGTGCCGCTGGCCGGCGAGTGGAAGGCGAAACTCGGCGTCGACCTGCGCCAGCAGCCGCTGGCCGGCCGCGCCAGCCGGCCGATCGACCTCCCGGCCCGCCTCTACAACGCCATGATCGCCCCCCTGCCCCCCTTCCCGATCAAGGGCGTCATCTGGTACCAGGGTGAGTCGAACAACCACGACCCGGCCCAGTACCGCCGCCTCCTGCCCACCCTGATCGGCGACTGGCGCAAGCAGTGGCAGCAACCCGAGCTGCCCTTCCTCATCGTCCAGATCGCGCCCTACCAGTCGATGACGCCGGAACTCCGCGAGGCCCAGCTGCAGACGGTGCGGAGCACTCCGCGGACCGCCCTCGCGGTGACCACCGACGTCGGCGACGCCCGCGACATCCACCCCGCCGCCAAGGCGCCGGTCGGCCAGCGCCTCGCCCTCGCCGCCCGCGCGGTCGCCTACGGCGAGGACATCCCCTACTCCGGTCCCCTGTTCCGCTCGATGGAGGTCACCGGCGCCGAGGCCATCCTCCACTTCGACCACGTCGGCGGCGGGCTGGTGGCCAAGGGCGGCCCGCTGACGGGCTTCACCGTCGCCGGTGACGACGGCGAGTTCCACCCCGCCTCGGCCGGGATCCGCGGCGACACGGTGGTGGTCTCGAGTCCCCGGGTCAGCGAGCCTGCGGCCGTCCGCTACGGCTGGGCCAACGTGCCGGAGGTCAACCTCTTCAACGAGGCCGGCCTGCCCGCCTCGCCTTTCCGCAGCGACGCGCCGTGACGGGAGAGGGGCGACTGCGCCGTACCGGAAAACCCAACAACCGGTCCGACGCAGCCGCTCCCAGCAAGAAAATCAAGCTCCCCGGTCAGGGGGCCTGGTCCACCTCGACCCGGAACTGGACCGCGTCCGGCAGCGTCCCGCCGATCGTCGCGGTGACGGTGGTCGTCCCAGCCACCGGGGTGTTCAGGCTCGGCACGAAGCTCACCGTCGTGCCCGCCTCGCTCGCGCCGTCGGCATTCCAACCGTCGAGGTCCAGCGACCAGGTGTAGGCAGCGCTGACGTCGCTCGCCGGTGCCGGGTTCTGCGGATGGGTGAAGGTGAAGGTGCCGCCGCTCACCGCCGGGTTGGAAAGACCGCCATTGGCCTGGCTCGGAGCGGTGCCGAGGAAGTTCTCGGCGCCATTGTCCAGACCGTCGCCGTCCGGGTCGTCATCGAAGCCGTCCAACGCCCCGACACCCGGATAGAGCGCGATCCAGTTGGCGAAGGTGTTGTTTCCACCACCGATCGCCTCCAGGTCGACGTGGAAGGCGAAGTCGCCCGCCAGCAGGTTGACCGCGTTGTCCGCATCGATGGCTCCGACGTCGTCGCCGCTGAAGGCCTGGCCGCCGGCGCAGCCATCGGCCGCCGTGCTCTTCAGCTCGAAGTAGACGCCGCTGCCGGCAGCCGCAGCGACCTCGAAGTAGTAGCTCGTGTTCGGCGCCAAGTTGCCGATCCCGGCGTTGGAGAGGTCGAAGGTGAAGTAGCTCCCGCTGCCGTTGTCGGCGGCACCCGCCACTGGCGCACCGGCATGCACCGCCTCCTCCGTGGAGTAGATCGGGGTCTTGGTCGACGCGGAGATCGTGCCGAACTCGAATGCCAGGGTGGCACCGGTCGGGACGTTGTAGAAGGTGCCGTTCTCCACGAAGGTGTCCCACAGGACGTGCTGCAGGGTGACCGAGTCGACGCTGTAGCCATCCGGGTTGGACCCCGTCGTGAAGGTCATGCCCTTGCTCGCCCTGTCCAAGGCGACGTAGGTCGAGCCATCGTTGTCCGCCGAGGCCGTGCCGCTGCCGGCGATCGCATCGGCTTCCTCGACGTTTCCGGGAAGGTAATACTGGTCCGCCACGTCGGTGACCGGGGCCGTCGTCGCGGAACGGATGATGATCCCGTCGACCACCTCCAGGTTGGCGTAGGCCGAGGTGGAGGTGGTGGTCGATCCGGTGTCGGCCAGGCCGGCGTCGTCGGTGATCACCACGAAGTAGGCCGCCTCGTCATCCGCCTGGACATCGGTCAGGGTGAGCGTGTTCGTCGTCTCGGCCAGGAGCACCTGGCCGTTGCCGTCGTCGAGGTACCACTCGTAGGTGGTGTTGCCCAGGGTGTCGGCCTCGACGGTGAACTCGACCGTGCTGCCGGCGTAGACGACGACCGACTCGAGGTTTTGGGTGATCATCGGGGCGGGATAGCTCATGGTCACGACCGCCACGTCGCTGGTGATCGAGCCGTTGATGTTCGAGGCCACGACCCGGTAGTGGCCCGCATCATCGTAGGCGGCGGGGTCGATCACGAGGTCGCTGGATGTCTCACCGTCGAGGGTCGCGAAGGCAGCGATCCCATCCGGCGAGTATTCCCACTGGTAGTCGGGAGCCGGGTCGCCGTCGGCCACCCCGGCGAGTTGCAGCGCAGCCCCGACCAGTCCCTCGACATCCGTCGGCTGCAGGGTGAACTCGGGCAGCAGCGGGATCTCCGGACCGTCGATGGTGACGGCATCGAAGCTGGTCCCCCAGCGGATCTCGTCCCAGGCCGACGAGTCACTCGCGTAGTCGGAGATGACCAACCGGTCGTAGACGAGGTCGATGCCATCGATGGTCGTGCCCCCCGCGGGCTCACCGGCTCCGAGGGCCGGGTCGAGCCACATGGTCACGCTGTCGCCGGCGGCGGTCGACGAAAGATCGATCCTCGCGACCAGGAGGTGGGTGCCGCTGTCGGCGGCGACGCCGAACCCGGCGCTGGTCGTGTCGTTGACCCGGAAGGCGTAGTCGGGGGTGCCGAACTCGTCGACCGCGATGCCCGCGTCGAAGGCTCGCAGCGCGTCGTCGGTGCTGTCCCCGTTGTAGAGGGCCAGCGTCTGGTAGAGGTTCGGCAGCGGCGCCGCGTTCTCGTTGCCGGTGCGGAACAGCCAGCTGAGGTAGAGGGTCCGGTTGGAAAGCGGGGTTCCCTGCAGATCGTTCGCCAGCAGGCGCTCACTGCGTCCGCTGTTGGTGAGGTCGAGCGTTTCCCCGTCCGCGTCCTTGCCCACCTTGCCGCCGATGCCCGGGTTGTAGCCGGCACCCGCATAGACCAGCGACCCGGCGGTCACGGCGGGCTCGGCATCGCCGGTCCCGGTGTCCACCCAGCCGTCCACGTAGCCCTCGATGGCCGGATCGAGCCCCGGAAGCTCCGCACCCGTCGGGTAGGCACTGAAGGGCTCGAAGCTGAGCAGCGGGGTCGCCGATGCCTCGAAGACCTCGAGGACGGCGGACTGCGTCTCGATGAAGCCCTCCTCGCCCGCATAACCGTCCTCGATCGCCTGCTCGTCGATCACCTCGCAGAAATAAGCGTCGGCGTCGCCGAGCTGGACATTGCTCAGCGTCAGGGACGCCGTGGTGGCACCGGAGATCGAGCCGCCGTCGTCGAGGGTTCCGCCATCGAGGCTGAACCACTGGTAGGTGAGGTTGCCCAGGCCGGTGGCCTCGACGGTGAAGGTGACGCTGTCGCCGACCTGGACGGCACCGCCCACCGGTTCCGCCGTGATGGTGGGATCGGGGTAGATGATGTCGACAAAGGCCTCGAAGCTGGTCGCCCGGACGCCGTTGTCGGCGACCAGCCGGTAGTAGCCGGTGTCGAGGAAGGTGGCGGAATCGATCACCAGGGTGCCCGATGTCTCCCCCTCGATCGCGGTCCAGGGATCACCGCCGAACTCGGAATACTCCCACTGGTAGCCCGGGGCGGGATTCGCGGCCGCAGTGGCGGTCAGCGTGACGGGAGATCCGACGGTTCCAAAGAAGTCCTCCGGCTGGGTCACGAAGACCGGGGCATCACCCAAAATGACCACGTTGTCGACGGTTGGCCAGGACTCGGTGGTGGTGGGGAGGTAGCCGTTGAAGCGCAGGAACAACTCCTGGCCGCCGGCACCGGTGAGGTTGAGATTCGCCGTGGTTCCGACGAACATGGTTCCGCCTGCGGGCCGGGTGCCCGCCGCGCTGGTGAAGGTCACCGAATCGAGCAGCGTGACCCCCGCGGCGCCACGAACGTCGCTGTCGTCACCCGGGACGAAGGCACCGATCCCGTCGTAGGCGTAGACCCCGACGGTCACGCCGAGGTCCCGGTTGACGTCATCGTCGGTCGGCGACCCCCAGTCGAACTGGATGTTCAGCTCGCTTGCTCCGTCAGCGGTTCCAATGCCCTGGTAGAGGTAGCAACCGTCATCGACGTCCGGGGTGGGAGCCCCGAATTCATCGGCCTCGAAGGAGGAGAAGATCACCTGATTGGTTCCATTGAACGACTGGGAGTTGCTCTGCCAGGCGCCCTCGAAGAAGCCGCCGGTGTTGTTGTCGAACCAGTCGGCCACGTCCGCGATGTTTGCCCCACCACCGAACTCGAAGTCGCCGTTGAGGATCTCGAGCTGGGCACGTGCCGCGGGTAGCGCAGCCAGGTATCCGCCGAGGATCCCGGCGAGCAGTGGGTTCTTCATCATGGGTCGTGGGCTTGTGGAACTGACCGACCTCGCTCACCGGAATCCGTTGCTTTCCGGGCAGCCACCATCAGGTCGTCCAATCGCAAGGAGCGCGAACAGCCGCAGGATCCCGACACCGGAACCGAAGGATGCCGCGACTTCTCCAACGCGAGTCCTTGAACCAGTGAAAAAAGCCGCCACGGAGAACCGCGGCGGCTGTGAGGAAAGGATCGGGAATCAGGGAGACGATCAGCTCCGGCGGCGACGCATCAGACCGAAGAGGCCAAGGCCACCAAGCAGCGCGATCGAGGGCTCGGGAACCGCATCCACCGTGACGTTGTCGACCCAGGGCCAGGCCTCGGTGCTGCCGGCGATGTAGCCATTGATGCGAAGGAAGAGCTCTTGGCTGCCTGCTCCCGAGATATCGAGATCCGCCATGTCGCTGATGGACTGCCCCCCACCCGTGGTCGAGAGGATCTCAAATGACTGGGAATCGAGCAGCGTGACCCCCGCACCACCACGAACGTCCGTGCCATCGGCTCCGACAAACCCGCCCACTCCATCGTAGGCATAGACTCCCACCGTCAGGCCGAGGTTGCGGCCACCGCCATCGTCGGTTGGAGTTCCCCAGTCGAAGCCCACCTCGAGTTCGGGGGCTCCATCCGCGATTCCAATCGTTTGATAGATCCACGCGCCATCGTTGACGTTGGAAGTTGGCATCCCGAAATCATCTGACTCGAAGGATGAAAAAATCACACCATTCGTGCCATTCGGTGCAACATGGCTCGTGATCCACGCTTGCTCGAAGAAGGCGCCGACCGCCGAATCAAACCAGTCGGGGACATCCTCAACATTGGTCACATTGCCACCATTCTGGAAATCTCCGTTGTTCAGTGAGATCACACCATGGGCTGCGGGGGAGGCCACAAGCGCAGCCAAGGCGGCGCAAGGGACAATCAGGTTGTTTTTCATGTGGAAGTTTCAGGTTTTCGGCGGGCTGGCCCGGTAAGGCAGGACCATCCAGTATCCGCAGAAGCGCAACCCGCTGCGGGATCCCGACACAAAGAAGGCAAAATTCTTCAGCTTCGCCAGCCGCAGCCCTCAAGCAGCCCCATGATCGCCTTGGCCGGGGAGTCGACCATTGATCGCAACTTCCTGACGCTCCGGCACTCAGGATCCGAATCCCGCCACGCCGGGTTTCACCAGCCGGCAAGCTCGGGCCTTCCGCCGCGGGACTTCCAAGCGCATCCTCCTCTCCCCAATCTCTCGGTGTCGACGCCTGTTGGATTGTTCAACAGGATTCTACGCGCCCTCCTCGGGCAGATACCCGGCCTCCTCCAGCAGCAGGCGGACGTTCGCCCAGTCGAACCAGAAGCCCTCGGCGGTGTACCCCGGCGACCCGCGGGGATCGAGGCGCCCGTCGGCCTCCTCCACCGCCCGCCGGAAGTGCGCCTCCGCCTCGTCCGGCCGTCCCTGCTCCCGCGCGACGAGGCCGAGGACGATCCGTGCCGAAATCGGCACGGTGGGATTCACCGCCGGGGTCGTCAGGCAGCGCCCGACCCACGCCGCCGCCGCCCCGAGCTCAGCCTCGCGATAGCGGAACAGGGCGAGCGAGAAGCAGGCCCACGAGCGCAGGTCGGGGTCGCCGGCCGTCCGGCTGTCCTCATCCTCGAGGGCACGCTCGACCCGGTCGGCCAACGGCTTCAGGTCGGCGAGAAACGCCTCGTCGGCCGGACGCAACAGGCAGGCCTTCACGATCTGCTCCGCCACGACCGCCTGGCGGGTGTCACCGAAGCGCTCGATCGCCATCTCCCGGAACCAGTCGTAGCGCTCGCGGTCGTGGGACAGGCAGACCGCGGTGGCCGCGGGGATCAGGTTGAGCGAGACCGCCTCGCTGTCGGCCTGGTCGACCCGTGCCAGTGCGATGGCCATGGCGAGGAAGCGGGAATCGACCTCGTCGATCCGCCCCGCCACCAGGTGCCACTCGGCCACCTGGCGGAAGGTGCTGACGGCCTCCAGCGACGACGGCGTCTTCTCGAGCGGAATCGCCGAGAGCAGCTCGTCGGCCCCCTCGAGGTCACCGTCACGGACGCGGACGGTGGCCTCCGCCACCCTTGCCCAGTTCTCCGAGCGCGCCCGCATCTCGGCCTCGGTGGCGAGGGCGCGCTCCACCTCGGCCTTGGCCTCGCGCTCGCGAAAGAACAGGAAGGTCGCCATGCCGCCGCCGCCCAGCAGCCCGAGGATCGCAATGGCCCCGGCCACGAAGACGACCCGGTTGCGGCGGACCAGCTTGCCGAGCCGGTAGCGGCGCGAGGACGGCCGCGCCACGACCGGCTCCTGCCGCAGGCAGCGCTCGACGTCCATCGCCAGGCCGTTGATCGTCGGATAGCGGCGTGAGGGGTCGGGATCCACCGCCTTGCGCACCACCCAGTCAAAGTCGCGCTCGCACCAGCGCTGGAGCCGGTCCTCCGCGATCGCCCGCCCGGCGACGATCCTGCCGCGCTCAGCGGGGGTGAGCAGGCGCAGGGTCTCGGACGGCGCCATGGGCCGGACCTCGCGCAGCACCCGCCTCACCTCATCGATCCCGTGGTCCAGCAGGCCTTCCGGGACATGCCGTGGCCGACCGGCGAGCAACTCGGCCAGCAGCACCCCGAGGCTGTAGACGTCCGACTGGGTGTCCACGGTTGCGGTGCCGAGGGCGAGCTCCGGGCTCATGTAGGCCGGGGTCCCCATGAACTCCCCCTCCCCGCTGCTCGCCCCGCGGCTGCCGGCGATCCCGAAGTCGATCACCTTGACCACGGCGACCGACTCGTGGGTCTCGACGAGGATGTTCGACGGCTTGATGTCGCGGTGGACGACGCTGCGCTGGTGGGCGTGCTGGATCGCGCGGCAAACCTTCAGGAACAGCTCCAGTCGCCGGCCGACGTCCAATTGACGGGAATCACAGTATTCAGTGATCCTCTCGCCGTCCACCAGCTCCATCACGAGGAAGGGCACGCCGTTGTTGCTGGTGCCGGCATCGAGGACCCGGGCGATGTGGGGGTGGTTCAGCGACGCCAGCGCCTGGGCCTCCGCCTCGAAGCGGGCGGCCACCTCCTCCCTCGTGTTCAGGCCCAGGCGGACGATCTTCAGGGCGACCTTGCGCCTCACGGGCTCCAGCTGCTCGGCGAGGTAGACCACGCCGCATCCTCCCGCGCCGAGCCGCTCGATCAGCCGGTAGCGACCGACACTGACGCCCAGCTCGCCCTCCTCCCCGCCGCCCTGCTCGTCCCGCTCGTCCCGGGCGATGGTCGGTTCGAACTCGAAGAAGTCATCGGCCTCGCCGCGGACGCCGAGCAGGGACCCGACAGCCTCGCGCATCGCCGGGTCGTCGCGGCAGGCATAGGCGAGGAAGGCCTCGCGTTCGTCCCGCGACTCGAAGACGGAGGCCGCCTCGAACAGCAGCCTCTCGGCGCCGGGCGCCGTGGCGGACTTCCCGCGGTTCTCCGGCTCGCTAGATCTCATCGCGCATCATCCGGAACAGGCGCGCCTTGGCATAGGCCCACTGCCGCTCGATCGTCCGCTCGGTGACCCCCTCGGCCGCGGCGACCTCCTTGTTGGTGAGTCCGCCGAAGAACTTCAGCGACACGATCCGGGCGCAGTCCGGGTCGTCCTTCTCGAGGCGGCCGAGCACCTCGTCGACCAGCAGGACCCGCTCATCCTGGCTGGTGTCCGCGACGTCCAGCTGGTCGAGGTCGAGCGGCCGCTGCCCCTCGCCGCGCTTCTTCGAGGCCTTCTTCCTCGCCCGGTCGACCAGGATCCGCCGCATCGCCTGGGCGGCGGCGCGGAAGAAATGGGCGCGGTCGTTCCAGTCCTGTTCCTCGTCGCCGCCGAGCCGCAGCCAGGCCTCGTGGACGAGCGCGGTGGCCTGCAGCGTCTGGCCGGTGCGCTCGCGGGCGAGCTTCCTCGCCGCGAGGCTGCGCAGCTCGTCGTAGACGAGCGGCAGCAGGTTGCCCGAGACCGGGCGCCCCTCCGCGCTCGACGCGGCCAGGATTTTGGTGAGCTCACTCAAGCAACGACGGGGCGGACTGGCCCCGGCGGTGAGGCTAGCGGGCGGGAGAATGGGGTGCAAACCCGCAGTGCGCCCCGGCTCGTCCGGCCGGGTCCGCGACTCATCGGCCCATCCAGCCTCCATCGACGACGAGCACCTCGCCGTTGACGTAGCTGGCGGCATCCGAGGCGAGGAACACGGTCGGCCCCTTGAAGTCCGCCGGGTCGCCCCAGCGGCCCGCCGGGATGCGGGCGAGGATCTGCTCGCTGCGCACCGGGTCGTTGCGCAGGGCCTCGGTGTTGTCGGTGGCGATGTAGCCCGGGGCGATGGCGTTGACGTTGACCCCCTTGGACGCCCACTCGTTGGCGAGGGCCTTGGTGAGCTGGCCGATGCCCCCCTTCGACGCGGCGTAGCCGGGCACGGTGATACCGCCCTGGAAGGTCAGCAGCGAGGCGGTGAAGATGATCTTGCCGGAACCGCGCGCGACCATCTTCGCGCCGATCTCTCGGCTGAGCAGGAACTGCGCGTTGAGGTTCACCTCGATCACCTCGAACCACATCTCGTCGGGGTGCTCGGCGGCCGGTGCCCGGGCGATGGTCCCGGCGTTGTTGACCAGGATATCCGGCGTTCCGTGGCCCGACAGCACCTCCGCGGCGAAACCCTTGACCGCCTCGCGGTCGGAAAAGTCGCACTGGTGGGCGGTGAACTTCCGGCCGAGCGCGGTGACCGCCTTCTCGATGTCGCTGCCCGGCTGGAGCGAGGCGCTCACGCCGATGATGTCCGCGCCCGCCTCGGCGAGCGCCTCGGCCATGGCGAAGCCGATGCCGCGCTTGCAGCCGGTCACCAGCGCGGTCCTGCCGCTCAGGTCGAAGGAAGAGAGGATGCCCATGGTTCAGCGCAGGTTGGGGATTTCCACCTTGTCCATGTCGGTGAAGTCCTGGTTCTCGCCGCCCATCGCCCAGCAGAAGCGGTAGGAAGCGGTGCCGCAGCCGCAGTGGATCGACCACGCCGGCGAAAGCACGGCCTGGCGGTCGTGGACCCACAGCGGGCGGGTCTCGTCGGGCTCGCCCATCATGTGGAGCACGGCGTGTTCCTGCGGGACGTCGAAGTAGCAGTAGACCTCGGTTCGCCGCTCGTGGGTGTGGGCGGGCATCGTGTTCCAGACGCTGCCGGCCTTGAACTCGGTGTAGCCCATCACCAGCTGGCAGCTCTTGATGCCGTTCTCGTGGATGTACTGGCAGATCGCCCGCTCATTGCACTCCTCCGGGCTGCCAAGCTCGACGCGGTTGGCGTCGGCCGGGGTCGCCTTGGTGGTCGGGTAGGCGCTGTGGGCGGGGTAGCTCACCAGGTAGAAGGCCGCCGGGCTGGCGGCGTCGGCGCTGGCGAAGCGGACCTCCCTGCTGCCACGGCCGACGTAGAGGATGTCGCACTTGTCGAGCTCGTGCTCGGTGCCGTCGACGGTGACGGTGCCCTTGCCGCCGATGTTGAGGACGCCGAGCTCGCGGCGCTCGCAGAAGTACTCGGCGCGGAGCTCCTCGCCGGCCTCGAGCTCGAGCGGGCTGCCGGTGGGAACGGCCGAGCCGACGATCGCGCGGTCGAGGTCGGAGTAGACGAGGGTCACTTCGCCGGCGCCGAACAACTCCTCAAGCAGGAAGGAGTCGCGCAGGCCCGCAGTGTCGAGCATCGAGGTTTCGGTCGGTGAGGGAGCGTAGAGGATTCTCATGGATCAATGGCCGGGGTTTCGCCGGTCGCGCCGGCGGCTGGGCCCAGCCATGCCAAATCAGGCACCGGCTGTCGGCAAAAAACCCGGACATTTGACCGTGAAACCCGCGCCGGCCCGCGCCACCAGGGGGAACCGGCCGTGCGCGGGACTTGCAGGGACTAGTAGGGCCCGCGGATGTGGGACCGGACCGCCGACCGGTAGAACTCCGCGAGCCTGCGGTGGACCTCGTCACCCAGCCCGGGAAGGTCGGCCGCGGCGACGTTCGACCGAACCTGTGCCGGGTTCCGCGCGCCCGGGATCACGGTGGTGACCGCCTCGAAGTCGAGGCACCAGCGGATCGCCCAGGCTGCCATCGACACGCCCTCCGGCACCAGCGGCTTCAGCTCGTCGACCAGCTCGACCCCCTTGCCGAAGGGCAGGCCGGCGAAGGTCTCGCCGACGTTGAAGGCGGCGCCGTCGCGGTTGTAGTTGCGGTGATCGTCGGGGCCGAAGCGGCTCTCTCGGGTGTACTTCCCGGCCAGCAGACCGCTGGCCAGCGGCAGGCGCACGACCAGCCCGACCCGGGCCGCCTGAGCGGCGTCGAACAACTCGGCCGCCGGCTTCTGGCGGAAGATGTTGAAGATGATCTGCAGCGAGCTCACGCCGCCGTGGTCGAGGCAGATCTTCGCCTCGTCCATCGACTCGACGCTCGCGCCGTAGGCCCGGATCTTGCCCTCGTCCTTGAGCTCGGCGAGGGCGTCGAGCATCTCGCCGCGCCGCAGCACCTCGGCCGGCACGCAGTGGAGCTGGGTCAGGTCGAGCACCTCGACGCCGAGCCGGCGGAGCGAGTCCTCGGTGAAGCGGCGGACATGCCCGCGGCTGAAGCCCTCCGGCCACTCGCGACGGCCGAGCTTGGTCGCCACGAAGACCTCGTCGCCCGCCGCCGGGACCTCGCGGAGGAACTCGCCGATCAGCGACTCGCTGCGGCCGTCGCCATAGACGTCGGCGGTATCGAAGAAAGTCACCCCGGCCTCATGGGCCGCCCGCAGGGTCTCGCGGGCGGTGGCATCGCTGACCTCCCCCCAGTCGGCGCCGATCTGCCAGGTTCCGAGGCCGATCTCGCCGATCTTGCGCCCGGAGTTGCCGAGAGTGCGTGATTTCATGCCCCCGAGACTGGCCGTGCCACGGATCCATGCAAGGCGAGGTTCCCGCCGGCGGGAGGATTCCGCGTCACGACTCCCCGGACTTCATCAGCCGCAGCTCGTAGATCCCTCCCGCAAGCCATTCGGTGGCGGCGAAGCGCACCGTGACGCGACCGTCGGGCGCCTCCTCGAGAACCTTCGCCGGGATGGCATACCGCTTGGCCAGGAACTCGCCCGGCTTCTCCCCATTCAGCTCCACCGCTGCGATCCGGGTTCCGTTGGCGAGTATCTCAAATTTTCGGCCGCTGTCTCCTCCCCAGTAGGTCACCTCCAGCTCGACGGCCTTCTCACCGCGGCTGTTGAAGGTGTACTCGAACCACTTGCCGTGGCGCCAGTGCCGGCCCTCGTGGATTCCGGTCTCCATGTCCTCGCCGCGCAGGTCGTGCTCGACCTCGGGTTGCTGCTGGCCGGCAACCACCCGGTCGAGCGTCGCCGCCTCCCGCGCCGCCTTGCGCTCTTCCTCCGTCTTCTGCACTTCCTTCAGCTGATCCACCTCCTCGGCGGAGCTCAGCTGCCAGTACATCTGGTAGCGCTCGTCGTGCAGGCTGAAGAAGGGCTCGAGCGGGATGCCACCGCCGGGCTCCGGCACGGCTGCCTGGCTCAGGCGGAAATGCATCGGACCTCCCGAATCATCCGGCTTGAGATGATCCTCCAGCTCGTCGGTCACCAGCACCGGCGACTGGTCGAGCGGCACCATCGGTCCGTGGGCAACGTGGCCCATGCGGGATCCGTCGGCGCGAAGTCCCCTGAGATCGCCGCTGCCGGAGGGCGACACCATCACGATCGGCCCCCGCAGGATGGCCGCCCAGTCGGAGTCGTCGGGCAGGCGCTCGAGGCGGGTCTGCATCGGCAGCGCGACCTCCACCACGTCACCATCCCGCCACTCGCGGCGGAGCTCGGCATAGCTCGACGGCTTGGAGTCCACCTCGACCGCCTCGCCGTTGACCTGCAGCTTGAAGTCCCCCGCCGCGACCCACTCCGGATGGCGGACACGCAAGGTGAAGGTCGAGGCTTTCTTCAGCTCCAGCTTGAGGCGCGACTTTTCCTCGTAGGGGAACTTCGTCTCCTGGACCAGATGAATGCCCGGGGAAACCTCGAGCCGGGAGGGAATGAACAGATTCCAGTAAACCCCGTCGTCGGCCATCGCGTAGATGAACTCGCCGTATTTCCCGGGGTTCTCCATGCCGCTGCCGACACAGCACCAGAAGCAGTCCTCCGGCTCGGAATAGACCCGGTAGTGCTGCGGCCGGATCGGGGTGAAATAGACGTAGCCCGGGTCATCCGGGTGGATCGAGGCGAGGATGTGGTTGTAGAGCGCCCGCTCGTAGTAGTCGGCGTAGCGCGCCTCCGGCTTCATCGCGAACAACAGCTCGGTCAGCCGAAGCATGTTGTAGGTGTTGCAGGTCTCGGGACCTTCGCGACTCTCGAGCAGCTTGCGGAAGTCGTCGGTCGCGTGGAAATGCTCGTTCACGCTGTTGCCGCCAAAGGCGACGCTGCGCTGGCGGGTGACCGTGTCCCAGAAGAAGCGGGCGCCGCCGGCGGCCCGCTGGTCATCGGCCAGGATCGCCTCCCGGGCGAGCCCGATGACCTTGGGGATCTGGGTGTTCGCGTGCAGGCCGGTCAGGCGGTCCTCCTGCCGCTGGAGCGGGCCCAGCACCGCGACGTGGTCGAAGCGGCGCGCCGCCTCGAGGTACCTGCGCTCGCCGGTGATGGCGTAGAGGTCGGCCATCACCTCGTTCATCCCGCCGTGCTCGGAGCGCAGCATGTCCTGCATCTGCCGGTCGCTCAGGTCGGAGATCAGCCCGAGGCACCAGTCGCCCAGCCCGACGAACATCTCGCGCGCCTGCTCGATGCCGCCGATCTCGTAGGCGTCGCGCAGCCCCGCGAAGGTCTTGTGGACGTTGTACCAGGGCACCCATTTGCCGTTGAGGCCGAAGCCGTGGGCGTCGATCTTCCCGGCGGCAACGTCCTTCCACAGCTGGCTGCTCCCGGGCACCCCGCCGATGTAGCCGTTGCCGTTGGCCTTCTGGCAGCGCTCGAGCTCGCCGAGCATGTGGCCGAGGCGCCTGCGCAGCTCGCCGTCGGGCGTGTCCTCGCCCGAGGCCACCATCATGGCCAGCGCGCTGAGGTAGTGACCCGCGGTGTGGCCGTCGAGGCCGGTGTTCTCCCAGTTGCCGTAGGACTCGGCCTTCGGCTCCAGCCCGGCCTCGCGCAGGAAGGGCGCGAGCAGGCGGTCGGGCTCGACCGCGAGGAGATACTCGCGGTTGGCGTCCGCCGCCTCCGCGAAGGGGCCCCCGGTGATCCGGACCGAGCCGAGAGGAAAAGCCTCGGCCGCCACATCCGGCTCGACCGACGCGGCCGCCAGGGGGCCAACGATGACGGAGATGACAAACAGGGACCGAAGTCGAATGCGGTGAGAGGAGGAATCCATGAATGCAGGCTGTAGGAATCGAACAGCAAATCGTTCAGGGCAAAGCCTGTAGTATGAAAAGACGCAAAAACAACCCGAATTCCGACACCAATCAGTTCGACACGTCCCTGGGAGCCGCCACTCCCCACTCGTCACTCTTCGCCCCCGTCGCGCTGCACGGTGCCCTCGGTGTCGAAGGACTCGAGCACCTCGGTGAGGCTGAAGGCGGCGGGGATGACCAGCAGGATGACCACCGCCGAGGCCAGCGTGCCGACGCCCAGGCTGATCGCCATGGGCACCAGGAACAGCGCCTGGATGCTGGTCTCGAAGATCATCGGCGCGAGGCCGAGGAAGGTGGTGATGGCGGTCAGCAGGATCGGCCGGCAGCGCCGTGCCGAGGCCTCACGGGTGACCCGCTCGATCGACATGCCGGAGCCGATGAAGCGCTCGCGGGTCACCGCCAGCACGAAGCCGCCGTTCACCACCATGCCACACAGCGCGATCATGCCGAAGATGCTGAAGATCGACAGGTCGCTGCCGAGCAGGACGTGGCCGACCACCGCGCCGGCGAGGCTGAAGGGAATGGTCAGCAGGATGATGAAGCCCTGCAGGTAGCTGCGCAGGATTGCGGACATGATGGCGTAGACGCCGAACACCGCCGCCAACAGGCCCCAGCCGAGCCGCTTCATCGCATCGCGCTGCTCGCGCTGTTCGCCCTCGAAACTGTAGGACAGGCCGGGGTGGCGGGCGAGGATCTCGGGCAGCTCGCGCTGCTCGAGCGAGCCGAGCACCTTGTTGCCGGTGGTCACCCCGGCGGTGACGTTGGCGGTGATGCCGATGACCCGCCCGCCGTCGACCCGCTCGATGCGCAGGGGGGACTTGGTGCGGATGATCCGCGCCGCCTCGCGGAGCGGGATCTCGCCGCCCCCCGGGGTCCGCAGGACCAGCTCCTCCAGCGCCCGCTCGGAGCGTCGCTCCGCCTCCGGCGTGCGCACCATCACGCGCACCTCCTCGCGCCCGCGCGGCTGGCGCAGGGCCTCGGCGCCGTAGAAGGCATGCCGGATCCGCTCGCCGAGCATCCCCGCGCTCAGGCCGAGCGCGCGGCCCTCGGGGGTCAGCTCGAACTGCAGCTCGGGGGTCTCGCGACCCGACCCCTTGCGGACGTCGGTCACGCCCGGGTAGGCGCCGACCGCCGCCGCCACCTCGTCGGTCGCCTGGCGCAAGGTGGCGAGGTCGGGATGGGCCAGCTCGATGTCGATCTCCGCCTCGCCGCCGGGCCCGACGAGGTAGTCGAAGAAGATCGACTCGAGGTCGGGGATCTCGGGCAGCTGCTCGCGCCACAGGTCGGCGAAGCCGCGCCCGGTGATCTCGCGCTGGCTCTGCGGCACCAGGGTGAAGGCCACCTCGCCGAGGTTGGGGCCGTCGTCGCCGAACTCGACCGCGATGCTGGTGGTGATGTCGCCCTCGCCGGCGAGCTCGAGCGCCCTCCGGCCGGCCGCCTCGACCAGCCAGCAGACCTCCGCGGTGCGCTCGACCGGGGTGCCGGCCGGCATCGCAATCTCGGCCTGAATGAAGTCGGCCTCGATCTGCGGACTGAACTTGAAGTCGATCCGCCCGCTGAGCACCCACGCGGTCGCCACCAGCAGGAAGGCGACGAAGGACGCCAGCGTGATCACGCGGTGGCGGATGGCGAAGTCGAGCGCCGGGCGGTAGGCGCGGTCCATCGCCGCCTCGATGCGCCGGCGCATCCGGGTCTGGGCGCGGTCGAGGCGCTGGAACCAGCCGGAGGGCCGCGACCGGCCGATCCCCGAGGCGAGGTGCGCCGGCAGGATCAGCAGGCACTCGACCAGCGAGACCACGAAGACCGCGATCACCACCGAGGGCAGCACCTCGAAGAACTGGCCGGTCTGGCCCGGCACGAAGAGCAGCGGCAGGAAGGCCAGCACGTTGGTGGTGACCGCGAAGACCACCGGCAGCGACATTTCGCGGGCGCCGTGGATCGCCGCGTCGAGCCGCGACATTCCCTCCGACATCTTGTGGAAGATGTCCTCGCCGACCACCACCGCGTCGTCGACCACGATGCCGAGCGTGACGATGAAGCCGAACAGCGAGATCATGTTGATCGTCGACCCACCGACCGGCAGCAGCGCGATCGACCCGAGGATCGCGATCGGAATCCCGACCGCGCACCAGAAGGCGACCCGTAGGTCGAGGAACAGCCCGAGGGCGATGACCACCAGCACCAGGCCGGCGAAGCCGTTCTCGAGCAGCAGGCTGATGCGCTCCTGGAACTCGACCGAGCGGTCGCGCGACAGGCTGACCTGGACCGAGTCGGGCAGGCGTTGCTTCTCGCGCTCGATGAAGCGCCTGACCGCGGCCGCCACCTCGAGCGGCGGCTGGTTCTCGGCGCTGAAGACGGCGATGCTCACCGAGCGCCTGCCGTAGAAGTAGGCCTCGCGCTGCGACTCCTCGAAGCCGTCGGTGATGGTGGCGATGTCACCGAGGCGGACATTCGAGCCGTCCGGGTTGCTGAGCACCGGGATGTCGCGGAAGCCGATCGCCTGGTCGCGGCGTTCCTTGGTGCGCAGGGCGAGGTCGCCGCCGCGGGTGCGCAGGGTGCCCCCCGGGACGTCGAGCGCGGCGTCGCCGATCGTCTCGGCCACCTCGCCGAGCGTCAGCCCGAGCGAGCGCAACGTCGCACGCGGGATCTCGACTTCGATCTCCGGCTCCCTCACGCCACGGACCTCGACCAGCGAGACCTCGGGCTGCGACAGCAGGCCGGTCTCGATCTGGCGGGCGAAGTCGACCAGCTCGCGCTCGGGCAGGTCGCCGGAGACCGCCACCCGCATGACGTCGCGGCGGCGGTCCTGGCCGAGCAGCACCAGCGGCGGCTCGATCTCGTCGGGGAACACCGCGATCCGCTGCACCGCGGCGGTGATCTCCTGCAGCGCGCGGTTGCGGTCGAGGCCGGGGAAGATCTCGGCGGTGACCACCCCCCTGCCCTCCTGCGCGACCGCCTCGAGCCGGCGGACCATCTCCAGCCCGCGGAGCTCCGACTCGATCGGCACGATGACCGACTGCTCGACCTCCTCGGGCGACGCGCCGCGGTACTGGACGTCGACCACCACGGTGTCCAGGGCGAAGGTCGGGAAGACCTCCTGGCGGATCGTGAAGATGGTGGCCACGCCCAGCGCCAGCAGGGCGACCATCAGCAGGTTGGCGGCAACGTGGTTGCGCGCGAACCAGGCGATCGGGCCGGTGGAGGAATCGTCGCGCATCACTCAGCGTTCGGTCGCTTGCTCCGCTCCGGCCGCCGGCGTCGCCGGCTGAGGGTCCACCGCCATGCCGGGCAGCGCCGCAGTCAGGTCGGAGACGATCAGGCTCTCGCCCGGCTCGAGAACGTTGGCGGTGAACACGCTCTCGTCATTGCGCCACAGGATCCGCGGCTCGCGGACGGCCAGCTCCCTTTCCGCGCCGACGACCCAGATGCGGTCGCCCTCGCGCAGGGCGTGGCGCGGGACCTCCAGGGCATCCTCGATCGTGCCGGCCTCGATTTCGACGCGGACGTACGACCCGAGCAGGAGCCGCGACCCGTCATCGGCATCCAGCGGATCGGGAACCTCGACCAGGACCCGCGCCAGGCGCCCGGCGGGGTCGAGGTCGCCGAGCAGGCGCACGACCCGGCCGCTACGCGCCGCGGCCTCGCTTCCTCCCCCTGCCGCGGTGGCCGCCGTGGCCACCCGCACGGCGGCCTCGGCACCCGGGGTGTCGCCATCGGGCAGCCGGATGGCGTCGAGCTCGGCGAGCGGGATGCTGGCCTGGACCCAGAAGGCGTCCGCCCCGACCAGGGTCGCCAGCTCGCTGCCCGAGTCGGCCAGCTGGCCGGCCTCGACCGACTCGTCGATGACCAGCGCGTTGAAGGGGGCGGTCACGGTCGTCCGCGAGAGGTCGAGCTCGGCCTTGGCGACGGCGGCGGTGGCGCGCTCGAGGGCCGCCTCGGCCTGCGCCCGGAACGGTTCGCGCAGGACCAGGTCGCGGTTGATCTCGGCCTCGGGAAGGTCGCGCAGGAGCTGCTCATACTCGCGCTGCGCGACGGTCCGCCGGCCCTGCTCGAGGTCGATCTCCGCCTGCGCCTCGTCGAGGGCGGTGAGGGCGTCGCGCAGCGCGATGCGGTAGTCGGAGTCGTCGATCGTGAACAGCGTCTCGCCCGCCGCGATGCGGCCGCCGGGGACCAGCGAGGGGTGCTGCGAGAGGATGCGCCCGGTGACTTCCGGCCGGACCACCAAGCGGCGCGACGCGATCACCGTGCCGTAGGCCGAGACGCGGACCTCGCGGTCGCGGGGCTGCAGCTCGATCGTCTGCACGACCCGCGCCGAGCGGGTCTTCTCCCGCGTTTCGGCCACGGGTGCCGAGCGGAACAACCACCAGGCACCGACCACGCCGGCGAGAAGGATGAGGAATCCGAGGAGCTTGGCTTTCATGGGCGGTCGGCGGTCGGCTGGGGACTGGCGGCAAGGTCGGGGGGCGAGGTCCGGGGCATCGGTCCGCCGAGGGCGCGGTGGAGCCCGATGCGCAGGACGAGCGCCTCGCGGTGGAGGGCCACGGTGGAGAGCTCGAGGACCTGCACGGCGGTGAGCGCATCGATCACCGGCAGGTAGTCGGTGAGGCCCTGGCTGTAGCGGATGCGGGTCTCCTCGAGGGTTTCGCGGGCGGTGCCGAGCTGGCGCTCGACCAGGCGGATGCGCTCGGCCTGCTTGCGCTCGCGGACCAGCGCCGTCTCGACGTCGCGGATCGCCTCGAGGTAGGCGTTGGAGTAGCCGAGCAGGGCATCCTCGAGCAGGGCGCGGCGACGCTCGACCTCGGCGCGTCGCTGACCGCCGTCGATCACCGGCACCACGGCCTCGCCGATCAGGCTGGTGATCGTCTGGCTGATGCCGTCGAAGCGCCCACGCTCGAGCGACGCGCCGATGGTCACGCTCGGCAGGCGGTCGGCGAGCGCCTGGCCGACCTCGGCGTCGAGCGCGAGGATGCGGTTCCACCGCGCGAGCAGGTCGGGGCGGTTCCCGAGCAGGTCCGAGGGCACCCCGGCGGCTGGCAGCGCGGGCAGTGCGGGCAGCGTCCGCCGCGAGTCGCGCGAGCGGCTGCCGGGGGGGCGCCCGGTGAGGACGTCGAGGGCATGGCCGGCGGCGGCCAGCTCGGCCTCGGCCGGGGGCACCAGCGCGCGGGTGGAATCGAGCTGGCGCTCCTGCTGCAGCAGGTCGACCCGCGAGGAGATCCCCTGCCCGACGCGGGCGCGGACGAGGTCGAGCAGGGTCTCGTTGGTCTCGATCTGCTCGGCGAGGACGTCGAGCCGGGCGCGCTGCTCGAGCACCAGCATGCGGGTCTCCGCCACCGAGGCGGACAGCATCAAGCGCCCGCCGAGCCAGTCCTGGAAGGCGGCGTCGAGCTCGCGCCGGCGGGCCCGCACGCCCGAGCGGATGCGTCCCCAGACGTCGAGTTCCCACGCCAGCAGCGAGCCGAACGAGGCGGACCTCGCCGAGTTCCCCGGATCGAGCGAGTCGTATCCGGCCGAACCGCCGAGGTCGACCTGGGGAAACAGGGCGGCGCCCTCGCGGCGCAGGCTTGCCGCGGCCTGATCGATGCGCTTGGCGAGCTGCTGCTGGGCGAGGTTGCCGGCGAGCGCCGCCTCGACCTCGCGGTTGAGCGCCGGGTCCGAAAACGACCGCCACCACGGTCCCGCAGCCCCGCCGATCCGGGCGGAGGTCTGCTGGTAGCGCGGCGGGCCGGCGACGACGAGCGACTCGTCGAGCGCCGAGGGAGGCATGCAAGCGGCGAGAAGCAGGGAAACGAGGACGAGTCGGCGCACGGTGTGGTTGGAATCGGCTGGAAATGCCCCGGAGCCCGCGCGGCTCAGCCGAGGTGCTTGTTGAAGAACTCGACCGTCCGCTGCCAGGCGAGCTCGGCCTTCTCCTTGTCGTAGCGACCCGTCGAGTCGTTGTGGAACCCATGATTGGCCTCCGGATAGAGGTGCATCACGTAGTCGGCCCCGGCGGCCTCGAGGTCCTCCTCGTATTCCGGCCAGCTGGCATTGACGCGCCGATCGAGCCCGGCAAGCTGGATCATCAGCGGGCCCCTGATGTTCCCGCGCAGCTCCTTGGCGGCGGGAGTGCCGTAAAAGGGGACGCCGGCGTCGAGCTCGCCGGGGATCACCGCGGCGAGCATGTTGACGATGTAGCCGCCGAAGCAGAAGCCCACCGCCCCGAGGCGGCCGCTGCCCGACGGGTGCTGCTTGAGGAAACGGGCGGCGGCGATGAAGTCCTGCTCGAGCTTGGCGCGGTCCATCCTCGACTGCATCGCGCGCCCCTCGTCGTCGTTGCCGGGGTATCCGCCCACCGGATGCAGCCCGTCCGGCGCGAAGGCCACGAAGCCGGCCTTGGCCAGGCGGCGGGCGACGTCCTTGATGTAGGGGTTCAGCCCACGGTTCTCGTGGACCACCAGCACCGTCGGGCCCCTGCCCTCGAGCTTGGTCGGCACCACCAGGTATCCGCGACCCTCACCATGGCCCTGGGGCGACTCGAAGTTCTCGTAGCGGGCCCGGATGTCCGGGTCGTTGAAGGAGACCTGCCCGGCCGCGGCGTAGTCGGGCATCAAGGCGCCGAGCAGGGTGCCCATGGTCAGCGTGGCGGTGGTGATCGTCGCCAGCCGGTTCGTGAAGGTGCGGCGATCGATCACGCCGTGGGCATACTCGTCATACCAGTCGAAGGCCTCCTGGGGAATGGGGTGGGATGGATTCATTGCGGTCATCGGTCTGGGGGACGGGCTTTCGCCTCGGGGTCAGGATCGGGACGGGGTCGGCTCACTCGCCGTGCCAGGTCACCCGCTCGGCCAGCGGCGCGCGGACCGAGCGCGGTGCCGCCTCCCCGGCAAGCGGCCAGCCGAGGTAGAGCAGCCCGAGCGCACGGTATTCGTCATCGCCGTCACCGTCATCACCGGCGTGGCCGAGCCACTCGACCAGCTCGCGCGAGCAGGCCACCGGCGGGGTGCTCCAGAAGCTGCCGAGCCCCCGCTGGTGCGCCGACAGCATGAAATTCTGCGCCGCGCAGGAAACCGCGGCGAGCTCCTCCCACTCGGGGATCTTCCCGTCCGGCTCGATCCGCGCAACCACGGCAACCACCACCGGCGCCCGACGCGGCCCGCCGGCGAGCTTGGCGCGCTTGGCCGGGTCGCGCTCCGGCCCGGGAATCGCGCGGTCATAGAGCGCCACCAGCTGCCCGGCCAGCTCCGCGCGCGACTCCGGCGTGCGGAAGACGTGGAAGCGCCACGGCTGCGTCAGCCCGTGCGACGGCGCCCAGTGGGCGTCCTCGAGCAACTCCTCGAGCACCTCGCGGGGGACCGGCCGCTCCGGGTCCATGGCGGCGGGCTTGTAGGTTCGGCGTGTGCGGAAAATCGACATGCGGTTGGGCAACGGTTGGGGCGTCCGGGCCGGGCGGCTGCGACCATGCCTACAAACGCGGTCCCCGACCCCGGCCTGTCAAGGCAAGCGGGTGAATTCGGGCTGCACGACGACCCACATCGACCCTCAGGGACCCACCGTGCTGAGCACCCGGAAGATCCCACTCGGATCTCCGCTCGCCACGTCCATCGCCTCGAGGTCGCCGAGCGCCTGGACCGGGTCGCCGAGGTCGCTGAAGCCGTCCCCGACCCTCTGCTGGACCTGGTAGTAGAGCCCCCGCTCGGCCGTCCAGCCCAAGCGGAACGAGCCCGGACCCGCATGCGCGATGGTCGCCCGGAAGGGTTCCGACAGAATACTGCCATCGTAGTATTTGACGGCGAGGTTCCACGCGTCGATACCGCAGGCGGAGCCGATCCGCCGCCCCGGGCCGTCGTCGGCCGGCACGTGGATGCCGCCGTAGAGCCGCGAGATGCCGGCCTGGTCCGCGGCGTCGTAGTAGGTCGCCCACTGCAGCTCGACGTCGCTGGTCGGGCCGAGCTCGAACTCGAGGTCGCCCGCCGCGTAGGTGTAGCCCATCAGGCCGCCGGGAAAGAACGCGCTGCCGGTGATCCGGGTCAGCACCTCCGCGGCGGCCCGGCTGAACCCGCTGTGACCCGAGGTGTAGCCGGCGAAGGCAGGGGTCACGAAGGTGTCGCGCTGGTAGGGCAGCCAGTTCTCGGCGAGGATCCACTCGGCCCCCGAGTATTCGCCCTCCGGGTCCTGCGGCTCGCCCGGCCAGGTGTACACCGCGATCTTGCCCTCGAGGCCGGTCAACTCCTGGTGCTTTCCGCCCGGCAGCGTCGAGGTGAAGGTGATTTCCTCGACCAGGCCCGGCACCAGCGGGATGCCGTCCGGGTGGTAGCCGAGCCCGCCCGGGTCGCTCGACTGGCCGGTCTGGGCCAGGCAGCGGATGCTCGAGATCGGCCGCACGTAGTCGTAGTGCGCCTTGCACCACCAGGTCGACACTGCCGCGTCGTGGAGGGCGGCATTGAGCGCGAAGTACATCCGCACGTCCCACTCGAGGACGTCGAGCTCCGGCCCCGCCCCCATGAAGCGGCGCTCGAAGTCCGGGTGGTCGACGGTGTCGTTGGCGATTGAGTTCCAGTGCCCGGGCGGGGTCTCCGACGACGGCCCGTCGGCCCAGAATTCGGCGACCACCCGGCCGAAGTCGCCCCTCTTGACCCAGTTCGGGGCATAGGGAAGCCCGGTCGTCGGGTTCACCGCGTAGCCCGCGCCGTCGTTCTCGCCGAGCTCGTTGTTGCCGATCGCCCCGGGAGAGATGTCGATCATCACGCCGTCGTCGGGGTCGAGGTGGCTGCTCAGCTCGAGAACCTTGAGACTGCCCGCCCGGTAGTCGGCATCGCCCTCGCCGAGGTACTGCGGCGGCGGGCCCGGGTCGTGGTAGATCGACTCACCCTCGGCGAGGTGGAGCGCGAAGGGTCGCACGGCGCCCCAGTGGGAGCCGACGAAGATCTGGACCTTGTCGGCCTGCTGGCCGTTCTGGGTCATCGCGACGTCGAAAGCCAGCGGCTGCCAGCGGTTCGGGTCGCTGATCGGCGTGCCGGGGTTGGCCAGGATCAGGGGCTGGTTGACCGGCGTGTAGTCGGGGTCGTCGTAGAGGCTGTCCTCGCGTGACTGGTCCGAGGCGGCGAAGGCGAGCAGCGAGGCGGCCACCCGGTTGCCGACCGCGGCCGCGCCCGGGCCGTCCGTCGAGGTGTCGCTGCGGTCGTAGCCGAGCGAGTCCATCAGGCCGTCGAGCTCGGCCAGGGTGGTCGCGGCGTTGACCGACAGCGCGTAGCGGTGCGCGAGGACGCGGTAGGCGGCGTGGCTGATCGCCTCGCGCCGGGCCTCGTCGAGCGTGACCCCCTGCGGCACCGCCGACTCGTTGTGGCAGTAGCCCACCGCGGTCGCGTCGTAGGCCGCCCAGGCGTCCCACATCGCCACCGAGGTGTGGAACAGGTTGCGGGCATGCACGGTCGGCGCCGGAAAGTCGATGCGGATCGCGGCGAGGTTCGCCTCGTTCCAGGTGCGGGCGATGGACTCCGCCCGGGCCGCGGCAGGCACGATGGCGGCGACCATGGCGGCGGGCAGGAGCCCGCGTGCAATCCGTCGCCTCCAGTCTCCGGCTCGGTCCATTCGATGCATTGGGGATTGCGGCTTGGTCACGGTCGGTGGCGGGGGCGGTGATTCCATTCAGTGCTCGACGACCCGGAAGAAGGCCCGGTCACCGTAGCGGGTGAGTTCGTCCGGCGCGAGGACGACGGAAACCTCGCTGGCCTCCGCGCAGATCGAGCGGCACGCGCTCCACCCTGAGTCGGCCAAGTCGCTGCCCACCTCAAGCTCATAATGCCCGCCCACCACGGCGTTCCAGGTGAGGCGCAGACCTCCCCCCGGCTCGCGGCTGAGGCGGAGCTGCATGCCCCCAGCCGCGGCGCCGTCGGGCTCGGCCACCAGGTGACTTTGGTTGATCGGGACCTCGCACAGCGTCTGCACCGCCCCGCCGGGCCACTCGATGCGCACCGTGGCGACCGTGTCGCCCGCGATCTCCCCCAGCCCGAAGTGGGCCATGACCTCGTCCTGGCCGAGGAAGTTGCTGCCCCCGCTGACCTCGCGCACCAGCGGTGCGTCGCCGGATTCGGGGACGACGCTGACCCGCGCCCCCAGTCCCTGCCGGTTCGAGCGGGTGCCGACCGGCCGGATGATCAGCCAGTCCGAACCGTCGGCGCCGGTGTTCTCGTAGAGCACCGGGGCGCCGCCGTTGTTGACGATGAACACGTCGAGGTCACCGTCGCCGTCGTAGTCGAAGGTCAGCAGCCCCTTGCCCGCGGCCGTGTCGACGACCCCCGCGGCCGCGGCCACCTCGTCGAAGCCGCCGCTGCCGTCGTTGCGCCACAACCGGGTCGGGTCGTCCTCGAAACCGGCGGAGTTCTCCGGGTAGAAGGGAAAATCCGCGCCATTCGTCTGGATCAGGTCGAGGTCGCCGTCGTGGTCGAAATCGGCGAAGGACGCGCCCCAGCCCCAGCCGCCGTCGCGCACCCCCGCCGCATCGGTGGCGTCGCTGAAGGCGCGCCCACCGTCGTTGCGGTAAAGGCGGTTGCCACTCCTCGCGATGGGGCTGAACGCCTCGTAGATCGAGCTGACGAACCAGTCGAGGTCGCCGTCCATGTCGAAGTCGCCGACCGCCGAGCCCATGCCGAACTGGTCCGTGCCGACCCCGGCCGCCTCGGTGCCGTCGGTGAAGGTGCCGTCGCCGTCGTTCCAGAACAGCCGGCTGGTGCCGTGGTCGGAGGTCAGCAGGAGGTCGGGCCAGCCGTCGTGGTCGATGTCACTGAATCGCGGCGCGTATCCCTGCGAGTCGGCCTCGGGAAGGAAGGGGGTCAGGTCGTCGGTCGCCACCCCGGCCGCCACGGTGACGTCGGTGAAGTGGCCGGGCTGGGCCGCGCCGAGGTTGCGCAGGAGGCGGTTGTTGTGCGGCCTGCCGCCCGGGTTCTGGGCGGCGTAGCGCCACTCGGTGACATGGAAGTCGAGGAAGCCGTCGAGGTCGTAGTCACCGAAGGCGACGCTCTGGCCGAAGTGGCTGTCGATCGAGAAGACCTTGGCCCCGCGCTGATAGGACTCCTCGCGGAAGCCGCCGTCACCGTCGTTGATGTAGAGCAGGTAGCCGGTGGAGAAGAGGGTGGTGACGTAGAGGTCGAGGTCGCCGTCGTTGTCGATGTCCCCCCAGGCGCAACCGTTGGACTTCAGGTTGCGTGGCGTGCCGAAGGCCGCGGCGGTGGCATCCGCGAAGGTGCCGTCGCCGAGGTTGCGGAACAGGATGTCGGTGGCGTCCATCCGCGTGACGTAGAGATCGACGTGGCCGTCGTTGTCGTAGTCGCCCGCCGCCGCACCGCCGGAAAAATAGGTCTGAAAATCGGCCACGGCCCCGGGGCCGCTGTCGGGATACCGGTGCTGCAGGTAGCCCAGACCGGCCTCCTGCGTCCGGTCGACGAAGCCGAGCTCGGCGGCGTGACCAGGCACGCCGGCGCAGCAGATCAGGGCCATCCAGGGTCTCATCGTCAGGGTGGCGACACGCTAGCGCCGCTTCGTGGCCGTTCTCCAGAACAAGTTCCCGCCCACTGGCCGCGGCCACAGAAGTCGATGGTGCGTCGCCGCTTTGTTGGCTGGGATTTCTCCTCTCGAATGTCGCAAGACCCGCCATCCGGGATGCAGGAACCGAGCCCGGGGCATGAACCCAAAACGCCACGGCGCCCGACCTCTCCCGCTCGTCGCGGACGGCCGGCTCCAAGCTCGCCTGCGGGACCCGAGCACCGCGGGTTTTGCCGATTCGGCAGACCACGGTGAGAATTCCGCAAAAAATCAGTTTCATACTTTCTTCTCCAAGGCGATTGGTCCCTAGATTGTGCCACTCGTTCTTGCATGACTCGTTGGATGGGGCGCCCGGCTGGCGCCGCCGTTCAAAGTCATAGTCCCCGATCCATTCAATCCCGAACCATCCATGAACCCGAAATACCCGCTCGCGATCGGCTTGCTCCTGACCGGGGCCCAGCCACTTCTCGCCGCCGACGTCACCCTGACCGTCTCGGACGGCTTCGGAAACAGCTCGTTCAATGCCGCCGGCAACTGGGACAGCGCCGCCGCGCCCACCGCCGGCAACGACTACTTCACCGGTGACTTCACCCTGCGGACTCCGCCCGACGGCGACGACCACACCTTTCAGGGCGACTCCCTCACCGTCAACAACACCAACGGCTACGCCCAGGGGCTGTTCTACAAGGGCCTCGGAAACACCGGCACGATCACGGTCAACAACCTGATCCTGGACGGGGGCATGATCTCCCACGGCCAGGGCAGCGCCGACAACTTCAACCTGGATGGCGACATCACCGTCGTCTCCGACTCCGAAATCTACGCCAAGCAGGGCCCCATCAATGTCCTCGCCGACATCGCCGGCAGCGCGACGATCACCAACCCCGGCAGCGACGGGACCGCCTCCATCCTCACCCTGCTGTCCCCCGCCAACACCTTCAACGGCAACCTCGTCAACAACGGCCGCTTCACGCTGGCCGACGACGCAGTGCTGAACTTCGTGATCGGCGCCAGCGGCGTCAACAACGCCATCTCCGGCACCGGCGCCGCCACCGCGATCAACGGCGACTTCGCCTTCGATGTCAGCAGCGCCGGCACCACCCTCGGCGACAGCTGGCAGATCGTCGCGGCCGACATCTTCACCCACGGCGAGACCTTCACGGTGATCGGCTTCACCGACCCCGACGACTTCGCGGGACGGCGGATCTGGATCCAGGCCATCGGCGGCGGGCTTTTCTACGCCTACAATGCCGACACCGGCATCCTCTCGGTGACTGACGACAGCGACACCGACGGCCTTTCCGATGCCTGGGAACTCGACAACTTCGGCAACCTCGACGAGGACGGCTCCGGCGACTTCGACTTCGACGACGCCACCAACGAGGAGGAGGAGGCCGCCGGCACCGACCCCGACGACGACACCGACTGGCCCGACACCGACACGGACGGCCTCAAGGATGCCTGGGAGGTCATCTACTTCGGCGACATCGGCGTCAGCGACGGCAGCGGCGACTTCGACGGTGACTTCAGCGCCGACCTGCTCGAGTTCGAAAGCGACACCTTCCCGGACGACGCCAGCGACTGGCCGGACGCCGACTTCGACAACCTCAGCGACGGCTGGGAGGAACAATTCGCCACCGGCAGCAACCAGGACGGCGTGATCGACCCGGGCGAACTCGACGTGCTGAAGGGAGACGCCGGCCAGGGCGGACCCGGCAGCGCCAACCCCGACGGCGACGACTTCGACAACGAGGCGGAAATGCTGGCGGGGTCCGACCCCAACGACCCGGACTGGACACCGATGATGCCGAAGCTCATCCACCGCTGGAGCTTCAACGGCGACCTGAGCGACTCGGTCGGCTCCTCCGACGCCCAGATCCTCAACGACAGCGCGGCCGACCTCGGCAACTCGTCCACCATCGGCGCGAACGGGGTGACCCTCGGCGGCGGTGCCAAGGGCACCAGCGACTACGTGAACCTCGGCAGCAACCTGCTGCAGGCGCTCCCGAGAATTTAGTGGGTTGAAGCATGAGCCGTTTTGATTTCAAGGCCGCCAGCGATCCAGTAGGCGATGGCTCGGAAGTTATCGAACCGACGGTAGCCGCGGGCCCTCCGGCGTGCGA
>JAUIJB010000021.1 GCA_030430455.1 Verrucomicrobiia bacterium | reverse complement strand
TTGCAGGCCTCGCGGCAGAGCAGGGGGATCGCCTCGCCGGCCTCGCCGATGAAGCCGGGAAACCGGCTGGCCTCGCTGTCCTCGAGCGGCGTGTCGGCATCGATCTGCCACAGGATCTTCTTCACGCAGCAGTTCCCCGGACCGCAGACCTCGCGCACCAGGCGCTGGGCGCCGGCGTCGCTGAGGTTGCGGGCGAAGCGGTACATCCCGGTCTGGCGGTTGAGCTTGTCGCGCAGGTTCTCGGGATCGGCCACGCCCTCGCGGTGGGCGAGCCACAGGCCGACCGCGGCCGGGTAGAAGCCGTCGAGCGCCCGGCGCAACTCGGCGGCGTCGTCGAGCCGGAGGCGCCAGCCGGAGCGCAGCGAGAGCTCGCCCTTGGTGAAGCGGTAGTGGCCGTCCGCGGCCCAGGTTGCCAGCTCGCGCGCGGCCTCGGCGCCGCGGTGTTCCTCCAGCGCCCCGGGGTCGTCGCGCAGGGTCGCGCGGTCGTCGACGTGGCAGAGGACGTAGCCGGAGCCGGCCTCACCGGGGTCGATGGCGACCTCGCCGATCCGGCGGATTCCGTCGGTTACGGCTTGAGCGAGACGTTCGGCGATCATGCGTGCTGGAGCTTGAAGTCTTCGATCTGGTCGAGGATCACGTCGGCCATCATCCGGTCGGTTCCGATCGCCGACGAGTAGTAGAGCGTCTTGCCGCGGAGATGGTTGGGGTTGTGACGGAACACCTCGGCCTGGCTGGCCGCCGGTCCGACCTCCTCGCGCAGGCCGAGCAGGACCGGGATGTCCTGGTAGCTGTGCAGGCCGTCGGCGATGAAGAAGGGCACCACCACGACCGTGTCGGTCGGCGCCAGCTTGTCCCACTCGGCGATGAAGGGCTGCTCCTCCATGTAGGCGTCGATCACCTCGGCGTAGCCGGCGCCGGATTGCTTGATCAGGTCGACCTGGTCGCGGATCGCCTTGGTCGAGTTCTGGTTCAGGCCGGTGCCGTGGCCGACGATGAACAGGGTGACGCCCGAGGGATCGACGCCGGGGGCGACCTCGCGGGCGCGATGGAGCAGCAGGCCGGTCATCGATGCGTGAACCCCGACGGGCAGCGTGTAGTGCCAGGTCTTGCCGTGGCGCCGGGTGGTCGGGCCGTCGAGCTCCAGCTCGCGCGGGATCACCTCGCGGGTGAAGTAGCCCTCGCTGATGAAGTCGGGCACCACGAAGACCTCGTCGGCATCGATCATGAAGCGCGCCTCGCGCATCGACGGCTCCTCCTTCCAGAAGCAGCAGTGGACCTCGCTGAAGAGTCCGCGGCTGCGGATCTCGTCGGCATGGGCGAAGTAGGGGGTCGACGAGTCGGGGTTCTCGGTGGAACCATGACCGACGATCAGAAGGGCGGGTTGGGGCCTCTCGGCGTTGCTCACACGCCGAAATTGGATGGCACCGGCGGCAATGCAAGGGGGGATTGGCGTTGATCCGCGCGCGGGGACGGCTAGGGGTCGGGGGTGAGCGAGAGCGTGGAGGTTTGGATCGATCCGCTGGCCCGCGGGGGGGTCGAGTCGATGGCGATCGACGAGTGGCTGCTGGAGACGAGCCGGACCACCCGGATCCGCTGCTACCGCTGGGAGCCCGGCTGGGGAAGCTTCGGCTACTTCGTCGCTGACCGCGAGGCCGCCGCCCTGCTCGGAACGAAGCGGCGCATCCGCCGCTGGACCGGCGGCGGGGTGGTCGACCACGACCACGGCTGGTGCTACACGCTGGTCGCACCGGCCGGCAGCGGACTGGCGCATGCCGGAGCGGGCGAGAGCTTCCGGCGAATCCACGGCGCCCTTGCCGCCGCGCTCGAGGGCGCCGGGTTTCGCATTGAGACCGCGCCGCCTTGCCAGCCGGTGCGAGGTGGCGACTGCTTCCAGCAGCCGGTCTGCCACGACCTCGTCGATCACGCCGGCAGCAAGGTCGCCGGCGCGGGTCAGCGGCGCACCCGCATCGGCCTGCTGCACCAAGGGGCGGTGCGCGTGGCGACCGCGGAACTCGGTGCCGAACTCGCAGCCTCGCTGTCGAGTTCAAGCCGGCTCGTCACGATCGCTCCGGACGCCGGGCGGGTCGCGGCGATCGCGGCGCGGCGCTATGGCCGCAACGGGTGGAACGAGGGCCGCCGCGCCGCGAAGAGTTTTTGAAGAATGCAGGCGGCGACAGGGGTCGATTCGACGGATTCATCAAAAGGTCGGGGACTCGCGTTGTCGTCTTCATCAAATATGATTCTGTTAGATGCCGCTTCTTGCTGTCCGGTTGACAGCGACGTCGGCCGCCACAAGGTTTGCGATCAGAATCATGGGTCCGGTGGGTTCCACTTTCCGGCTTCCACGATGGTTCATGGCGCCCCCCAAGCCATTCCGCTCGATGGGGGTTCGTGTATGTCTGTTGCTGTTGATGGCGACGGAAAGCGCGTGGGCGGCGATCACCGAGGAAGCTCCCTACCTGGACTTCTCGCGGCCGGTCGAGGTGGAGGGCAGCGACGGTGGCGCGCTGGCGACGGTGGCCGCGGACTTCGATGGCGACGGGATTGACGAGATCGTCTCGGCGGCCTCGCTCGAGAGCAGCGACCCCCACCTGCGTCTCTACGATTTCAATCCCGCAACGCGGCAGATGTCGACGCGCGAGCTGCTGCCGCCCGGCGCGATTGCCGGGCCGGCGCAAGTGCGCATGAAGCGCTTCGGCGGCGGCCTCGCGGTGGGTGACCTCGACCTCGATGGCGACCTCGACCTGATCGTTCCCGATTCCGGCAGGGGGGGTGACGACGGCAGCGGAAGCCTGTCGTGGTTCCGCAATCCGGGCCCGGGGAACGCGGATGATCCCTGGGAGGAACTCGTCATCACCGCCTGGTCCGGCTCCGGCGGGGGCGACGAGGTGATCCATGTCGGCGAGCTCGAGGTGGGCGACCTCGATGGCAACGGCTGGCCGGACATCGTCACCCGCGATATCTCGCACGGCATGTTCCTCCACCTGAGGGAGGATGACGGCGTTGGCTGGAAGCTGCGCCGCTTCCTTGCGGTGAACCCGCGCGAGGGGCTCAAGCTCGCCGACCTCAGCGGTGACGGCAGGCTGGACATCATCATCAACGGCATCTGGCTCGAGACCCCGGCGAATCCACTCGTCGATGCCTTCGTCGAGCACGCCTACGCGGCCGACTGGTACCCCGGATCGACCGGCAGTGCGCAGATCGCCGACTACGCCTGCCAGATCGCGATCGCCGACTTCAATGGCGATGGCCGGACCGACATCGCCATCAGCAATGCCGAGGAACTACAGAACTCGTCGGCCACCGCCAGCAAGCCCGACGGCATCCGGGTCTTCCTGGCGCCGCCGGATCCGCGGGTCGAGCCATGGACCGAGGTGGTTCTGGAGGAGGAGCATTTTTCCTGGCACACCCTGCAGGCGGGGGACCTCGACGGCGACGGCGACATCGACCTGCTCGGCGGGATCTCGCTGGTCGGCCGGGACAACGCGGCACCGCGGGCGCTCGCCTTCCTCAACGACGGCACGGGCACCTTTTTCGCGCCCCGCGAGTTCGACGGTCCCGCCAGCCAGCCCCTCGCCGGAGGCGGTGATGCCTACATCTACAACTGTTCGCTCGGTGACTTTGACGGCGACGGCGATCCCGACCTGTTCGCCCCCTACGACTGGAACAGCGGCCAGACGCGCTGGTACGAGAACGGCTGGCAGTCCGGGGCATCGATGCTCCTGCCGCGCAGCGGTGCGTGCCTGATCGATGCCGCCGGCTCGCTGCTCGTCGTCGGTGGCGAGCTGCCGACCGGCGAGGCGGCCGGGTGGATCGAGCGACTCGATCCGTCATCCGGGTCGTGGCTTCCCGAGTCGGAGATTCCCACGCCGCGGCTGGGCGGTGTCGCCGTCTTCAGTGGCTCGGAGGTCTGGCTGCTCGGCGGCGTGGTTCCGCCATCGACGAGTGGTGTTGTCGAGTGCGAGGTCTACGATCCGGCAAGCTCGGGTTGGAGGGCCGGCCCGGCGCTTCCCGAGGGGGTGCGTGGCGCGATGGCCGCGGTTGTGAACGGCAGGATTCACCTCGTCGGGGGGATCGATGACACCGCCGCGGTCCACGGCCGGCACTGGGTGCTCGACCTTGCCACCGAGTCGGGATGGACGAGCGCGGCCGGGCTTCCCCTTGCGCGGCAGGATGCCTGCATGGTGGCGCTGGACGGCCGCCTGCACGTGATCGGCGGGCGCAGCGATCCCGCCGACCCGCCCGATGGCGGGCATTGGGTCTATGATCCCGCCGGCGACGACTGGACGGTGCTCGCCGGCCTCCCGCAGGCACGTTCCTGCGGTCCCGACGGCGCCCTCGCCCATGCCGGCAGCCTGTGGTCGGTGGTCGGATCGGATCCGGGTGCCTCACCGGCCGGTCAGACCGCGGTGCTGCGCTACGATGCCGCCGCCGACGCCTGGCAGGAGTGGACCCGGCTTCCCTTCGGCCGGGTCGGTGCTGCGGTTGAGATGCTCGGCGACGAGATTCATGTCGCCGGGGGGTGGTTGGGCGAGGACGGGTTCGGAGCCGCCAACCTGGTGAACCGCTACGAGCTGCTGCCCACGGTCCCAAGTCCGCCTCCGACGGGGCTGGTCGCCACATCGCCGTCGTCGTCCTCGGTCCGGCTCGACTGGTTGCCGCTCGCCGGCAACGCGGAGGAGCAGGTCGTCGTCGAGATTCCGCAGGTCGGCGAACCCATCGAACGGGCACGGCTCGGCCCCGAGGCCGCCTCGCTGGTCCTCGACGGTCATGCCCCCGGGACTGACCTGCAGTTCCGCGTCTCCGCCGTCAACCTGTGGGGCGAGTCGGTCGCCTCGAACCTGGCGGCCGTGACGACCCTCCCCGTCGATGAGGTCCCGCCCAGCGCGCCGGGCTACCTGACCCCGCTGCGGGCCTCGGCGGTGTCGATCGAGCTGGCGTGGATGGCGGCGAGCGACAACATCGGCGTCGCCGGCTACCAGGTGTTTGCCGATGGTGCGTGGATCGGCAACAGCCCCACGACGCAGTTCCTCGCCAACGGCCTCGAGGCGGGGGGCAGCTACGAGTTCACGGTGCGCGCGGTCGACGCCGAGGGGAATGTCTCGGCGCCCTGCGAGCCCGCGGTGATGCACACGGTGGCTTCGGTCGCCTTCGAGTCGGACCTCCTCGCCCGCTGGGACTTCGAGGAGGGCATCGGCACCCAGGCGGCCGACCCCTACGGCGACAACACCGGCAGCCTCACCGGCAGCGCAGCGTGGGCCGGGGGGCTCAACGGCGCCGGATCGGGCGTGGAGATCACGGACAACAGCGGGCGCATCGACGTGGCGGCATTCCCGGTGGGCGGGGCGCAGCTGACCCTCGCGGCCTGGTTCCGGCCGAACGGCTTCGACGGCTACGCCAGCGAGGGCCGGATCATCTCGCGGGCGACTTCGCCGGGGAGCCAGGATCACTACTGGATGCTGGGCAACGGCGGCGACGGCACGGCGCTGCGCTTCCGACTGAAGACGGACGACGGGGTGACCACGACGCTGCTGTCGGACAACGGCATGCTCGAAGCCGGGAAGTGGAGCCACGTCGCGGCGAGCTTCGACGGCAGCGCGATGCGCCTCTTCCTCGACGCCAACCTAATCGCGGAAACCCAGCGCGAGGGTGGACTCGCCAGTGCCGGCTCGGTCCCCGTGGGCCTCGGCAACCAGCCCAGCGGGGCCGGCGAGCGCGCGGTCGACGGGGTCATCGACTCGGTCGCGGTGTTCGGGACGGCGCTCGATGCGGCCGATCTCGAGGTCGTAATGGGCACGGCTCCGGGAAATCCGGATGTCCGCACCTGGCTGCAGATCCTCGGCATGGACCCGGCGACCGCGTTGACCGACGACAGCGACCGTGACGACTCGCCGCTCCTGCTTGAGTATGCGCTCGGCATGGACCCCCGGCGGGTCGACTTCCCGCCGATCACCGGTGGCACCTCGGCGGGCAACGGGGAGTTTCGCTTCCTCCGCATGCGCGGCGAGCTGGACTACATCGTCGAGTTCAGTCCCGACATGATCCAGTGGCAGGAAGACCCGACCGCCGTGGTGGTCGGCGGTCTCGGCGAGCTGAACCGGGTGCGCTTTCCGGAGGGGCGCCAGAGCTTCGCCCGGCTCAAGCTGACGGCGCCACCGGCCGGCGACTGATTCCAGGTCGAATCCCAGCTCATTGCGCTTGGCGGTTGCGCCGGGGCGGGGCCATCTTTCCGGCCGCGATGACCCGATTCCGTCCCTGCATCGACCTCCACGAGGGCAAGGTGAAGCAAATCGTCGGCGGCTCGCTGAGGGACGACGGACCGGGGCCGAAGGAGAACTTCGTCGCCGATGCCGCCCCCGCCGAGTTCGCCGAGCGGTTCCGCCGCGACGATCTCACCGGCGGGCACGTCATCCAGCTCGGACCCGGCAATGAGGCCGCCGCCCGCGAGGCCCTCGCGGCCTGGCCGGGAGGACTCCAGCTGGGCGGGGGAATCCACCCCGACAACGCCGTGGATTGGCTCGAGGCCGGGGCTTCTCATGTCATCGTAACCAGCTGGCTATTTGAAAACAGCGAGGTTTTTTCCGAATATCGCGTAAATGAGCTGGCGGAGCGGATCGGGCCCGGACGACTGGTCATCGACCTCTCCTGCCGTCGCCGCGGCGACGGCTGGGTGGTCGCCACCAACCGCTGGCAGACGCTCACCGATCTCGAGCTCACGACCTCGACCCTCGAGCGGCTCGCGCCCTTTTGCGCGGAGTTCCTGATCCATGCCGCCGACGTCGAGGGGCTCTGTGGCGGGATCGATGAGGATCTGGTGCGCCTGCTCGGCAGCTGGCAGGGCCGACCGGTCACCTACGCCGGCGGGGCCCGTTCCGTCGGCGACCTCGAGCGGGTCGACGAACTGAGCCACGGGCGGGTCGACCTGACCATCGGCTCGGCCCTCGACCTCTACGGCGGCGCCGGCGTGCGCTACGCCGATGCGGTCGCCTGGAACCGCCGTTGACCGGACGCTAGCCGCCGAGGCGGTCGGCGAGCACCTTGAGGCCCGAGTCGATCGCCTGCTGGGGCGCGATGCGGGTCGGCTGGTCGAAGCCGAACCAGACCGCGGTCGACCCGGTCGGCCCGATCCGCAGCAACCAGGCGTCGCAGCCGGATCCGGTCGCGCCGCGGAAGCAGCGGCTCCCGCCGTGGGTCGAGAAGAGCTCAACCGCTCGGGTGGCGCTGGTCGGCTCGATCGCCTGCGAGCGGGTTTCCTGGTGGGCGTAGAGGGTCTTGCCGGAGGCGTCATCGACGCGGCGGATCAGGAAGGTCTGGCAGCGCCGGCCGTCGTTGGCGAGGGTCCCGAGGGCCACCGCCGCCTCCATCGGGGTCGCCGCGGCGCTGCCGCGGAACTGGTCCTCGGTGCCGAGGAAGGGCCCGCTGATGCCGCAGCGGCGGGCGATGCGGGACACCTCGGCCGGACCGATCTGGCGCCCGGTCTGGACCGGCTTGCCGGGGAGGACGAGCTTGCCGCGCTCGGCGACCGCGGCGGCGATGAAGGGTTCGTAGACCTCGCCGAGGTCGCGTCGCGCGCGGGTGGTGCGGTCGAAGCGCGAGTCGCCGAAGTCGCGCCCGCCGGACATCGCGAGGATGGCGCCGCTGCGGGTCTCCACGGTCACGGCGGCGCACTGCAGGTAGCCGGGGGCCTCTCCGGGCGGGTGCTCGGCGTGGGCCGGATGCTGCCAGCCCGGCGCGCCCTCCCAGGCGACCGCGGCCGCGTTCATCTCCGACTTGAGGGTGAGTTGCCAGGACGGGTCCAGGGTGGTGTGCACGGTCAGGCCGCCCTCGCGGATGTCGACGTCGGAAACGATGCGGTCGAGCTCGCGGCGGACCGCCTGCAGGGCGTAGCTGCGGTTGCCGCCGCGCTCATCCTCGGGGACTAGGCCGACGTCGGCGGACTCGAGGATGCGTCGGTGGTCGTCGTTGATCCGGCCGGTGTCGACGAGCCGGTCGAGGACCTCGTTCTTCTGGTCGACGGCTCCCGGCAGGTTGCGGAATGGGGAGAAGACGTGGGGGCCGCGGATGATGCCGACCAGCATCGCGCACTGCGCCTCGCTGAGCTCCGACACGCGGACCCCGAAGTAGGTCCGCGCAGCCTCGTTGACGCCGTGGCAACCGGCGCCGAAGTAGATGCGGTTCAGGTAGTGGGTGAGGATCTCGTCCTTCGAGTAGCGCGACTCGACGCGCAGGGTGAGGGCGATCTCGAGCAGCTTGCGGTGGATCGACTTCTCGCGGATCTCGTAGGTGTTGCGGGCCAGCTGCATCGTCAGCGTCGACGCCCCCTGGGTGAACTCGCGGTCCTTCAGGTTGCGCAGGCTGGCGCGGGCGAGGCCGCGCAGGTCGACCCCCGGGTGCGAGTAGAAGCGGGCGTCCTCGCGGGCCAGCAGGCAGTCGACGAGGAACGGCGGGAGGTCCTCGCGGCGGGCGAGGCGCCGTGGCGGCACGCCGCCGAGGTCGATTTCCTCGCCGTTGCGGTCGAGGATCAGGGTGGGGGCGGGGAGTTCGGCGACGGCGTCGAGGTCGAAGCGCGCCGCGCGGACGAAGTAGAACATCGCAACCGCGCCGAGCACCAGGATGAGCAGGATCAGCGTGCGCAGCATCCAGCGCAGTGGCCGGTGGGCCCACGACGGCAGCCACGAGAGCCATCTCGGCAGTCGGGCAATGGGGCGCCAGGTGGACATGCAGGGAGCAAGAACGATCCGCCCCGATCAATCAACCGGAACCGCCCGCGGCGGGCTGGCCTCGTCGACCGGGACCGCCGCCGGTGGCGCCGCCCCGGCCTCGCCGATCGGCTTGGCCTTCGGCGGCGACCCGTGCTCCTCGACCGCACGGGCCCTGGCGGGGTGCACCGGGCAGAGGTCGCTCTCGGCGGGGACGAGGTCGACCGGAACGCTGTCGTTGTAGGCCTCGCCGGCATCCTCGCAGCCCGCGGTGGCGCGCTTGCCCGACGAGCGACACAGCCGGCAGTCGATGAACGAGAGCTGGGAATCGAGCCCCTCGGCGACGTAGCCGAGCCGGTCGGCGATCTTCATCACCTCGGCCCAGACCGGCAGCGAGAGCACCGAGCCGTAGCCGCGGTAGATTGTCCGCTTCGGGGTGTCCAGGCCGACCCAGACCACCCCCGTCAGGCTGGACGTGTAGCCGGCGAACCAGGCGTCGCGGTAGTCGTTGGTCGTCCCCGTCTTGCCGGCACAGGGCTTGTGGAAGCCGAGGCGGCGCACCGACGCTCCGGTGCCGCGTTCCATGACCTTGCGGAGGATGCGCGAGACGGTCCACGACGAGCCCGAGCGGGTCGCCTCGTAGGCCATCGCGGGCGTGTCCCCGGGCGGGTAGAGCTTGTTGCCGTCGCGGTCGCGGATCTCGGCGATCAGGTACGGCCGATAGCGGACCCCGCGGTTCGGGAACACGGTGTAGGCGGAGGCGAGCTCGGTGGGCGAGGCGTCGAGCGTGCCGAGGTAGGCGGTCGGGTCGCGGTTGAGCTCGTTCTCGAAGCCGACGCTGTGGGCGACGTCCTGCACGTGGTCGATCCCGGCGATCTCGCCGACCCGCACCGACATCGTGTTGCGCGAGCGGATCAGGCCGTACTCGGCCGGTTGGAGTCCGGTGAACGAGCCATCGGAGTTCTGCGGGCTCCAGCCGCCGGCGCCGCGGACCTCGCCGCGGCGGATCGGGTCGTCGCTGATGTAGGTGTCCGGCCGCAGCCCCTTGTCGAAGGCGGCGAGGTAGACGAAGGGTTTGAAGGTCGAGCCGATCTGGCGCTTGGCCTGGGTCGCGCGGTTGAACTTCGACTCGTCGGCGTCGCGGCCGCCGACCGTGGCGACGATCGCCCCGGTGAGGTTCTCGATCACCACCACGCTGCCCTGGAGATACTCCGGCCGGCCGCGCTCCTCCTCGGGCAGGCTGTTCCACTGGCTGCGGGTCTGGTGCGGGTACCCCGCCGCGCGCTCGAAGGACCGCAGGTGCTTGTCGAGGGCCTCCTCGGCCTTGTCTTGGAGCAGCTTGTCGATGGTGGTGGTGATCTGCAGCCCGCCGAACTCGATGCTCTCCTCCTCGAGGATCCGCTCGAGCTCGCGGCGCACCGCATCCATCGCCCAGCTGTCATGGAAGACCCGCCGCCACTCGGGACGGATGGTGATTTCCTCGGCGCGCGCCTGGGCAGCCTCAGCCTCGGTGATCGCGCCGGAATCGATCATGCGCTGGAGGGTCGAGTCGCGCTCCTCGCGGGCGCCGTCGAAGTCACGGAAGGGCGAGAACGCGTTCGGGCCGCGGACGATGCCCGCCAGCAGGGCCGACTCGGACAGGCTGAGGTCCTTGGCGTGCTTCTCGAAGTAGGTCCGTGAGGCCTCCTCGATGCCGCGGATCGAGTGGCCCCAGAAGATCCGGTTGACGTAGTGCTGGAGGATCTCCTCCTTCGCGTAGTTCGCCTCGATGCGGTACGACACGGCGAGCTCGAGGAGCTTGCGGTCGAGCTCCTGCAGCGTGTGGTTGAACGACAACCACGGGGCGTGCAGCGGGTAGGTGTTGCGCGCCAGCTGCATGGTGATCGTCGACGCCCCCTGGGTCATGTCGCGGTCCTTGACGTTGCGCAGGGTGGCGCGGCCGAAGCCGATCCAGTCGACCCCGCCGTGGCTGAAGAAGCGCTCGTCCTCGCGGGCGAGGATGGCCTGGAGGAAGTACTGGGAAATGTCGGCGTAGCGGATGATGTCGCGCTTCTCGCCATGGATCCGTCCAAGCTCGGCGCCGCGACGGTCGAGCACCACGCTGCGCTCGGGCATCTCGGCCACCTTCGCCAGGTCGAACTCGCGCGCCCGGGCGTGGTAGAACAGGGCCAGCGGAACCAGCAGATAGAGGGCGAGGATCCCGAGGTCGCCGACGAGGCGCAGCGGCAGGCGGATCACCCCCGGCAGCGGCCGGATCAGGGCGTGGAACAGGTCGAAGGGCCAGAACAGCACCAGCGATCCCAGGCCCTTGCGCCGCCTGACGGGCTTCGAGCGCTTGCGATTGCCCGGTTTCTGGCCGGATTTTCCTCGGCTGGATGACTTCGTGCGGCGTTTCGGCATCGATGTGAGGGGACGCTAGCCCGGGATGACGGGATGTGCGATGGTGATGTTCAGTCGGGATCGAGCTGGATCCCGCTAGACAAGGCGACGCCCGAACGTCGCTGCAGTCGGTGAAAGAGCGATGAAGTTGACGAATGTTTTTCATGGAATCCTCGCCGCCGCGCTGGTGGCCACCGCCGCGGGGCGCGAGCCGCTGCGCTCGGTCGACGACCTGCGCGGCCTCGAGGATCGGGTGCGCGCGGTGGCCGCGCAGGCGGTGCCGTGCACGGTGGCGCTGATCTCGGGCGAGACCGGGGCCTCCGGTTCCGGGGTGGTGACCAGCGCGGAGGGCCTGATCCTGACCGCCGCCCACGTCACCGCCGGGGTCGAGGAGGTCGAGGTGGTTTTTCCCGGCGGCCAGACCGAGATCGGCGAGGTGCTGGGGTCGAACTTCTCCAAGGACATCGGCATGGTTCAGATCCGCGGCGAGGGCCCGTGGCCCTTCGTCAAGCTGGGCCAGTCCGACCAGCTCGAGGCCGGCGACTGGGTCGTCGCCGTCGGCCACAGCGAGGGCTACGACCCGGTCCGCAAGCCGCCGGTGCGCTTCGGCCGCGTCGTCTCCGAGGGTCCGGGGAATTTCCTCACCACCGACTGCACGCTGATCGGCGGCGACTCCGGCGGGCCGCTGTTCGACCTCGACGGCAGGCTGGTCGGGATCCACTCGTCGATCGGCGAGAGCCTCAAGAACAACAACCACGCCGGAATCGGCGGGTTCCGCGAGGACTGGGAGCGGCTGCTCGCCGGCGAGGCCTGGGGCGAGCTCTCGCTCAACCCGCTGGCCAACCCGGAGCGGCCCGTGATCGGGATCCGCATGGGGCTCGAGCTGCGCGACGGCGGCGTCCCGGTGGAGGCGGTGACCAACGGGTCGCCCGCCGCCGAGGCGGGGATCCGCCGCGGCGACGTGATCCGCTCGGTCGACGGCAGCCGCATCCGCGGCGGTCGCAGCCTCGGCCTGCAGCTGGCCAAGTTCGCCGCCGGCGACGAGGTGAAGATCGGCATCCAGCGCGGCCGCGAGATGTTTGAAACCAAGGTGACGCTGGCGCGCGCCGACAAGCTCTTCGAACCATGATGATGAAGCGATTCTTGACCCACGGCATCCTGGCCGCCCTGCTCGGCGGGCTCACCCCCTGCCAAGCGCAGGAAGTCCCGCTGCAGCGGGCCGATGAACTCGAGGTCACCCAGCGGCAGTCCGCCGAGCTCTTCGACACGGTCGTGCCGGTCGTCCGCGAGGCCTCGGCCTCGACGGTCTGGGTGTGGATGAACCGCAAGCAGGTCGCGCTCGGCACGGTCGTCGGCAGCGGTGACAAGGTGCTGACGAAGTGGAGCGAGATCGCCCTCGCCACCACGCCGATCCAGGTCGTCGCGGGCGACGGGCGCACCGCCACCGCCAGCGTGCTCGGCGTTTACCAGGACGAGGACCTCGCGTTGCTCCAGCTCGACCGCGACGGCTTCCACCCGGTCACCTGGAGCGAGGAGCCCGTCCCCGAGGTCGGCCGCTTCCTCATCGCCACCTGGCCGGATGGCCGGCCCAAGCGCGTCGGCGTGGTGGCCGTCGACGAGCGCGTGCTCAAGGAGTCGCACCATGCCTTCCTCGGCGTCGCGGCCGACAGCGACCACCGGGGTCCCGGGGTCAGGGTCGCCTACATCGACGACAGCGGTGGCGCCGACGAGGCGGGCATCCGCGAGGGCGACGTGCTGCTCAAGGTCGACGGGATTGCCGTCGACAGCGGATTCGAGCTGCGCGATGCGCTGCTCTCGAAGCAACCCGGCGACACCGCCGTGGTCGAGCTCAGGCGCGGCGACGAGCTCAAGTCGGTGGAGGTTCTGCTGGGCCATCGTGCCGAGGATCGCAGCCGGGCATTTCCCGAGGCCCGCCTGCGCAGCATGCGCTCGCTCGGCGGACCGATCAGCGTGGTCGGAAATGGCTTTCCCTCGGCGATCCAGACCGACATGCAGCTTCGTCCCGAGCACTGCGGGGGACCGGTCGTCGACCTCGACGGCCGCGTGGTCGGCATCTCGCTGGCCCGCGCGGACCGCACGCGGAGCTTCATCATGTCGGCGCCCCAGGTGGTCGAGTTGCTCAAGAACGAGCCGCTGTCGCCGAATGCCATCGAGCCGGCTCCCGGACGGCCCGGCACCCGCCAGGTCGCGGCGCCGAACCAGGGCCGGGCGCAGCCGCTCGACCCGCGTGCCGCCGGCCGCCTGCGCAACCACCTCGAGGAAATGCAGGCCCTGCTCGAGCGCATGGAGCGCGAGATGCAGGGGATCGGCGAGTAGGGAGCCGGGAGCAAGGAGCTTGGAGCTTGGAGCTTGGAGCTTGGAGCAAAGAGCTTAGAGCGGGGAGTTCTCGCCTCTCCGCTCCACGCTCTCCGCTCAAGGCTCTCCGCTCCACGCTCACAGCTCAAGGCTCCACGCTCACAGGCACACCCGGCGGAACAGCTCGGCGAGGGGGAGCTGCAGGCCGATGTAGAACTCGCCGAACTCGCCGAAGCGCGCGGAGACCTCGTCGAAGCGCATTTCGTAGACGATCGACTTGATGTCGATGGTGTCCTTGGCCAGCAGGGTGACGCCCCACTCCCAGTCGTCCAGGCCGGTTGAGCCGGTGATCAGTTGGAGGATCCGGCCGGAGTAGGCCCGCCCGGTCCGGGCATGCCCGCCCATCAGTCGCTTGCGTTCGTCGAAGGGGAGTGAGTACCAGTTGTCGCCCCCCTGGCGGCGCTTGGACATCGGATAGAAGCAAATCGCCGGCCAGTCCGGCAACACCGGGTAGAGGCGGTGCTGCAGGTAGTGCTCCATCCGCTCCTCGAACTCCTCGAGCGCCTGGTCGAATTCCGCGGTCCCAGGTTCCAGCCCCTTTTCCTCCTTCAGCGTCTGCTCGGCATACTGCTCGGCGGTCGTGGTGTATTCCGAGCGCTCGGTTTGCGACAGGTAGGAATAGGCCGCATCGAGGATGCCCGGACCGAGCGACAGGCTCAGCTGCTTCTCGAAGCGGTTGGCGTCCTGGAGGTCGGGCGTCAGCAGCATGAAGCCGATGTCCGCCTTCGGCGTGACGACCGCGAAGGTCAGCAGGTGGGTGTCCTTGGTGGCGCGGATCTCCTGCACCAGCGTGGTGAGGCGCGTCTTGGCACTGCGCCTCTCCTCGTCGTCCTGCATCGACCACTGGGCATGGTCGACCGCGTAAAACAGGTGCAGCACGTGCCAGCCTTCACGCGGCACGAGGGGCGAGATGGACGGATCGTCGGACATGATCGGCAAGGGTGGTCGGGTGAGCAGTCGGCGGCTCAGCGGCGCAGGGCGGTGATCGGGATCCGGAAGAGCGACTGGTAGTCGTCGCCCGACGCGGAGGCCGACGGGCCCTCGAGCACCTCGATCGTCCAGCGGTCCTCGGCACGGATCCGATAGGCGTTGTAGCCGCTCTCCTCCTCGAAGCCGTCGGTGGCGGCGAACTCGATCGTCGCGGTGCCGCTCTCGTCGAAGGTCCCGCCGCTGAAGCTGTGGGTGATCGCATCCCCGACGTAGTCGCCGGATTCGTCGCGGAAGAGTACGCGCAGGGCGCCGCTCCCGGCGTCGCTGACTGCGAGCTCCACCGCCGGCAGCACCACCACCTCGGACCGGGCGACGTCGGCCTGTTCGCCGCTGCGGCGGACCGCCCGCCAGTAGGTGTCGGCCGACTGGACCGTGCAGAATCGCGCCGCCACGGGGTAGTCCGGGATGTCATCGCCGTAGCGCGCCGTGGGGGTGTTGCTGAAGAAGGTGATCACCGCCCACAGCATGATGGCTCCGAGCACGCCCGCGGTGGCGATCAGGGCGACCTTCTCGCGCGGTGAGCTGGGCGACATCCGCGGCCTCGCCGGTGCGGGGGGCGGGGAATCCTCGCGCGCCGCAGGCCTGCGGGCCTCCTCCTCCGCTTCACCGGCCGGGTCCGCCGCGGGTGCTTCGCTGGGCTCGGGCTCGGGCGTGGCGGCCGGCAGCGGATCGGGCTGCGCTTCCACCGGGGCCGCGGGCGCGGCGGATTCCACCTCGGGCTCATCCTCGGGCTCGTGCCAGTCGAATTCGGGCTCGATCTCCGTCTGGTCGGCGGCACGGGCTTCGCGGCGCGCGGCCTTCGCTTCGGCCGGGGTCGGCTCGGTCGGCTCGGCCGGGGCAGGCGCGGCATCCGCGGGTCGCTCCACCTTGAGCTTCTCGGGGATCTCGTCGAGGTCGGCGAAGTCCGCGTCGTCGTGAGGGCCGGGCTTCGACCGGGAAACCGGGCGCAGCTGGGACTCCTCCACCGGCTGGGCCGGCCGCGGCGTCGGGGCGGCCTGCTTCCGCGCGTCGGGCCGCTCCCGCGGCTCCGGCTCAACGCTGTCCGGATCGGCCGGGTCCTCGTCAAGGTTCCAGAGGTCCTCCTCGGTCGTCTCCTGGGAGAGGTTCGAAAGCATCGGCCGGTGGCGACCGGGCAGGCTGGAGGGCGCGGACGAATCGGGCGACTCGGAGCCGGAGGGTGGTTCGGAGGATGAATCGGCGGCCATGGGTGCTCAGGCGATCGGACGACCCTTTCGATCGTAAGGGTGCAGTCCCCCTTGGCCAGTGGGAAATGAGGGAGGCGCCGCCGAATGTCTTTTGCCAAAAAGGGGATTGCATGGAACGCCGGTCGGCGCGATTTCCATTGCAGCACCAACCGCGAACCCATGGCTGACCGCGAAGACAAGAACGAAGAAAACGTCCAGGGGAAGTTCTACGTCGATAGCCAGTGCATCGACTGCGACCTGTGCCGGGAAACCGCCCCGGCCAACTTCACCCGCTCCGAAGACGAAGGCTATTCCTACGTTTTCAAGCAACCGGAGAACGAGGAGGAGGAAAACCAGTGCCTCGAGGCGATGGAGGGCTGTCCGGTCGAGGCGATCGGCGACGACGGCGCCGACGGGGAGGACTGAAATGGCCGCGCGGAGCCGAGCCGAGTCGATCCGGCGCTCGATCCTCCGCGAGTGGCGCGGTGGGGACGAACCGCCCGACCTCGATGCCCGGGTCCACCGCTGCGAGGATTTTCTCACCGCCGTGCTCAAGGCGGCCGGCGCCAACGAGGGCGTCGGCGAGGAGCGGCTGCGCGAGATCTGGCGCGACATCGCGGGGGATTTCGTCGCCCGCCACGCCAACCCCGATTCGCTGCGCGACGGGTGCCTGAGCCTGAAGGTTCTCCAGCCGGCCATGCGGATGCACCTCGAACAGATGAAGGCGCCGCTGCTCGCCAAGCTGCAGGACGCCCTCGGTCGCGAGGTGGTCCGGCGGGTCCGCTTCGTGCTCGGATGAGCCCGCCCCGGTCGAGCCGCTTCCAGCCACCGCCAAGGACATGTTTCGCAACCTCATCTTCGACTGGTCGGGGACCCTCGTCGACGACCTCGGCCCGGTGGTCGACGCCACCAACCACGTGTTCCGGAAGTACGGCCTTGAGCCGATGGACCGGGTCGAGTTCCGCCGCCGCTTCCGCCTGCCCTACGGCGCCTTTTACGAGGAGGTCCTCCCGGGCGTCGCCCTGCGCGAGCTCGAGGAGCACTTCCGCGCCGGCTTCGCGGCCTCGACCGCCGAGGTGCTGGTGCTGCCGCACGCCCGCGAGAAGCTCGAGTGGTGCCTCGACCAGGGCATCCGCCTGTTCGTCCTCACCAGCGTCGACCCGCCGGAGTTCGACCGCCAACTCGAGCTCTTCGGCCTGCGCGACGTCTTTGAGGCGACCTACTCGGGGGTGCTCGACAAGCGCGAGGTGATCCATCGGATCATCGCCGACCACGGCCTCGACCCGACCGAGACCGCCTTCGTCGGTGACATGACCCACGACATCGAGACCGCCCACCACGCCGAGTTGACGGCGGTGGCGGTTCTGACGGGCTACATGGACGCCGCGGTGCTCGCCGAGGCCCGGCCGCACCTCACGGTTCCCGACCTGGCGACCCTGCGCACCCTGATGGAGCGGCGCGGCGCGCGCGGGCCGGTGGCCACGGTCGGCGCCCTGATTCGCGACGCCGGTGACGACGGCGAGCGCCTGCTGATGATCCGCACCCACAAGTGGGGCGACCGCTGGGGCATCCCCGGCGGCAAGATCCGCCGTGGCGAGGGCTCGGTCGCGGCACTGAGGCGGGAGGTCCGCGAGGAGACCGGGCTCGAGGTCGGCGAGCCCCGCTTCGTGATGGTGCAGGACTGCATCGACTCTCCCGAGTTCGAGCGCCCCGAGCACTTCCTGCTGCTCAACTACGTGGTCGAGCGTACCTCGGGCGAGGTCGTCCTGAACGACGAGGCCGAGGAGTTCCGTTGGGTGTCCCCGGGGGACGCCCTGGCCATGGACCTGAACCAGCCGACCCGGATCCTGATCGAGCGGGTCATCGCGGAAGGGGGGAGCGCGTCGTGAGTGCCGACCGGATCCTCATCGAGGGCCTGCGCCTGCGGGTCCGCATCGGCGTTCCCGCCCATGAGCGGGCCACACCGCAGGAACTGCGCGCCGACATCGAGATCGTCCCCGCGACGGAGTTCGGCGGCCTCGCCGACGAGATCGGGCGGACCGTCGACTACCACGCCGTGGTCACCGCGGTCGAGGTGCTCGCCGGCGAGCGCGAGCGGCGCCTGCTCGAGACCCTCGCCGACGAGATTGCCGCGTGCGTGCTCGAGTTCCAGGGGGTCGCCGAGGCCGCCGTGACCCTGCGCAAGTTCATCCTGCCGCAGGTCGATGCGGTGGGCGTGAGCGTGCGGCGGGGTGGTCGCGGGCGGTAGCGGGCAGGTGGAGGACCGGGTCATCCTCGTGCTCGATGCCTCAGGTCGAGCGGGGACGATGTGGAGATCGGAGCGCCGACTTCAGTCGGCTGTGAGGTGTGAAGGCGGGGTGCATGGGCGACTCGGCAGGCTGAAGCCTGCGGTCCGATCGGGAGGGTGATCCGGGCGCGTCTGGAGTCGCGGGGTTCGAATTCTCCCCAGCTACTCGCTACCTGCTACCCGCTACTCAAGCAGCGCGAGGGCATCAGTAGTCGCCGACCGGCGAGCCCGCCTCGGCGGCCTCACCACCGAGCCGCGGGACTTCCCGGCGCAGGGATTCCATCTCGCGGCAGGCCTTGTCCCACTCGCCGTCCGACCAGCGCGGCGGCGGGTGCAGCCGCTTTAGGAATCGCTCGACCCGCTTGTGGGCGTCGTCGAGCAGCGGCGAGGGCAGTGCGGCGATCGCCTTCGCCGCGGACTCCGCCCGCCCGGAGTCGTGGCAGATCATCGCCGCGTCGTTGCCCGCCTCGATCGCCATGGCCGCATCGCGCGGATGCGGGAAGTGGTCGCGGATGGCATCCATGTCGAGGTCGTCGGTGAGCACGAGGTGGTCGTCGAAGCCGAGCTGCAGGCGCAGCCGGTCGCGCACGACCCGCGGCGACAGCGAGGCCGGCCGGTCGGGGTCGAGGGCGGGAAAGACGACGTGGCCGACCATGACCGCATCCAGCTCGGGCATCAGCGCGGTGTAAGGGAGCACGTCCGCGGCCTGCAGGGTCTCCCAGCCGGCATCGCTGACAGGAAGGTCGTGGTGGGGGTCGCTGCGGGCCCGGCCACCCGCCGGGAAGTGCTTGGCGCAGCCGTGGACGCCGCGCTTGCGCAGCCAGCGGTTCCACATGCCGGCGTGGTCGATGACCCGCTGCGGGTCGCTGCCCCAGCTGCGCCCGCGCAGCGCGTTGGGCTCACCCGGGAAGTGGTCGAGGTCGACGACCGGGGCGAAGTCGAGGTTGAAGCCGAGCAGGCGCAGCTGGTCGGCGGTGGCGCAGGCGCAGCGGGCGATCAGGTTGGGCTGGCCGTGGGCGGCGAGTTCGGGCGCCGACGGGACCTCGGGCGCGAAGCCGTCGGTGCGCACCACCCGGCCGCCCTCCTGGTCGATCGAGACGATCGGCTCGTGGTCGCAGAGCCCGCGCAGGCGGTCGACCAGCGCCCGCGACTGCGCCGGGTCGACGAGATTGCGCCGGAACAGGATGAAGCCCGCCGGTTGCAGGTCGCTGACGAGGCGTCGCTCCGCCGCGCTGACTTCGGGCCCCTCGATCCCGAGAAGGAGCAGGTTCATGGCGATTCCTCGCGGGCCATCATCTCGGCCTCCTCCTCGTGCGAGTGGATCTGGAGGGTCACCTGGACGCCCTCGCGCTCGGCGGCGCCCTTGAGCGCGCCGCGGATGGCCGAGGCGGAGAAGCCGTTGCGGCCGATCAGCATGGCGACGTCCGGACTGCGCAGGATCAGCTTGAAGCGCAGCCGCTGCGGGCCGAGCTCGGCGACCTTCAGCTGGGCCTCCTGTGGGTACTCGATGAACTGGACGGCGACATACTGGAGAAAATTCCGAATCTGATCGGTGACCGCCTGCATGAGGGTCAATCTGGAGGCTTTCCCGGGTGGGATCAAGGACACACGCCGGGATGCGGGGCTCAGGCGCCCTCGCCGGGTGGATGGCTCAGGCGCCCTCGCCGGGGAGATGATCGAGGCGCTCGCGGTAGGCCCTTTCGTCGAAGGGCCGGCGGCTGCGGAACATGCGGTCGCTCTCCTCGGCCAGGCAGGCCGCGATCAATTCCTTCGCCTCGTCCTCGCCGAGGCCTTCGCGGACCAGGCGCGCGTGGGCCTGCGCCACGTAGTGCGTCGCCGGCGAGGCGATCTGCTGGTCGACGGCGGCGATGAGGTCGCCGAAGAAGGCGTCGGACGCCGGGTCCTCGTCGGCCTCGTCCGGCGGGTCGGGATCGTCGCTGGGATGCATGGTTCAGAGGATGCGGTTGCGCCGTCCACCACCGAGGAAGGAACGCAGGTTTTCGGCGAGCCCGGCGACGAGGCGGCGGCGGGCCTCGATGGTCGACCAGGCGGTGTGCGGCGTGACGATCAGGTTCGGCAGGTCGTCGGCGAGCAGCGGGTGGTCGGCCGGCGGCGGCTCGACCGAGAGCACGTCGAGCCCGGCGCCCCCGAGGTGGCCTTCGCGCAGCGCCTCGGCCACGGCCTCCTCGTCGAGAAGCGGGCCGCGCCCGGTGTTGATCAGCAGCGCCCCCGGCTTCATCAGGCCGAGGCGGCGCCGGTCAATGAGCCCGCGGGTCTCCTTGGTCAACGGGCAGTGCAGCGAGACGACGTCGGCGGCGGCGAAGAACTCCGCCTCCGGCAGGCGGCGGATGTCCGCGCTGCGCGAGGCGCCGTCGCGGGCGAGCGCGACGACCTCCATGCCGAAGGCCCCGGCGACCCGGGCGACCGCGTTGCCGATGGCGCCGAGGCCGACGATCCCGAGCGTCTTGCCGGCGAGCTCGGTGAGCGGGTGGTCGAGGCGGGTGAAGGTCGGGGAGGCCGGCCAGTCCTCGCGCACCCGGGACGCGTAGCTCGAGACCCGGGTGACCAGCTCGAGGATCACCGCGAAGACGTGCTGGGCGACGCTGTCGGTCGAGTATCCGGCGACGTTGGCGACGCCGATCGCGCGGCGCTCGCAGGCCTCGAGGTCGATGTGGTTCACCCCGGTCGCGGCGGCGAGGACCAGCTTCAGTCCCTGGGCGGCCTCGAGCACCACCGGCGTGATCACGACCTTGTTGGTGATGATGACCGTGGCGTCGGCGACGCGGTCGGCGACCTCGTCGGGGCTGGTCGTCGGGTGGCCGGTGAAGTCGCCGAGTTCGGCGAGCTCGGCGAAGTCGATGTCACCGCGGTCCACGGTGGCGGTGTCGAGGAAGACGATTTTCATGGGGAATGGTTCACGGGATGGGCTGGTCGGCGAGCTCGAGCCAGGGCAGGAACTCGGCGGGGATCGGCGCCGTCGACTCGAGGCGCCTGCCGCTGACCGGGTGGTCGACGGCGAGCTTCCAGGCGTGCAGCATCAGTCGCCCGGTCGTCGCCTTCTGGCGGGCCGGCTTGGCGTAGATCGGGTCGCCGACGAGCGGGCATCCCTTGTGCAGCATGTGCACGCGGATCTGGTGGGTGCGGCCGGTGTGGAGGTCGCAGCGCACCAGGCTGCTGTCGGTCGAGGGGTCCGTCGCCAGCCACTCGTAGTCGGTGATCGCCGTCTTGCCGCCCGGCGGGTTGACCACCGCCATCCGCTGGCGGTTCACCGGGTGGCGGCCGATGTGGGTGAAGACGGTGTCGCGGTCCGGCGCGGGGCGCCCCTGGACGACGGCGAGGTAGGTCTTGGTGGTCGTGCGCCCGGCGAACTGCTCGACGAGGGCGCGGTGGACCGGGTCGGTCTTGGCGACGATCAGGCAGCCGGAGGTGTCCTTGTCGAGGCGGTGGACGATGCCCGGGCGCTCGACGCCGCCGATGCCGGATAGCTGCCCGCGGCAGTGGTGCAGCAGGGCGTTGACCAGCGTGCCGTCCGGGTTGCCGGCGGCCGGGTGGACGACGATCCCGGCGTCCTTGTCGATGACCACCAGGTGCTCGTCCTCGAACAGCACCCGCAGCGGGATTTCCTGGGGAAGGGCCTCGGCGGGCACGGCCTCGGGGATCGCCACCTGGATGCGGTCGCCCAGCGCCACCGGGTCGCGCGGCTTCGCCGGCAGCGAGTTGCGCCGGATGAACTGCTCGCGGATCAGCTCCTGGATCCGCGAGCGCGACAGGTCCTCGAGCCGGTCGACGAGGTAGACGTCGAGCCGCTTCCCGGCGTCACTCTCCACGACCAGTTCCATGGCGCGCCGAGGTTCGGGATGCCCCCGGGCGCTGTCAACCACCACGGGGCATTGAAGCATTGCGCCCCGCCGGCGCGCGGCTAGGTTCGCGCATGCGCGAGCGCGAGATTGTCCGGTGCACGGCCTGCGGGGCCGAGATGGACATCACCACGCTGGCTCCCTTCACCAACGTCGCGTGCCCGGCGTGCGGGGAACACAGCCGGGTCAAGACCGCCTTCGGCCCCTACCGCCTGACCCGCCGGCACGCCGTCGGCGGCATGAGCATGGTGTTCGTCGCCGAGGACCTCACCCTGGGCCGCGAGGCGGTGGTGAAGATCCTCAGCGAGGAATACTCGCGCGACGAGAAGCGCATCGCCGCCTTCGAGGAGGAGGCCCGGATCACCGCGTCGATCTCCCACCCGCACGTCGTCCGCGTGTTCACCACCGGGCGGGCCTCCGGGCGGTTCTTCATCGGGATGGAGTTCGTCCCCGGCGGCCACTACGAGCACCACATCCGCGAGCGCGGGTCGATCCCCGAGGAGGAGGTGCTGCCGATCGCGATCCAGGTGGCCGAGGGACTCAAGGCGGCCCAGGCGGCCGGCCTGATCCACCGCGACGTCAAGCCGGGCAACATCCTGCTCGATGCCGAGGGCAACGCCAAGCTGGTCGACTTCGGCCTGGCCCTCGTCACCAAGGGCGGCACCGCCCAGGCCGATGAACTCTGGGCGACACCGTACTACGTGCCGCCCGAGACGATCGAGGGCCTGCCGGAGGACTTCCGCTCCGACATCTACGCCTTCGGGGCGAGCTTCTACCACGCCCTCGCCGGGGTGCCGCCCTGCGCCGAGGAGTCGATGAACACCGAGCGCCTGCGCGAGGCGAAGCGCGCGATCAAGCCCCTGGCGCAGGCCGCCAAGGGGCTGCACCCGGCGACCTGCCGCACGATCGACCGCGCGATGGCGCACGACCCGGACCGGCGCCCGGCGTCGTACGACGAGCTGATCGCCGACCTCAAGGCGGCGCTGGCCGCGCTCGACGGCGGCGCGGACGCCCCGGACGGGCGCGAGCGCCGCTCGGCGGCGCGGCGTCGCGAGAAGCTCTCGCTGGCGGCGGCCATGCTGCTGGTCGTCGCCGCGCTCGGCTTCGCCGTCTGGTGGACGGGCCGCGGCGGCGGGGAGGTCGAGGCGCCCGTGGAAGCCGACGCCGGCGAGGTCGAGGCCGAGCCCGAGGTCCTCGAGATCGACCCGCGCGACCAGGCCGCCGTGCGCCTCTCGCGGCGCTACCGGGCGGCCGTCGACGCGCTGGCACAGCGCGAGTTCCTCAGTGCCCGCGAGGCCTTCGCCGCGGTCCGCGACGACCCCCACGTGATGGAGCCGACCGGTTCGTGGGCGGCCTGCGAGGCGGTCATGGCCGCGCTGATGGAGGGGCGCGGGGACGAGGCGCGCAGCGAGGCGGACAAGGCGCGCCGGCACATCGAGGCGGCCAGCACCCTCGACCCGGCCATCGCGGCGACCCTCGGGCGCTCGCTGGAGGCGATCGACGAGTTGGCCCCGATGAGCGGGGCGGGCGAGGGCGATCCGCCGGCCGTGGCGGGCCTGGTCTCGATGATGGCGGCGCTCAAGAACTGGGAGCAGGGGTTGATGGACCGAGCCGCGCCGCTGTTCGAGCGGGTGATCCGCGAGGCCGAGGGCGGCAGCGGCCAGCTCGGCGGCTACGCCGGGATCGCGCGGGACTACCTCGCCGACTGGGAGCGCCTGCAGCAGGCCGAGCCCGCGGACTACGAGCTGCCGGCCGACGAGGCGCGGGCGCTGGTCGACGAGCTCCACGCGCTCCACTCCGGCCTGCGGACCCGCGGGCGCGCCCCCTTCGCCGTCCGCCAGTGGCAACTCGGGCTCGCCCGGGCGGCGCGGAGCGACACGCCGGGCGAGGGCGGCGGCGCCCCGCCGGAAGGCCCCTGAAGGCCGGATTTCCCCCAAATCGGGCTGCAAGCTTGCCAGCCCGCGGGTGAATTCCTAAGAAATCCAAAGTAATTCTCATGGCGGACTACACCGAGGCGGACATCAAGTCCCTGGACTGGAGGGAGCACATCCGGCTGCGCCCGGGGATGTACATCGGCAAGCTGGGCGACGGTTCCTCGCCCGACGACGGCATCTACATCCTGCTCAAGGAGGTCATCGACAACGCCATCGACGAGTACGTCATGGGGCACGGCCGCGAGATCCACATCGAGATCGACGACGAGGGCCGCGTCGAGGTCCGCGACTTCGGCCGCGGGATCCCGCTCGGCAAGCTCTACGACTGCGCCGCCCAGATCAACACCGGCGCCAAGTACGACAGCGAAGCCTTCAAGAAGACCGTCGGCCTCAATGGCGTCGGCATCAAGGCGGTCAACGCGCTGTCCGGCTTCTTCGAGATCCAGGCCTGGCGCGACGGCAGCACCAAGGCGATCGAGTTCGGCAAGGGCGAGGTCGTCGAGGAGATGAAGCGCCCCGTCAAGGACCCCGGCAAGCCCGGCACGCGGCTGGCCTTCGAGGTCGACCGCACGATCTTCCCGGCCAAGACCGGCTTCAAGCCGGCCTACGTCGAGCGGATGTGCCGCTACTACAGCTACCTGAACCCGGGGCTCACCATCGTCTTCAACGGCAGGAAGTTCCGCTCGAAGAACGGGCTGCTCGACCTGCTCGCCGAGGAGATGGACAGCGAGGCGCTCTACGGCCCGATCCACCTCACCGGCAAGGACATCGAGATCGCCTTCACCCACGGCACCGACGGCGGCGAGGACTACTACACCTTCGTCAACGGCCAGAACACGACCCAGGGAGGCACGCACCTGGCCGCCTTCCGTGAGGCCCTGGTCACCGTGGTGCGCGGGTTCTTCAAGAAGCAGTACGATCCCGGCGACATCCGCGCCGGCATCGAGGCCGCGGTGAGCGTGCGGATCGAGGAGCCGGTGTTCGAGTCGCAGACCAAGACCAAGCTCGGCTCGGCCACCGTCGCCCCGGAGGGCGAGACGCTGCGGACCTTCATCGGCAACTTCCTGCGCGAGCACCTCGACAACTACCTCCACCGCAACCCGAAGGCCGCCGAGGCGATGCAGAAGCGCATCCTCGCCGCCGAGAAGGAGCGCAAGGACATGAAGGGCATCAAGAAGATGGCCCGCGAGCGCGCCCGCCAGGCGAAGGTCCACAACAAGAAGCTGCGCGACTGCCGGGTGCACCTCGACAGCAAGCACAAGAGGCGCGAGTCGAGCACCGTGTTCATCACCGAGGGCGACTCGGCGAGCGGGTCGATCACCAAGAGCCGCGACGTCGAGACCCAGGCGGTGTTCTCGCTGCGCGGCAAGCCGCTCAACACCTTCGGCCTGGCCAAGAAGGTGGTCTACGAGAACGAGGAGTTCGCCCTGCTGCAGGCGGCGCTCGGCATCGAGGACGGCATCGAGGGCCTGCGCTACAACCACGTGGTGGTCGCCACCGACGCCGACGTCGACGGCATGCACATCCGCCTGCTGCTGCTGACCTTCTTCCTGCAGTTCTTCCCCGAGGTCATCCGCGAGGGCCACCTCAAGATCCTCCAGACGCCCCTGTTCCGGGTGCGCAACAAGAAGGAGACGATCTACTGCTACGACGACGAGGAGCGCGCGGCGGCGGTGAAGAAGCTCGGCCGCAACCCCGAGATCACCCGCTTCAAGGGCCTCGGCGAGATCTCGCCGGACGAGTTCAAGTTCATGATCGGCCCCGACATGCGGCTCGACCCGGTCGAGTTCGAGGAGGGCAAGGGGACCAAGGAGCTGCTCGCCTTCTACATGGGCAAGAACACCCCCGACCGGCAGGACTTCATCATCAACAACCTGCGCGAGGACGTCGACAGCCAGGAGATCGAGGCGGCGTAGGGCGGGGGGGGGTCTACAGAAGGTCGCGAAGGAAACGAAGGAAGGAGCGGCTTCGCCGCGCGGAGGCGGCTCGGATTGGTGGACGAATCGAGGACGACGACGAGGACGAGACGCTGTCGCAGCCCGCGCCCACACATCTCAGCCGACTGAAGTCGGCGCTCCGACAGGAACCCCAGCGGGGTTCCGGAGTTTAGCCCGGGGTGGAACCCCGGGTTTGGGAGACGGCCAATGATCTGCGCTTGAGAAGCGCCCCGCCCGACTTCAAGCGCTTCTTCGACAAAGGACAACGGACAAAAAAGCCCCGCCAGCTCAGGCCGTCGCGAATCGGCCCTCGCTCAGCGCGCAGTTCAAACAAGACACAAAGCACCAAGCACAAAACTCCGCCGGTTCTCAGGGCGCGGAAGCATCGAGGACGAGGACGACAGGGAGAGACGAAGGTGGCAGCGGCGCCACCACCTTTTGTCCTTTGACCCGGACGGCTGGCTGGGTTTTCCTGTTAGCCATGAAACTCAAGTTCTGTGGCGCCGCCGGCACCACCACCGGCTCGCAGCACCTGCTCGAGGTCAACGGCACCAGGATCCTGCTCGACTGCGGCCTGTTCCAGGGCCGGCGTTCGGAGAGCTACGACATCAACTGCTGCTTTCCCCACTTCGACCCGTCCGACATCGACGTGGTCGTGCTGTCCCACGCCCACATCGACCACAGCGGCAACCTCCCGAACCTCTGCCGCAAGGGATTCGAGGGCAACATCTACGCGACCTTCGCCACCCGCGACCTGTGCACCATCATGCTGGAGGACAGCGCCCACATCCAGGAGCAGGACATCGAGTGGCTCAACAAGCACCGCAAGCGCGACGGCCTGCCGCCGGCCGAGCCGCTCTACGTCAAGCGCGACGCCGAGAAGTGCCTGCGCCAGTTCGTCAACGTCGGCTACGACCGCGCGGTTCCGATCGCCGACGGCGTGAAGCTGACCTTCTTCGACGCCGGTCACATCCTCGGCGCGGCGCAGGTGCTGCTGGAGATCGAGGACCGCGACGACGGCGGCAAGCGCAAGCGCTTCCTGTTCTCCGGTGACGTCGGCCGCGGCAACAACGAGATCCTGCGCGACCCGGTCGCGGTGCCCGACGTCGACTACCTGCTGATGGAGTCGACCTACGGCGGTCGCGAGCACGACCTGGGGACCGGGGCCGACGAGGACGTCGCGGCGATCCTCAAGCCGGCGCTCGAGCGCGGCGGCAAGGTGCTGATTCCGGCCTTCGCGGTCGAGCGGACTCAGCAGCTGCTCTACGTTCTGCACCGCCTGTTCGAGAAGGGCACGATCCCGCGCACGCCGGTCTACGTCGACAGCCCCCTCGCGGTCGGCGCCACCGAGATCTTCCGGCTCCACCCGGAGTGCTTCAACGAGGAGGTTTACGAGTTCCTCTTCGAGGAGGGCCGCGATCCCTTCATCTTCGAGGAGCTGACCCTGGTCCGCTCGGTGGAGAAGTCGAAGAAGCTCAACAAGCGCGAGGAGGCCTGCATCATCATCGCCGCCTCCGGCATGTGCGAGGCCGGGCGGATCCGCCACCACCTGAAGAACGGCATCGGCGACCCGAAGACCACCGTGTTCTTCGTCGGCTACTGCGCCCACAACACGCTCGGGCGCTTCATCCGCGACGGCAAGGAGGAGGTCAGCATCTTCGGCAAGCGCCACAAGGTGCGGGCCCACGTCGAGGGGATCGACTCGTTCTCCGGCCACGCCGACCACTCCGAGCTGCTCGATTACTTCCGCGCGATGGGCGGACCGAAGTCGAGGGTCTGGCTGGTCCACGGCGAGGAGCAGCGCTCCGAGGCCCTGCGCCAGGCGCTGGCGGAAATCCACGACGGCGAGGTGCGCGCCGGGGTGCTGGGGGAGACGGTGGAGTTTTAGGGGACCAGGATGGATGGGATGGATTGGATTTCCTCCTCCCGCAGCGCTGCCGGGAGATCCGGAGTTCTGGATCGGAGAGCCGAGTTCGGGCGATCGGGTGGGGGAGAGGCGGAGCGAAGAGGTGATTCGGGCGCCACTGCCACCTTCGCCAAAGGCTACGGCGGCCAAGGGGTCGCGCGGTCCGTTGGGAGCGGCGGGGCTCGTCGTCGTTCACGACTCTTCGGTGCAGTCGCCTTCGGCGCAGTGCCCCGCCTTTGCTCGAGGCTACGGCGGGCAGGCGAGTAGAAAGTAGAAGGTAAAAAGTGGAAAGTGTTCCCGGGCGGAGCCCAGCAAGGAGCGGGGATTTGTAATCCCCGGCGGAGCCCCCGGGCGGATGGGCGACATCTCGTTCCGGTAAGCCATTGGGGGATCCGCCTTGTGGGCATCCGCACTTTTTCACCTCCGTCTCGCCTCACCAGCCCTCGGGGATTGCAAATCCCCGCTCCTTGGTGCCTCCACACTGTCTCGCCTCCGGCTCGTCCTCATCGGCCTTCGGGGATTGCAAATCCCCGCTCCTTGGGCGGCACCTCCAGGCATCGGCGAAGCCGCCCTTCGCTTCCTTTGCGACCTTCTGTGGAAATCCGCCACCGAGCGGAACTGCCCTCCTTCACGGCAGTTCGGCCCGGAGGGTTGCCGCCTGCTCGGCACTCGGCGCTCGACGGCGATCTTCCGGGCTTGCCAAGGTCGCGGGATTTGCCTACAGCCTGCGGCCCACCCGGACGGGAAAGCGCGGTTAGCTCAGTGGTAGAGCACATCGTTCACACCGATGGGGTCACTGGTTCGAACCCAGTACCGCGCACCATTCGGCCAAGTTGCAGGAGAGGAATGGGAGAAGAGTGGGGGAAGAGTGGGGGAGGAGGGCGCGCAATGGCTGGTTTGCCCGGACCCGGTGCAGAGGGCGTCGCCTCAGTTGAAGCACGGCAGCGCGTCGATCGAGTTGCCTCGGTTCCCCAGCCCTGTCCTCGGCCTGCTTGACATCAATGATTGCATTGATTGCGATGCAGTGCTGAAAGGAGGGACGGAGGTCATGGCCAACATCACCATCCGGGATCTTCCCGACCAAACCAAGGGGACGCTGCGGGTACGCGCCGCACGAGAGGGCATCTCCCTCGAGGCCTTTGTCCGATCCCTCTTGCAGGAAGCTTCGCGGGTTCGCCGGCCCGGGTCGACGGGCTTGTTCGAGCTATCCAGGGAGTTCGTCGGTGGGGAGAGGGGAGTTGAGCTGGAGCTTCCCCCACGCAGGTCGGCCCGCCCCACGGTGGACTTCGAGCGATGATCGTCCTGGACACCAACGTCGTCTCGGAGCTGATGATCGCCTCGATCGCCAGGACCAATCAGGCTGCGGTGGCCACCCGCAACGTCAGGGACTTCGTCGATTGCGGTCTCAAGCTTGTCGATCCGTGGCAGGAAGACTGATGAGCCGGGCCAGGATCCGCGTTCCGGTGCAGCGGCAGGTTCCACCATCCTCTTTCTTTCCTTCAGGCGGGGGCGATGGCGCATCCTGAGCAGGCACCGGGGAGGGGGCGGTTGGGCGAAGGAATGGGTGAGTCTGGATTCGCCGCCTCACGGTAAACCGGGAAGCCATCGGGGCCATTTGCCGGAGGATCGCGTGGCGATCCGGCGAAACCCATGAGCGCCCCGAATTCCCCAAACTCCCTGCCGCCATCAGGCGAGAAGCCGACCCTTTCCTTCTGGCAGATCTGGAACATGTCCTTCGGCTTCCTGGGGATCCAGTTCGGCTGGGGTCTCCAGATGGCCAACATGTCGGCCATTTACCAGTTTCTCGGTGCCGACGAGTCCTCGATTCCCATCCTCTGGCTCGCCGCGCCGCTCACCGGGCTGATCGTCCAGCCGATCATCGGCTACGTCAGCGACCGCACCTGGCACCCCGTGTGGGGCCGCCGACGACCGTTCTTCCTGATCGGCGCGATCTTCGCCTCGATCGCCCTGATCCTGATGCCGATGTCCTCGGCGTTGTGGATGGCCGCCGGCCTGCTGTGGATCCTCGACGCCTCGGTCAATGTCAGCATGGAGCCCTTCCGCGCCTTCGTCGGCGACATGCTCCCGCCGCGCCAGCGCAAGACCGGCTTCGCCATGCAGAGCCTGCTCATCGGGCTCGGCGCGGTGCTGTCCTCGGCGCTGCCCTTCATCCTCACCAACGGCTTCGGGGTCGGCAAGGAGGCCACCCCAGACAGCCCGATCCCGCCCGCGGTGAAGCTGGCCTTCTTCATCGGCGCGGGCGTCTTCATCGCCGCGGTACTGGTGACGGTACTGACGACCCGGGAGTACCCGCCGGAGGACCTCGAGGCCTTCGAGCGGATGAAGCGGGAGAACTCGGGCATCAGGCACGCCTTCGCGGAGATCTTCCAGGGCATCGGATCGATGCCGACGGCGATGAAGCAGCTCGCGAGCGTGCAGTTCTTCACCTGGCTCGGCCTGTTCTGCATGTGGATCTTCTTCGTCCCCGCGGTGGGCAAGAAGGTGTTCGACGGCAGGCCGCTGGCCGGCGGGGAGGAACGGGTGCCGCTCGAGCGGGCCGCGGCCCTCGCCAGGCTCTACGACCAGGAGAAGCAGCGGATCGCGGAGGCGCAGAAGGGGGAACCCAAGGGCCCCTTGGAGGTCGTCCAGCAGATGTTCGGCCTGAAGCCCGGCGACCCCGACCCGGGCGAGAAGATCGATGCCGCCGCGATCGAGGCGATGCTGGGGAGGCTCGACTCGGTCGCGCCCGACCCGCGGGCCATCGACTCCGAGAACCCGATGCTGCGTTCCTTCGCCGGGGTGATCGAGGAGCCGGGGATCGAGTCGTCCCTTGCGGCCGAGAGGATCCACGACAAGCTCGCGGCCGCGCGGCGCTACCAGGAGGGTGCGGCCTGGGGCGGGGTGTGCTTCTCGATGTACAACCTGGTCGCCTTCGGCTTTTCCTTCGCCCTGCTGGCGATGGCGCGGGTGATGCCCGCCAAGCTCATCCACCTCGGCTGCCTCGCCTGCGGCGCGGCGGGCCTGATCTCGGCCGCGTTCGTCGACTCGCCGTCGATGCTGCTGCTGTCGATGACCGGGGTCGGCATCGCCTGGGCCTCGATCCTCTCGATGCCCTACGCGATGCTCGCGAACGTCATCCCGGGAAGCAAGATGGGCTTCTACATGGGGGTCTTCAACTTCTTCATCGTCCTGCCGCAGATCCTCGCCTCGGTCGGCCTCGGGCTGGTGGTGGACAAGCTCCTCGGCGGCGACGCGATGAAGGCGGTGCTGACCGGTGGAATCTGCTTCGTCGTCGCCGCCCTGGCGACCCTGCTGGTGAGCAAGGAGTCGGAATCCGGATTGACCGCGGAGGGCTGAGCGCATGAGTTGGCGTGGCATGTGCATCGCAGCGGCAATGAGCGCGACGGCCGGAGCCGCCGAGGCCGGGCGGCCGGTGATCTACCAGGCCCTCCCCAGGCTGTTCGGCAACACCGTGGAGACCCGCAAGGTCGGCGGGACCATCGAGGAGAACGGCTGCGGCAAGTTCGCCGACTACAACGAGCGCTCGCTCGGCGGGCTGAAGCAGCTTGGCGTCACCCACCTGTGGCTCACCGGGGTGCTCGAGCAGGCCAGCGGCACCGCCTACCCGGGCCGCCCGGCCGACCCGCCGGACATCCTCAAGGGCCTGGCGGGGAGCCCCTACGCGATCCGCGACTACTTCGACGTCTGCCCCGACTACGCCGCCGACCCGGCGCGGCGGCTCGACGAGTTCCGCGAGCTGCTCGGGCGCTGCCGCGAGCAGGGCATCGGGGTGATCATCGACTTCGTGCCCAACCACGTCGCGCGCAGCTACGCCTCCGACGTCCGCCCCGACCTGAGCTTCGGCAACGACGACGACCGCGGGGTCTTCTTCGCCCGCGACAACAACTTCTTCTACGTCCCCGAGGACGCCCCCGGCGGCGGGCCGCCGCTGAAGCTGCCGACCGCCGGCAAGCCCGGGTGCAGCGGCCGCTTCGAGCCCGAGAGCGAGCACGTCCGTGTCACCGGCAACAATGCCGTCACCTTCGCCCCGGGCGAGGGCGACTGGTACGAGACCGTGAAGCTCAACTTCGGCCACGACTTCACCCGGGGCCGTGACACCAGCCACCTGCCGGGTCCGGACGCGGCGCCGGAGGAGGTCCCCGACACTTGGCGCAAGATGGACGAGATCTTCGCCCACTGGCAGGAGATGGGGGTCGCCGGCTTCCGCGTCGACATGGCCCACATGGTGCCGATGGAGTTCTGGGCGTGGATGATCCGCCGCGCCCGCGAGCGCGACGAGGCGGTCTACATCTTCGGCGAGGCCTACGACACCGACCCGGCCAAGCTGACCGACGGCAACGTGCTCGAGGCGCTGCTCGCCGCCGGCTTCGACGCGGTCTACGACGACCCGGCCTACGACCTGTGCATGGGTCTCTACGACGACTTCGCCGGCGGCTACAAGTGGGCCAACGACCTCGACCCGCTGACCTTCGGCAAGGAGCTCTTCCACCACTCGCTGCGCTACGCCGAGAACCACGACGAGGTCCGCCTGGCGACCCCGCACGAGTGGGGAGGGCTGGGCATGGCCGTGGGGCGCCCGGTCAGCGCGGTGCTGTTCGGCATGGGCCGGGGACCCATCATGATCTACCACGGTCAGGAGGTCGGCGAGCCCGCGCTGGGGCGCGAGGGCTTCAGCGGCGACGACGGCCGCACCAGCATCTTCGACTACTGGGCGATGCCCGAGTTCCAGAAGTGGGTCAACGGCGGCGCCTTCGACGGCGGCGGCTTGTCCGGTGAGCAGCGCGAGCTGCGCGCGTGGTATTCCCGCCTGCTCGAGGCGGTCGCCTCGCCGGCCTTCACCCGCGGCGAGTTCTACGGCCTCAATCACGCCAACAAGGAGAACCCCGGGTTCGGGCGCCTGGCGGGCGAGGACGTGAGCGGGCACTGGATCTACGCCTTCCTTCGTAGCGACCGGTCGACCGGCGCGAGGGCGCTCGTGGTGGCGAACTTCCATCCGAGTCGTGCCATGGACGACCTGCTGGTGCGCCTCCCGGTGCACGCGCTGCAATGGATGGGGGTGGGGGAGGGTTCTCTCGAGCTGAGGGAGGTCCTCGCCGACGACTGGAGCGGAAGTGTGGGGACCGCCGGTCTTCCCGGGCGCGGCCTCGAGCTTCCCCCCATGCCCCCGTTGAGTGCCAGGATCCTGGTGATTTCGGAAAAGAGGGAGGACTAGGCGCGCCTGTGGCGCGGGGCGTCAAGGAGCGGGGATTTGCAATCCCCGGGGGAGACTCCCGGGCGGATGGACGGCAGCTCATACGAGTTCTGAGATTCAATCCGATCTTCTGAGGTTCCACGGAAGGGAGGCCGCGGACTTGCCTAAGGGCCATCTCCACTGCGCTCCGGTTCGCAGATTGACGCAGATTTCAGAATCCATCTGCGCTCATCCGCAATCTGCGGCCATCCCACCCGACCAGGAGAGTCAGGTTGTTTCACTGACACGGTATCATTTAGAGGCTGCTCGCGGGACCCGTCGGGTTTGCTTCGACACCCTCTCCCTTCCTTCTCACCTCATCGGCGTTCGGGGATTGCAAATCCCAGCTGCTTGGCTCTGCCTTCAGGCCGGGGAAGCAGCAAAATCGGACAAAAAATGGCAAAACCTACGCAATGACGGGGTTTTGCTGGGCGCAAAATCGGACATAATGCCCCTGTCAGCGCGAGCAATCCCCCCCGATTCCCCCCACCGCTCAACCTGGCGATTCCCCCCAAGCAAGAAGACGAATCCCCCCAAAAATCCCCCCGATCCCCCCGATCCCCCCCAAGAGTCCCCGGACGCCGGTTCCCCCACTGGCCTCCGGGGATTCTCTTTATGGGGGGGCTTGAGGCCGCAAATGGTGGCAAGCGGGCCGTCCGACTGCGGTGATTCATCACCGCTTCAAGCGAGGCGATTCATCGCTGGGTTTTCGGGGGTAGGCCGGGAATCGCCAGCACGACGACGCCTCGGGCTGGAAGCCCATCGGCAAAGCGGCGCTGAAGCGCCGCAGTCCGGAGTGGCGCTCATTGAGCGCCATGTCCACGGACCGGCGCCTTGAAGGCGCCCGGCCTCAACCCTGCCCCTCGGCTGCGACCGACTCGCAGGCCTTGAGGTCGAGCTTGCCGGAGGCGAGCACCGGGATCTCGGCGACCGGAATGATCTCCCGCGGGCACCACAGCGACGGCAGGCCGGCGTCCATCAGCTTGTAGCGCAGGTCGATGCACTCCTGCTCGAGCGCCGGACCGGCGATGGTCGAGAGCAGCACGATGGCCTCGCCCTTCTTGGCATCGGGGACGCCGACGATGGCGACCCGGCGCTCGGCCTCGGAGTCGAGCCCGAGTACCTTGTTGATGGCGGCCTCGACGGTCTCGTGGGGGACCATCTCGCCGCCGATCTTCGAGAAGCGCGAGATCCGCCCCTCGATGTGGAGGAAGCCGTCCGCGTCCATCCGGCCGACGTCGCCGGTCTTGAACCAGCCGTCGGCGTCGAGCACCTCCTTGGTTTTCGCCGGCTGCTTGAGGTAACCCGGGAAGATGTTGGCGCCCTTGAGCCAGATGACGCCCTGCTGGTCGATCGGCGCCGGCTGGTCGGTCGCCGGGTTGGTCATCCGGATGGCGATCCCCGGCAGCAGGTGGCCGACGGTGCCGAGCCGCGAGCAGGCGACCACGTGGCTGTCGGCGTCGCCGACCGGGTCGGGCAGGTTGACGTTGGTCGCCGGCGAGGTCTCGGTCAGGCCGTAGCCCTCCTGCGGCAGGATGCCGAAGCGCTCCTCGAAGGCGCGCGCGAGGTTCTCGGGAAGCTTCTCGGCGCCGGTGACGACGTACTTCAGCGACTTGAGCTGCTCCGGCTTCACCCGCCGCATGTAGCCGCGCAGGAAGGTCGGGGTGGCGAGCAGGACGTCGATGGCGTGCTCGTGGACCAGCTCGCCGAGGCGCTTGGTCTCGAGCGGGTTCGGGTAGGTGATCAGGTCGATGCCCTCGATCACCGGGTACCACAGCGTGACGGTGCAGCCGAAGGAGTGAAACAGCGGCAGCGAGCCGAGGATCTTCGAGCCGGGCCCGAGGTCGAGGCGCTGGCCGAACTGGCAGACGTTGGCGAGCATGTTGCGGTGGCTCAGCACCACCCCCTTCGGCTCGCCGGACGAGCCCGAGGTGAACAGCAGCACCGCCTCGTCGTCGCCCTTGCGCTTGCCGATCCCGAACAGCCCCGCGATCACGCCGGCGGGGAGCAGCCGGCCGAGGATGGTCCAGGCGATGATCTTCTTCTTCAGCGTCGGCAGGACGCGCTCGATGAAGATCAGGTCGCGGTTCGGCGGCCAGGGAAAGGACGAGACCTTGCGGACGAAGGGGTCGGCCGTGATGAAGCGGTCGAGGTTGGCCTGGCGCATCGCCGAGCGGATCGCGTCGTGGCTCGCCGTGAAGTTCAGGTTCACCGGCGTCTTGCCGGCGAACACCACCGCCAGGTTGGCGACGAGGCCGGCCTTGCCGGGGGGCAGGATGATGCCGACCCGCTCGTTGTCGGTCTCCTCGCGGACGTACTTCGACAGCACCAGGGCCGCGGCGAGCAGGCGGTCGAAGCGCAGCGTCGAGTCGTCGGAGCCGTCGTGGACCGCCGTGCGCGAGGCGTGCTTGCGCAAGCCGTGGAGCAGGGCGCTCGCCAGCGACGAGTTGACGAAGGGGTGACGGCCGAAGGCCTCCTCGGCGGCGGCCAGCATGCCCTGGCGGATCCGCGCCGCGCTGGCCTCGCCGGCCGGGATCAGCTCGCCCACGGCGATGCCGGCACGGGGCAGCGAGCCGGGGCGCTCGATGCTCATCGCGGTCTCGCGCGGGTCGTCGAAGACCAGCGGCAGGACCGGCAGGCCGAAGGAGCCGAGGGTCTCGAGGGTCTTGCCGGGGATGTGGCAGGGGGTCGCCTTGCGCGCCACCGACTTGCCGGGCACGTAGATCAGCACGGCCTCGCCCTGGATCAGCCCCTTGAGCTGTTCGCCGACGCCCGCCGGGTCGGCGTCGTCGTCGGAAAAGGCCGCGCCGGAGCCGGAGTTGGTGATCACCTGCTCGACGGCGGGGGCCAGCGTGGCCGAGTCCTCGATCAGCCAGCTGACCGGGCGCGAGCTGAACAGCTGGACGAGGGCCTGGATTTCGTCCGGGCCCATGCGGCCGGGCACGACGAGACAGCCCTCCTTGGGGATGCGGTCGGCGTTGAGGATCGGGTGGCTCATCGGCTGGCTGGGAGAAACTGGCAGCATTTACCGGGGTCTCGCACGGATTTTTTCCGTGTCGTCGGCGCTCGGTGCCCCGGGACCCCGGGAGAACCCCCTGGCGGGCGGCTCAATCGCCCTTCTCCGCCTCGGCGAGGCGATCGGCCATCTCGGCCTTCTGCAGCTCGCGGGTGATCTCGCCGAGCTGGCCGTCGAGGATGCCGTCGAGGTTGTGGGTGGTCAGGCCGATGCGGTGGTCGGTGATCCGGCTCTGCGGGAAATTGTAGGTGCGGATCTTCTCGGAGCGGTCGCCGGAGCCGATCAGCGCCCGCCGGGTCGCGGAGTAGCGCTCCTGTTCCTCGCGGACCTTCATCTCGTAGAGCCGGCTGCGCAGGATCTGCAGCGCCCGCTCCTTGTTCTGGCCCTGCGAGCGGCCGTCCTCGCAGCGCACCATCAACCCGGTCGGCAGGTGGAAGACCTGGACCGCCGACTCGGTGCGGTTGACGTGCTGGCCGCCGGCGCCACCCGCGCGGCAGACCTCGATGCGCAGGTCGTCGGGCTTGATCTCGACGTCGACCTCCTCGGCCTCGGGCAGCACCGCGACGGTGACCGTCGAGGTGTGGATGCGGCCCTGCGCCTCGGTGGCGGGCACGCGCTGGACCCGGTGGACGCCGCTCTCGTACTTCAACTGGCGGAACACTTCATCGCCGGAGACGCGCAGGGCGACCTCCTTGAAGCCGCCGACCTCCGACGGGCTGCTGCCGAGCGTCTCGGTCTTCCAGCCCGCGTTCTCGGCGTGGCGCTCGTACATCCGCAGCAGCTCGGCGGCGAACAGCGAGGCCTCGTCGCCGCCGGCGCCGGCGCGGATCTCGACGATGGCGTCGCGGTCCTCGTTGGGATCGGCGGGGAGCAGGCCGTACTGCAGGTCCTCGCGGCACTTGGCCAGGCGCTCCTCCAGCGCCGGGATCTCGGCCTCGGCGATCTGGGCAAGCTCCGGGTCGTCGTCCCTGGCCAGCTCGCGGTTGTCGTCGAGCTGGCGCTCAAGCTCCTCCTGCTCGTCCCACAGCTCGAGCACCTCCTTGAGCCGGCGGTGCTCGCGCATCACCTCGGCGGCCCGGCGGCTGTCCTCGAACAGGCTCGGGTCGCCGATGATCTCGTTGATCTCCGCGAAGCGGCGGCGGCGTTGGTCGATCAGGGTGGCGTAGTCCATGAAGGGTCGTGGAAGGGAGCGGGCAGGGGTGGGCAGGAGGGAGCGGATGGGGGCCGGGCGGCCCAGGCGGGCCGGGAGGTGCACGTTCGCCCGGCCGTGGCAGCCGTGCCACTGGCTAGCGGTCCTCCGGGCAGACCGCAAGGAAGGTGTAGGCCGCGGCGATGGCCGCGACGAGCTGCGGCAGCAGGTGCATCCACAGGTCGACCCAGGCAAGCTGCCCGGCCATGCACAGCGACAGGCTGACCGCCGGGTTGAACGAGGCTCCGGAAACCCCGCCCACCACCAGGCCGCCACCGGTCACGATCGCCCCGACGGCGAGCCCGTAGAACGAGTTCCCCGAGTTGGCCCGCGCGGTCATCGTGTTGAGGACGACGAACACGAGGGCGAAGGTGAACAGGAACTCGGCAAGCAGGGTCGGCGCACTCGCGAGGACCCGCGGCTCGACCGCCCGGGTGGTGACCAGGATCGACGCCGCGGTCGTGCCGACCAGGGCGGCCAGCAACTGCGCGGCGACGTAGGGCAGGACCTCCTTGCCCTCGCAGCGCCCGCGCAGCAGCGCGGCGAGGGTGACGGCGGGATTGAAGTGCGCGCCGGAGACGTGACCACAGGCGTAGTACATCGCCATCAGCACGAGGCCCACGGCCAGCGGCGCGAGGTTCAAGGCGCCCGCTCCGCCATCGACCGCACCCGCTCCATAGACCCCGGCGGTGACGAAGGTGAGCGCCCAGAAGAAGGTGCCGATGAATTCAACCAGGTATTTCTTCATGCCGTCTTTTTTCCGCGAGTTTCATTCCGCGGGCTTCAGGCCGCGGTTTTCGTTGCGGGGGGCATGGGGGGCACGTCGGCGGCAGCATGCGGGATTTCCGGCGAAACAACAATCCCCGAACGCAACACAGCCGCCGGATCATGCGATCCAGGCGGCTGCGTGAAAAGGTTCGGAAGGTCGGAAGGACCGATCAATGCGCGCTCCTCAGGCGCTCTCGGCGCTGTTCGCGGCAGTGCGGGCCTTGCGGATGATGCTGCGCACGGTGTCGGAGGGCTTGGCGCCGACGCCGACCCACTTGTCGGCCTTCTCGAGATCGATGGTGAAGTTCTCGCCTTCCTTCATCGGATCGTAGGTCCCGATCTGCTCGATGTAGCGGCCATCGCGGCGCTTGCGGCTGTCGACGGCCACGATCTTGTAGTAGGGACGGTCCTTGGTCCCTTTGCGGTTGAGGCGGAGTGCTACGGACATCGTTGTCTGTTACGGTTGACTGCTACGGTTGAAATCGGACGTTGGGCCCGGGCCTGCGAGGGGGGACGGGCGGGTCGCTCCATCCCGGCGGGCTGCGAGCGGGCGCGGAGACTGTCCCCGCGGCTGCGGCTTGCCAAGCAGAATCTTGCGGAAAATCGCCCCGCGGGAAAGCGCAAAGCAGGGGCCGGGAGCCCGCCGCCACAGGGGCAGGGGGGCAAGAGCTTAAGAAATCCTGATCTTTCGCTTTGACCCCCTCGCGGTCAGCGAATTAGCCTCGGACGGCATCATGAAGTGTCCTCGCTGCGTCCAGCTCATCCACCGCGGGGCCGCGTCTTGTCCGCACTGCGGCTTTTCGCTGGCCGAGGCCGACGGGCGCTATGGCTCGGAGCAGGTCCGCATGCGTCGCCTCGAGGACGCCGCGGGCCTGATGCGGCGGGGCGACCTGGCCCGGGTCGAGGGGGCGATGGACCGATTCGAGCGGCGCTTCCCGCAGCTCCTTTTCGCGGTCTACACCGGCACCAGCGAGGGTCATGGCGACCCGCGCCAGTTCGGTTTCTGGCTGCTCAACCGGGCGGTCTTCGAGGATGTCGGGGTGGAGCGGCTCAGCGAGTGGACCATCCTTCTCACCCTCGATCCCGAGCGCAAGAGCGCCGCCTTCCACTGGGGCTACCGGCTCGATCCCTTCCTCGAGGAGGAGGACGGCTTCGTGGCGCTGAGCCGGGCGCACGCCTACTGGATGGAGGCCAGCTACGCCGACGGCATCATCCGCGCGATCGAACAGCTCACGGCGCGCCTCAAGTGGCGGTCCCGCCAGGCCCGCTGGGACCCCGAGCGCTTCGAGCGCCGGGTGGGGATCCACCACGGCGGGCGCTCGATGCTGCGCCGCCTGCGCGAGGGTCACCGCAAGTCGCGCAAGGAGGGGGTGGCGCCGTGAGGACCGCGCCGACGCTTTTCGCCGTCGCCCTCGCGCTGGTCGCGCCGGCGGCGCCCGCCGCCGAGACGGAGGCTCCCACCGAAGCCGCGGCGGAGATCCCCGAGCCGTCGATGTCGCCGGACTTGCTCGACGCCTACTTCGGTGCCCGCCCCGACACGCGGCTCCACGACCCGCAGGGGCTGTTGCGCGAGGACGTGCGCGGCGAGATCGAGGCGTTCCTCGACTACCATGCCGAGGACTCGGCGGTGGATTTCCGGGTCAGCGTCTTCGCCGGCGACCAGCAGCTGCCGGTCGAGCTCGATCCCGCCGGCTTGGCTTGGTCCTGGTTCGCCGGAGAGGGCCCCGGGTTCATCGTCTTCTACCACGCCGGCCAGCCCGAGCGCTCGTCGATTCACCTCAGTCCTGAGCTTGCCGAGGGCATCCCGGAGGCCGAGCGCCACCGGATCCTCTCGCAGGCCATGGTCGCGGGGCAGAAGGAGTCGGGAGTCGGCGAGCAGCTCAAGGCCTTCTGCGTCCAGCTCGCGATCCGGGTCTACTGGATGGAACAGGAGGCGGGCCTCGTCGAAGAGGAACCCATCGCTGCCTTGCTTGCGGAGCCGGAAGTCGGCGCGGATCCCGTCGCCGCCGAGGACCAGTCCCCGCTCCACGCCATCGTGAAGCGCTGGACCGCACCCGTGGCGGTCGTCGCCGGCAGCCTGCTGCTGGCTGGCTTCGGGGTGGCCTGGACCCTGGAACGGCGGAGGTTCCGCTTCCCGGAAATCGAGGTCGCCAGCCGGCTCGGCGGTGCCCACGGCGCGGGGATCGGCCCGGTGATGCACTTTGGCGACACCACCCAGTCGCCGTCGCGGCAGCGCGAGCGAAAGCTCGACACCCTCGGAGGCGTCTAGATGCCGGCATGAGCGATCCGGTCGACTGGAACGCCCGCTGGCACTCGGGCGAGACCCCCTGGGACAAGGGCGAGGCACCCCCGGCGCTGGTCGAGGAACTGCAGCGGCCGGAGTCGTGGTTCCGCAACCGCCGGCGGGTCCTCGTGCCCGGTTGCGGATCCGGCCACGACGTGCGCCGGCTGGCCGCCCGGGTCCCCGCGGTCGTCGGCATCGACCTCTCCGCCAAGGCGATCGAGGTGGCCCGCTCGCACCCGCCGGCCGGCGGCGAGGATTACCGCGTCGATGATTTCCTGCGCGACGACTTCCACGAACCCTGCGACGCTATCTGGGAGCACACCTGCCTCTGCGCCATCGACCCGGCCCGGCGGCCGAGCTACGTCGCCTCGGCCGCCCGCTGCCTGCGCCCCGGCGGGGTGCTGGTCGGCCTGTTCTACCTCGACCCCGCCGATCCCGACGACGGCCCGCCGTTCGGCAGCAGCCGGGAGCAGATCATCGCCGGCTTTGCCGCGGACTTCGAGCTGAGCGAGGCACGGGTCCCCGAGCGCTCGTATCCCAGCCGCCAGGGCCGCGAGTGGTGGGCGGTCTTCGTCCGGCTCCCCGCCTCCTCCGCTCCGCCCCCCCACCGGGGGGTTGCTGATTCGCGGCAGTCAGACTAGATTGTTCCCGTTGCCGATGTTCTCCCCGCTCCGCCCGCTTCTCCTCACGCTCGCCACCCTCGCGGTGGCCGCGGCGGAGCGTCCCTTCGTCAACGACCTGCGGGTCCCCGAGAACCGCCATGACCTCGAGGTCATCCAGCAGCACCTCCAGCAGGTCCTGCCGCGCGCCCGAGCGGCGACGATCTGCATCGACCTCGGCGAGGGCTCCGGCAGCGGGGTGGTGGTCAGCGCCGACGGACTCATCCTGACCGCCGCCCACGTGACCGGCGGGGTCGACAAGGAGTTCACCGTGCGCTTCGAGGACGGCCGCGAGGCCAAGGCGCGCTCGCTCGGGCTTAACTCGGAGACCGACAGCGCCATGGCGCGGATCGTCGACGAGGGCGAGTGGCCCCACGTCGAGATCGAGCGCGACGACCGCACCGAGCTCGGCGACTGGGTCTTCGCCCTCGGCCATCCCGGTGGCTACGACAGCGGTCGTGGCAGCGTGGTCCGGCTCGGCCGGCTGGTGCGGGTCGACCAGACCACCTGGCAGTCCGACTGCAACCTGATCGGCGGCGACTCCGGCGGTCCGCTCTTCGACCTCGAGGGCAAGCTGATCGGCATCCACTCGCGGGTCGGCAACCGGCTGCCGGAGAACATGCACGTTCCGATGAGCGAGTATGTGGCCCGATGGGACGAGCTGGCGGAGTCGAAGTTCCTCGGCGAGGGCCCCTTCGCCCAGCTGCCGCGGAAGGGGGAGGGACTGCTCGGAATCAAGACCGAGGCCCGCCAGGAGGGCGGGGTGGTCGTGGTGAAGGTCGGTGCCGACACCGCGGCGGAGGAGGCCGGCATCGTGGTCGGCGATGTCATCCTGAAGATGGGTGAGGTCGAGCTCGGCGACCCCGCCGACCTCAAGGCGGAGATGAAGGAGCTGGCGCCGGACGACCGGGTGGCACTCACCCTGCTGCGCGACGGCAAGGAGGAAACCCTCGTTGTGAAAATCGGTGAACGCTAGATCCCTCATCACGGCCTCCATGGTGGTCGGCTTCTTCATGCCGGGAATCCCGGGAATGCCCGGCATGCCGGCGGCGCAGGCCGCCCAGACCCTGCCGAGCAACCTCCGCACGGCGGGTGTCGAGATGCACCGGGCCTTCGAACCGGTGCGGGAGGTCCTGCAAAGCTCGAGCGCCGTGATCGGCAAGGGGCGGCGGGCGCGCGACGAGGTGATCTACGGCACCGTCGTCTCGCCCGACGGGTTCATCCTCACCAAGGCCAGCGAGCTCGAGGAGGTCGGCGAGCTGACGGTCGTCATCGACCGCGAGTCCTACGAGAGCGTCCGCCTGGTCGCCGAGGATCCGGCCTGGGACCTCGCCCTGCTGAAGGTCGAGGCGGAGGGCCTGATTCCGGTGGTCCTCAGCGAGGACGGCGCCGTTTCGCAAGGCACCTGGGTGGTCGCCAACGGCAGCACCTCGACCCGCCGCCGGCGGGTCCAGGTCGGCGTGATCTCCGCCAATGAGCGCCCGGTGTTTCCCAAGGGTGGGGCGGTGCTCGGGGTCAGGCTCGACGAGAATGACGACGGCCTGGTGGTTTCCGAGGTCACCGAGAAGGGCGGTGCCGAACGCGCCGGGGTGCAGGTCGGCGACCGGCTGTTGGAGTTCGCCGGGCAGGCGATCAAGGAGCTCGAGGAACTCGTCGAGTCGCTCGAGAAGCGCCAGGTCGGCGAGGTCGCGGAGGTGCTGGTCGAGCGCGACGGCGAACGCATCGCGCTGCAGGTCGAGTTGTCCGGTCGCACCGACCTGTTCGGCGAGGAAACGACCCGCAACGATGCGATGAGCGGCGAGTTCTCGAGTCGCCGATCCGGCTTTCCCATGGTCATGCAGCACGACATCATGGGCAACTACAAGACGATGGGCGGCCCGCTGCTCGACCTCGACGGCACCTGCCTCGGGATGAACATCGCCCGTGCCAGCCGCTGCGAAACCTACGCCATCCCGGCCTCCGAGCTGCGCGGCCTGATTCCACGGCTGATCGAGGAAGCTCGCGAGTGAGCGAGGAGAAGTGGCGGAGCGGGAGAAACAGGTCCTATGGGTCCTATAGGACCTATGCGAGCACCTCATGCCCTCCGCAGCGTCGTTCCTGGCGCTGCGAAGATGGGCGGGGCGGGAGCTCACCTTCCGGAGCCGCCCAAAACCAGGGTGAGGCGCAGCCTCACGCCAGATAGGTCCCATAGGTCCCATAGGTCCCATGCCCTGTGCTCCGCCTCCTCACCCCAGTCGCTCATCGCCCAACCCGCGCTTTCCAGCCGGTCCGCAGCGCCAACCCGCCTCACTCGAGACTCAACCACGCGTCGATCCCCCCCTCGAGGTTCGACACCCGATCGAATCCCTCCGCCTCCAGCAGCGCCGCCGCCCGCGCCGACCGGGCGCCGGACTTGCAGTGGACGACCACCTCGCCGTCGCGCGGGATCTCGCCGAGGCGACCGGCCAGCTCACCGAGCGGGATGAGCCGGGCACCGGGGATCGATGCCATCGCATGCTCCTGCGGCTCGCGGACGTCGATCAGGGTGAAGGCATCCCCGCGGGTGAGGCGCGCGGCGAGCTCCTGCGCGTCGATCGACGGCAGCCCCGCCGGCGCGCAGGAAGGCGCCGCCATCGTCTCCGCGCTGCGCAGGTGGTCGAGGGTGGGGGACTCGCCGCACAGGACGCAGCCCGGGTTGCGCGGGATCCGCAGCGTGCGGAAGCGGCTCCGAAGGGCATCGTAGCTGAGCAGCTCGCCGAGCGGCGGCGCGCCGACGCCGAGGATCAGCTTGATGGCCTCCATCGCCTGCAGGCTGCCGATGATGCCCGGCAGCACGCCGAGGACGCCGGCCTCGGCACAGCTCGGCGCCGCACCCGGCGGCGGCAGGCCGGGGAGCATGCAGCGGTAGCAGGAACCCCCGAGGTGCGGAGCGAAGACCGTCACCTGGCCCTCGAAGCGGAAGATCGCGCCGTAGACCAGCGGCTTGCGGGCGAGGACACAGGCATCGTTGGAAAGGAAGCGCGTCGGGAAGTTGTCGGAGCCGTCGAGGAGGAGGTCGTAGCGCTCCAGCAGGGCCGCGGCGTTGTCCGGCGTGAAGCGCACCGGGTGCGGCTCGATGGCGACCTCCGGGTTGATGTCGCGCAGCCGCGCCATGGCGCTGTCGAGCTTCGACCGCCCGAGCGTCGACTGGCCGTGGAGGATTTGGCGCTGGAGGTTGGACAACTCGACCTCGTCGGGGTCGACGATCCCGATCCGGCCGACCCCGGCGGCGGCGAGGTAGGCGGCCGCGGGTGAGCCGAGGCCGCCCGCGCCGATGCACAGCACCGAGGCCGCCTTGAGGCGACGCTGGCCCTCCTCACCGACGTCCGGGATGGACAGGTGGCGGGCGTAGCGCTGGCGCTCGGGCTCGGTCAGTTCGGGAAGCATCGGCGCAGCGAGAATAGCCGCGCCCCGGCGCATGGCAACGCCGGCAAGGCCGCCTTCGCCCGCCTTCGCCCGCCTTCACTGCCTTCAGATTCCCCGCTTGACCCATGCGGGTGCATCGCGGAGGGAAGGGGCATGGCGGAAGTACCCTCGACCTTCACCCTCAAGCCCGGCGACCCGGCACCCGGATTCACCCTGCCGAAGCCGGATGGAACCCGGGTCTCGCGCGATGACCTGGCCGGGCGCGCCGGCACGCTGGTCATCTTCGCCTGCAACCACTGCCCCTTCGTCATCCACCTCGGCCCGGCGCTCGGCGACTATGCCCGCGAACTCGCCGACCAGGGAGTCAGTTGCGTGGCGATCAACGCCAACGACGTCGACAAGTATCCGGACGACGCGCCGGAGAAGATGGACCCGACCGCGCAGGAGTGGGGTTGGGGTTTTCCCTACCTGTTCGATGAGGACCAGTCGGTCGCCAAGGCCTACGGTGCCGCCTGCACGCCGGACTTCTTCCTGCTCGATGCGGAGGGCAAGGTTTACTATACGGGTCAGTTCGACGCGTCCCGGCCGGGGCGCGGCGGGGAGCCCGACGGAAAGGATATGCGCAGTGCGGTCACGCGAATGCTTCGGGGCGAGCCTCCCGCCACCGAGGCCTATCCGAGCTCGGGCTGCAACATCAAGTGGAAGCCGGGCAACGAGCCGTCCTATTTCGGTTGACGTCACGCGACTCCATGGTGGCGCCTTGCCCGCCCTTCCTTCGGGTTTGCCAGCGCTGCGATTCGGGTGATAGCGTAACGACATGAGCGCGGTGATCGACCACCTGGATGGCGGCAAGGACCTTTCGCGACGCGAGATCGAGGTCGCGGCGGCGCTGCTGCTGGATCCGGAGGCCAATGACGACGCCAAGCAGGAGATCCTCGAGCGCCTCGCCGCCAAGGGCGAGACGCCGGAGGAGATCGCCGGCTTCGTCGAGGCCTTCCTCGATCACGCGGTCGACCCCCATGCCAGCCTGGCGCCGACCGATGGCCCGACCATCGACGTCTGCGGCACCGGGGGCGACCGGCTGAACCTGTTCAATGTCTCGACCACCTCGATGTTCGTCGTCGCGGCGGCCGGGGCCACGGTCGTCAAGCACGGCAACCGCGGCATCACCTCCAAGAGCGGGGGAGCCGACGTGCTCGAGGCCCTCGGCGTCCGCCTCGACATCCCGCCGGAGCGCTTCCGCCTGTGCCTCGAGAAGGCCGGCGTCGGCTTCCTCTTCGCGCCGGCCTACCACCCGGCCTTCAAGGCGGTGGTCGGCGTGCGCAAGCAGCTCGCGGCGAAGGGCGTGCGGACCATCTTCAACCTGATCGGGCCGCTGCTCAACCCGGCCCGCCCGCAGTGTCAGCTGGTCGGCGTGTTCGAGCGCCCGCTGTGCCCGGTGTTCGCCGAAATCCTCCAGCGCCTCGGCCGCGAGAGCGCTTGGGCGGTGCACGGCACCACCAGCGACGGCCGCTCGGTCGACGAGATGAGCCTGATGGGGTCGACCCGCATCTGCAAGGCGGGGACGCTCCAGGAGCCCATCGACGAGGAGGTCCGCCCGCGCGACTTCGGGTTGGCGCATGCCGGCGTCGACGACCTTCGCGGCGGCGATGCCGCGGTGAACGCCGGGATCCTCCAGGCGATCCTCTCCGGGGCGGAGACCGGACCCAAGCGCGACATGGTCCTGCTCAATGCCGGCGCGGCGATCGCCTGCGCCGGCCTCGCCGACGACATCGGCCACGGCGTCGAGGTCGCCCGCCAGAAGATCGACGACGGCAGCGCCCTCGACCGCCTCGCCGCCCTCCAGGACACCGCGGCTTGAGACGATTGGTCGGCGGTTGGCTTCAAGCGCCGCCACCGCCCGCACGCAGGTGACCCGGCAGGTCGGCTTTGCACGTGCTTCGGTATGGTCCGACGTCCACCGCCTGCCCGCCGAAGCCTTTGGCGAAGGCGGGTCCGTTGTCGAAGAGACGCTCCGCCTTCGCCGAAGCTTCCGCCTTCGCTTGAAGCTACGGAGGACAAGTCGTAGGACAGGTTGAGGTCGAGTGATGCGCTCCTCAGGCGCCTTGGAGTGGCGTTCTTCGAGCGCCATGGCACGGAGCGGCGCCTTTCAGGCGCGTCCCACAGGTGGACGAGCACGACTCTTGAAGGGCTCAAGGCACTCCCCGAGCTAGCCGAGCGACAATGGCCCACGCCGCCGCGTCGCCGCGACTGGTTGAGCTTGGCGGGCACTCCGCATCTCCCAAGCGCGGATCATTCTCGTTCCCGAAACCCTGGAGTTGTCACCCCGGCCCAAACTCCGGAACCCCGTTGGGGTTTTGGGCGAAGGTAACCCGTAGCAAGGAGAGGGTGGACTGCGGTGGTTCACCACCGTTTGGGGCGAGGCGATTCATCGCCGGGTTCACGGGGTTGGGTCGGGGATCGCCCGCACGACGCCGCCTCGGGCTTGAAGCCCATCGGCGGAGCGGCGCTCAAGCGCCGCAGTCTACGCCGACCTCCGACCCCCGCCTACCCCCCGATCAGCCACAGGATCGGCTGGGGCCAGACACCGAGGACGATGACCGCAGCGGTCAGGCCGATCAGGCTGGCGCGGGTGATCTGCGGGACCGGGATCGCGCCGGCACCCTCGGCCGGGTCCTCCCACCACATGCTGCGGATCACCTTGAAGTAGTAGTAGAAGCCGGCGGCGGCACCGATGAAGGCCACGCCGACGCCCCACCACAGACCCGCCTCCACCGCCAGGGCGAAGACGAAGAACTTGCCGATGAACCCGGCCGTCAGCGGGACGCCCGCAAGCGCCGCCATGATCACGGTGAGCCCGAGCGCCAGCGACGGGTTGCGCTTGCCGAGGCCCTTGAAGGCGTCGAGCGTCTCGTCGTCGGAATGGATCCGCACCTGCGCGAGCACGAAGAAGGCCGCCAGGGTCATCAGCAGGTAGGTCGCCAGGTAGAAGGAGACCGCCGTCACCGAGTCGGTGCCTTCCTCACCCAGCGGCTTCCACGCCGCGATCGCCAGCAGCAGGAAGCCGGCGTGGGCGATCGACGAGTAGGCCAGCAGGCGCTTGAAGTTGGTCTGCGCGATGGCGGCGAGGTTGCCGACCAGCAGGGTGGCGGCCGCCATCACCGCGAGCAGCACGATCACCTGCCCGGCGAGCGGCGAGCCCGGCGCGAGGAAGGGGTCGAGGAAGCGGATCAGCAGGATGAAGCCAGCCGCCTTGGAGCCGACCGAGAGGAAGGCGGTGGTGGGGGTGGGGGCGCCCTGGTAGACGTCCGGGATCCACGCCTGCATCGGCACGGCGCCGACCTTGAAGCCGAGCGCGACGAGCACCAGCGCGACCCCGAAGAGGAGCGGCAGCGGGTTGGCCACGGTCGCGACCGCCTCGCGCATCTCGGCCAGGTTGAAGGTGCCGGTGGTGCCGTAGATCCAGGCGATCCCGTAGACCAGGAAGCCGGTGCTGAGCGCGCCGAGGATGAGGTACTTCACCGCCGCCTCCAGCGAGCCGACGTTGCGCCGCAGGTAGCCGACCAGGATGTAGAAGGTGATGGTGACCAGCTCGAGGGCGACGAAGGCCCCGGCGAGGTCCTTGGCCGAGGCCATCCACATCATCCCCGCGCAGGCGAAGACCGGGAGGACGAAGTACTCGCCGGTGCCGGCCTCGGACTCCGGATGGTCGGTGAAGCGCTTGAGGATCTTGCTGAAGTCGAGCGACATCAGCACCACCAGGATGGTGCAGACGAGGGCGAAGCCCTTGTAGAAGCGCGCCAGCGGGTCGAAGGCGTAGAAATCCCACAGCGCCCAGCCGGCCACGCTCGAGTCCGGCGCGTCGGCCGGTCCCTTGGCGAAGAAGGACAGGATGAGGATGAAGGTCAGTCCGGCGGCGGCGGTGAAGCCGATGAGCTTCTTGTTGTGGGCCGGGCCGAAGGCCTCGAGCATCAGCAGGAGGATGCCGAGGAGGACCGTGAGGGCTTCGAGGTAGAACGCGGGCATGGGTGGATCGTGGCTGGGGTGGCCGCTAGTTCAGGAGACCGAGCAGGAGGTTCGGGAAGATGCCGACGGCAAACAGGGTGACCGCGAGCAGGATGGCGGGCAGGCGCTCGCCGCCGACCGGGTCGCCGGCCGACTCGGTGGCCCGCACGGCGGGACCCTGGAAGACCTGGCGGTAGGCGCGCAGCATGTAGATCGCGCTGATGACCACGCCCCAGATGGCGAGGATGCAGGTGATCTGGACCGCGCCGAGGCCGTCGGCCGGCTGGTAGTTGAGGAAGGCGGAGATGAACACCAGGACCTCGCCGGCGAAGTTGGCCAGGCCCGGGAGTCCGATCGAGGCCATCCCGCAGATGCCGAACAGGAAGGCCAGCCGCGGCGCCGACTTGGCCAGGCCGCCGAGGCGGTCGAGGTCGAGGGTGCCGGTGGCGCGCTCGATCCGGTCGGCCAGGCTGAAGCCGAGGGCGATCGAGATCCCGTGGGCGAACATCAGCAGCACGGCCGCCTTCACCGCCAGCGGGTTGCCCTCGCCGTGGACCGCCGCCAGCGCGGCGATCGGCAGGAAGATGTAGCCCATGTGCATCACCGAGGAGTTGCCCAGCATGCCGTCGAGGCGCTTCTGGTTGATCGTCACCAGGCCGACCCACAGGATGTTGCCGAGCAGCAGGACGCAGAGCGGCACCAGCCAGGCGTGCAGGCCCGCCGGCAGCAGCGGCACCGCCAGGCGGAGCAGGCCGTAGAGGCCGAACTTCTTGAGCACCCCGGCGTGCAGCATGGCGGTCGGGGCGGGGGCGCTGGCGTAGGCCGGCGCGGCCCAAGAGTGGAAGGGGAACAGCGAGACCAGGATGCCGAAGCCCACCAGCAGGAAGGCGGCGATGCCGCGCTGGGTGGCCGCGTCGATCTCCGCCGCCGACTCGCGCATCGCGACCATGTCGAAGGTCCCGGTCGCGCTCGCCAGCCAGACCAGCCCGGCCAGCAGCACCAGCGAACCGAAGCCGAGGTAGATGGTGATCTTCCACGCCGCCTGGCGACGGTCGCCGCGACCGAGCATCCCGATCATCAGGAAGGTCGGGATCAGTGCGAGCTCGTGGAAGGCATAGAAGAAGAACAGGTCGGTCGAGATGAAGGCGCCGATCGCCCCCGCCGAGATGAGCAGCGAGGAGCCGTAGTAGAGCTTCTCGCGGCCCTCGGGGGCCTTGCCGGAGAGCACCGCGGCGAAGGTGACGATCACCGAGAGCAGCAGCATCACGGTGCTCATCCCGTCGATCAGCGCGAAGGACAGGTTGATCTCCGGCCGGGCCAGCACCGGAAGCGAGAAGTTCCAGGCGTTGCCGGCCGGCACGAAGGCGGCGGCGAAGCCGGCCACGAGGTTGGCGGCGGCGGCGGCCACCGCGGTGCGGCGCGGACTGGCGCCGGTGAGGATCGCCACGAAGGCGGCGAGGGGCAGGAGGATGGTGATGAGCAGCATGGCGTCGCG
>JAUIJB010000114.1 GCA_030430455.1 Verrucomicrobiia bacterium | reverse complement strand
GAAATCGTAGAAAGGAAGGTGAGGAGAGGACCCGGATTGCATCTGCATCCGCCCAATCAAAACAGCTGCCCCATTAGTACAAGCAAAATATGCTCAGTCGAGCCTGCTGAATCCTTAAAGGCATTGGACTGAAGTCCGCGGTCCGATCGGTCCCGCCGGCGCAGCCGCCTCAAGTCTTCCGTCTTCGGTCTTCCCGTCATCCGTCTCCGGCGCCCCCGGCTACTTCTTGAACCCGGCCTTCAGCTCACTCAGCGAGGTGGCCCTGAGGGCGAGGGCGAGGAAGGCGTAGACCCCGGCGCCGAGGGTGACCAGCGAGAGCGCGGCGACCCACTTCTGCCACACGGCGCCGTCGATCCACGGCTGCAGGAAGGGCGCGCAGAACCACACGGCGAGGCCCATCGCCACGGCAGCGGCCAGGGTGCGGGCAAGCTTGCCGAGCCGGTCGCGGGTGAGCCCGATCTTGCCGCGCAGGCCGCGCACCAGGAGCAGGACGTTGACCCAGGAGGCGACGGTGGTGGCGATGGCGATCCCCAGCGTCTTGAGGTGGGGAAACAGGGCCAGGCTGAGGCCGGTGTTCACGATCACGGTGACCACGGCGATCTTGAGCGGCGCCTTGGTGTTCTCGCGGGCGAAGTAGCCGGCCTGGAAGACCTTCATCAGCACGAAGGCCGGGATGCCGAAGGCGAAGCCGATGGTGGTCACCGAGACGACCGAGACCGACTCGGCGCCGAACTTGCCGCCCTCGTAGAGTGCCCGCACGAAGGGGGTCGGGATGACCGCCAGGGCGACGGCCGCGGGCAGGGTGACCAGCATCGACAGCAGCACCCCGTTGCCGATGGTGTCCTTGGCGCCCCGCTCGTCGCCCGAGCGCAGCAGGCGCGAGATCTCCGGCAGAAGCACCACGCCGAAGGCCGCGCCGATCATGCCGTTGGGCAGCTGGTAGAGGCGGTCGGCGTAGGTCAGCGCGGCGACCGCGCCCGCCTCGAAGGAGGCGATCTGCTGGCCGATCAGGATGTTGACCTGCTGGACGCCGGCGGCGATCACGCCGGGACCCATCAGCACCAGCAGGCGGCGGATCCGCGGGCTCATCCGCGGGATCATCGGCCGCACCCGCATGCCGTGGCGGAAGCACGAGACCCACAGCAGCAGGAGCTGGGCGAGTCCGGCGGTGAGGACCGCCCAGGCGGCGACCTCGCCGACCTGGTAGAGCTGCCCCTTGAGGTGGGCGAGCGGGACGATGACGACCAGCGCGGCGACCCAGAACACGTTCAGCAGCACCGGCGCAAAGGCCGGCATGGAGAACACCTTGAGCGAGTTCAGCACGCCGCTGAGCTGGGCGGAGAGCGCGATGCACAGCAGGTAGCTGAACATGATGCGGGCGTAGGCGACGGTGACGCCGAACTCGGCCTCGTCGAAGCCCGGGACCAGCGCCTTGGCGAACCAGGGCATGCCGGGGATCGCCACCAGGGTGCCGGCGATGAGGACCGCGCCGAGCCAGGAGAAGGCATTCGAGGCGAAGCGCTCCGCCGAGGCGTGGTCGCCCTCGACCAGCTCGCGGTTGAACAGCGGCACGAAGGCCGAGTTGAAGGCGCCCTCGCCGAAGATCCGCCGGAACATGTTCGGCAGGCGGAAGGCCGCGTAGAAGGCGTCGGCAAAGATCCCGGTGCCGAAGACCCGCGCCATCGCCATCTCGCGGACCATGCCGGTGACCCGGCTCATCAGGGTGAAGCCGCCGACGGTGGAGAGGGCTCGAAGCATGGCGGGATCCTGCGGGGCTCGGGTGGACGGGGGATGAAGCCGGGGTGAATTCGGCCTCAATGCAGGCCGTCTGCCGGCCCTTCTTGGAGACCGCGAATGGACGCGAATGGACGCGAATTCAGGAAGTCATCCATTCCGGCCCCCTCCCGCCGGCGGGGATCTCTCCGGTATTGGAGTGAATTCCCGAATCGGGGTCTTGATTGGCGTCCATTCGCGTTCATTCGCGGTTTCAGATTCATCGGTGTGCCGCTACCCGCGCGGTGCGGCGGCACGGCGCAGGCGGTCCATGATGGCGAGGCCGAGGGCCTTCTCGCTGACCGGCTCGGCGACGATCGCGTCGAGCCCGGCCTCGTCGAGCAGCCGCATGGTGAAGAACAGGCGCACCGCGGCCTCCGGCAGCTTGCCGCTGCCCGGGCTGAGGCACTCGACCCGGGCCCAGTCGTGGCGGTCGACGTAGCCCGCCTTCGGGTCGCCCTTGTAGCTGAGCAGGCCGTACTGCTTGCCCTCCTCCGGCACGAAGTCCTCCGGCTTGTCGAACATCAGCAGCGGAGTACGAGGAGCGTAGTGGCTGGCGAGCTGGCCGGGCGTCTCCGGGCGGTCGATCGCGCGCCTCTTGTCGACCACCACCTTGCCGAACTTCTGCAGCTGGTCCTTGGTGACCGGCCCGGCGCGGAGGATGTGGATCAGCGGGCGCTTCGGCCCGGCCTCGACGCGGACGATGGTGCTCTCGAGCCCGTCGCTGCAGGCCCCGCCGTCGACGACCAGCGGGATGCGCCCGTCGAGCTCCTTGACCACCGCGCCGGCGGAGGTCGGCGAGATGCGGCCGAAGCGGTTGGCGCTGGGCGCGGCGATCGGACGGCCGAGCTTCTTGCCGATGCTGCGGAAGATCAGGTTGCCGCTCTGGCGCACCGCCACCTCGGGCAGGCCGCTGGTGACGAGGTCGCTGACGGCGTCGGTCTTGGGCAGCAGGAGGGTCAGCGGCCCGGGCCAGAAGTTGGAGATCAGCTGGCGCACGGTCTGGTCGATCTCGTCGGGGACCTCGGCGACCGCGGGCAGGTCGGTGACGCTGGCGATGTGGACGATCAGCGGGTCGAAGGCGGGGCGCTCCTTGACCTCGAAGACCCGGGCGACGGCCTCCGGGTTGAAGGCGTCGGCGGCGAGGCCGTAGACGGTCTCGGTGGGCAGGGCGACGATCCCGCCCTCGGCGAGCAGGACGACGGCGGCGTCGATGGCTTCGTCCATCTCCTGGTCGTCGGCGGCGATCAAACGGGTCTCGGGCACCCCCGGGGAATAGCGGCGCCGGGGGGCGCGGGCAAGGAACGACTCGGCCCCCGCTTCACGGCTTTCCTCGATGCCCGGGCGGGTTTACCCTGTCGCCATGAGCACGCAGGAGGAGCCCGTCAAAAGCATCGTCCTGGTCGGGTTCATGGGATGCGGCAAGACGACGATCGGCCGCGCCCTCGAGAAGCGGCTGGGCTACGCCTTCGTCGACACCGACGACCTGATCGTCGCCAAGGCGGGGATGAGGATCCCCGAGATCTTCGAGCGCGGCGGCGAGACGCTGTTCCGCCAGCTCGAGGGTGCGGTGCTGCAGGAGCTCAGCGCGCCCGGTGCGCCGCGGCGGATCCTCTCGACCGGCGGCGGCATCGTCACCCGCCGCCGCAACCGGAGCCTGCTGCGCGAGATGGGCTTCGTGGTCTGGCTGCAGGCGCCGGTGGACACCATCCTCGAGCGGACCTCGCGCAACCGCGAGCGGCCGCTGTTGCAGACCGGCAACCCGCGCGAGACGATCGAGCACCTGCTGGCGGAGCGCCAGCCGCTGTATCACGCCGCCGCCGACCTCGAGGTCGACACCAGCGGGCTCGATGCCGACGAGATCGCCTGCGGCATCCTCGAGAGCGCGCGCTATCACTTCGCCGCGAAATGACGGGCGCCCGTGCGGACAGCGGCGGTAGCGGCGGCGACCTGCGGGGCGGGGCGATGATCGACGGGATCCGCCGGCTGGCCGGCGAGCTCGGCTTCGACGAGTGCCGGGTCGCCCGGGCCGGCGAGGCGCGCCACGCCGATGCCTTCCGCGACTGGCTCGCCGCCGGCATGCACGGCGACATGGCGTGGATGGAGCGCAGCCCGGAGCGGCGCTGCGACCCGCGCGAGGTGCTGCCGGGCTGTCGCTCGGTGGTCTGCCTGGCGCTGAACTACTTCCCCGGCGACCACCCGCCGACCGGCTGGAAGATCGCCCGCTATGCGTGGAACGACGACTACCACGACCTGGTCGAGAAGCGACTCAAGCGCCTCAACGCGGCGATGGAGGAACTCGGCGGCCGGCAGCGCTACTACGTCGACACCGGGCCGGTGCTCGAGCGCGACTTCGCGACCGACGCCGGGCTCGGCTGGAGCGGCAAGTCGACGGTGCAGATCCACCGCCGGCTGGGCACCTGGTTCTTCCTCGCCGAGCTGCTGACCACGCTGGAGCTCGAGCCGGACCCGCCCTTCGGCGACCACTGCGGCAAGTGTACGCGCTGCATCGACGTCTGCCCGACCGGCGCGATCACCGAGCCCCACCGGGTCGATGCCCGGCGCTGCATTTCCTACCTCACGATCGAGCACAAGGGGCCGATCCCCGAGGAATTCCGGGCGGCGATCGGCGACCGCCTCTACGGCTGCGACGACTGCCTCGAGGTCTGCCCGTGGAACCGCTTCGCCCGCGAGTCGCGGGAGGCGCGCTTCCACGCCCGCGAGGCCGTCTTCGGGATGAGCGCGAGGGATTTCCTGGCACTGGGCGACGGGGAATTCCGCGCGTTGTTCTCCAAGAGCCCGATCAAGCGGATCAAGCGGCCGCGCTTCCTGCGCAACGTCTGCGTCGTGCTGGGCAACACCGGAACGGCCGCGGACCTGCCGGCATTGCGCGAGGCGGCCTGCGATCCGGACCCGCTGGTCGCCGAGCATGCCGCGTGGGCGATCGGCAGGATCGAGGCGAGGACCGGGAAAAGCGCGGGCGGCGGGGAACCCCGCTGAAGGCCGGAGTGGGACGCTCCGGGAACGGCCTGGCGCGGGATGCGCCAGCCGCGGGTGGGCCCGCTCAGCGGTTCTCGATCGGCGGCACCGGGAGGAAGTCCTGGGGGCCGGTGTAAAGGGTGAGCGGGCGGTAGAGGCGGTTGTCGCGCAGCTGCTCGAGGACCTGGGCGGTCCAGCCCGAGGTGCGGGCGATCGCGAAGATCGGCGTGAACAGGTCGGTCGGGATGCCCAGCGAGTAGTAGACGGTGGCCGAGTAGAAGTCGACGTTGGCGTTGAGCCCCTTCTTCTCCTTCATGATCTCGGCGATGCGCTCGGACATCTGGATCCACTTCGGCTCGCCGAGCTCCTCGGTGAGCTGCATCGCCAGGTGGCGCAGGTGCGGCGCGCGCGGGTCGAGCGTGCGGTAGACGCGGTGGCCGATGCCCATGATCTTCTCCTTCCGCTCCAGCTTGCCGGCGACGTAGTCGTCGACCTTTTCGAGGTCGCCGATCTCCTGGAGCATGTGGATCACCCCCTCGTTGGCGCCGCCGTGGAGCGGCCCCTTGAGGGTGCCGATGGCGGAGGTCACCGCCGAGTACATGTCGGAGAGCGTCGCGATGGTCACCCGCGCCGAGAAGGTCGAGGCGTTCATGCCGTGGTCGGCATGCAGGATCAGCGCGACGTCGAGCGTGCGGATGGCGCGGTCGGTCGGCACCTCCCCGGTGAGGAGGTAGAGGAAGTGGGCGGCCTCGGAGAGGTCCTGGCGGATCTCGGGGAGCTCGAGGCCCTGGCGGAAGCGGTGGAAGGCGGCGACGATCAGCGGGATCTTGGCGATCACCGAGCGGGCGATGGCCTCGTCCTTCTCCAGGTCGGGCTCGCCGACCGCCACGCGGTGGTCGTAGAGGCCGAGCATCGACACCCCGGTGCGCACCACGTCCATCGGGTTGGCGTCCTTCGGGGCGTTCTTGAGGAAGTCGACGACCCCCTGGGGCAGGCGCCGCTCGGAGCGCAGGGCGCGCTCGCCACGCTCGAGCTCCTCCTGGGTCGGCAGCTTGCCGGTGTGGAGCAGGTAGATGATCTCCTCGTAGTTGCAGTTCTGGACGAGGTCATCGATGTGGTAGCCGAGGTAGCAAAGCGTGCCCTTCTTTCCGTTCACGTCGGAAAGGGCGGATTCGTTGGCGATGACTCCTTCGAGGCCTCGTGCGTATTCGGTCATGGTTGGATGGTCGGATGGTCGGAGAGTATTGGGGAGGGAGCGGCGGATGCCGGAATTTGCAAAAAATCCGCCGCGAGGAAGAAAGCGACTCCACCCGCGAGGCGCAAGGGGAGAATCCTTCAGTAAGCCGGGATCCTTGCCGGATGACAGGCTTCGGGTTAGATCGGGCGGCGTGCCGCTGGTTCTCGCCATTGAATCGAGCACGCCACGAGCCTCGCTGGCACTGGTGTCGGGTGAGGAGTGCCTGTTCGAGGCCTCCTTCGCCAGCGACCGCAACCACCATGCCGCCCTGTTCGGGCCCCTCGAGGAGGCCTGCTCCCGGCTGGAGGGCGCGGCGCTTGAGCGGGTGCTGGTCGGCACCGGGCCCGGCAGCTACAGCGGCACCCGGGTCGGCATCGCCGCCGCCCAGGGGGTGGCGATGGTCCACGACTGCCCGGCGGTGGGCCTCAGCTCGCTGCTGGCGACGCCGGTCCCGGCCGGCACGGCGATCGGCGACGCCCGTCGCGGGATGGCCTGGTGGGCGCGGGTGGGTGATGGCGGCGACGGCCTGCCGGATCCCCGGCTGGTGCCGGCCGACGAGCTGGCGCCCCATCTCGTCGACCCGGTGTTCGCGATCGACGAGGTCGGCCGGCTGCTCCTCCCGGACGGCCTCGAGCTGCGCCGGGTCGAGCCGACCGCGCGGCGCCTGGCGGCGGCGTGGGGGGCGCTGGACGAGTCGTCGCGGCGCGAGCTGGCAGCCCTGCCGGTCCAGCCGGCGTATATGGCCCCGCCGCACATCACCGCGGCGAAGAGGGGGCACCCGCTGGTGCGCAGGCGCGACCGGGGCTGATCCCGCGGCGCCGGGACAACGGCCTGAAGTACGGGACCCACCTCTAGCAAGTTTCCGGGCGGCGACGGAGGGTGGAATGTTGGATCCTCCGAAGTAGTTTCATTCATGCAAACCCGGCGACGCATGAAATGAAGTCCGCGGAATGAATTTCAAATGGGCCGGCGTGGCACGTCAGCGGCTCCCCTGGACGCAGCCGCCCGCTCCCCGGACCAATGATGTTACCCCGGTTGCGAGGCGTCTCAACCAATAAAATGATGCCTGCAATGAACAAGAAGTATCAAGCGGTCCTCGGGATCGCGGCCACCATCGGATGCCCCCTTGCGGCCACGGCCGGGGAAATGGAGCCCGCCCCGATGACCCCGCCACCGGTCGAGCCGGAGAGTGCCGTTTCCGGAACGCTCAGCTTCGACCTCAATTCCCACTTCATTTCGTACGGCCTCGACGTCTGGGCCGACGGCAACAGCTGGAAGGGCCCCACTTTCAACCCTTCGCTCGAGTTGAACTGGGGAATCGGCGACTTCACGCTGATCCTCGGCACCTGGTGGGACGTCAACGGCAAGGTCACCTCGTCGATCGGCGGCAACCTCCAGGAAGTCGACGTCTGGGCGGGTGGCTCCTACGCCTTCGGTGACTTCAGCGTGACCGCGCTCTACCAGGCGTGGATCTACGGCGGCGACACCGAGGAGATCGTCGACGTGATCTTCGCCTACGACTGCTTCCTCAGCCCGTCGCTGACGGTGCACAACCGGGTCGGGGCCGGCGCCGCTCCGCAGACCGGCACCGTGCTGGTGGCGGGTCTCGAGCATGGCTTCGACCTCGGCCCGGTTTCCTTCGCCGTCCCGCTCAACGTCGGCTACTTCCTCGATGACGGCTACCACGGCACTGATGTCTTCGGCCTGCCGCTCGACACCGGCTTCGGCTACGGCTCGGTCGGCCTGAACGCCAGCATCCCGATTTCCTTCATCAGCGAGGAATACGGCGCCTGGGACCTGCACGGCGGAGTCACCTACTACGCGACCTCCAGCGACGTGATCAGCAACCCGAGCAGCAGCTTCTTCACCGGCAACATCGGCATCAGCTGCTCCTTCTGAGGTCGCCGCCACCCCTCTCCCCACAACACATGATCCCCGCCGGGGGAGCGCTCCGCATGCGCGCCCCCGGCGGGCCCAACCTTCGCCCCAATCAACCAATCCCTCTCCTATGAAAACGAAATCTAGCCTCTGGCAGACCATCCGCGGCGGCCTCGCCGGGACCCTCGCCCTCTCGCTCTGCGCCGGAGCCGGCGCCGAGGAGGAAACCGTCAAGGTGGGTGTCCTGCACTCGCTGAGCGGCACCATGGCCATTTCCGAGACCTCGCTGCGCGACATCCTGCTCTTCACCTTCGACGAGATCAACGAGGCCGGCGGCGTGCTGGGCAAGAAGATCGAGCCGGTGGTCGTCGACGGTGCCTCCGACTGGCCGCTGTTCGCCGAGAAGGCCGAGCAGCTGCTCGTCCAGGACAA
>JAUIJB010000020.1 GCA_030430455.1 Verrucomicrobiia bacterium | reverse complement strand
TGATCCTGCTGGAGTTCGTCAACCCGGGCGTGGTCCTCGGGTTCTTCGGCGTCGGCGCCTTCATCACCTCGCTCACCACGTGGATCGGCCTGACGCCGGCCATCGGCAGCCAGACGCTCGTCTTCGGCATCACCTCCTTCGCCCTGCTGTTCACCCTGCGCCGCCTCGTCAAGCAGTGGTTCGTCGGCAAGTCCGACGGCGACGGCGGCGACCTCGACGACGACTTCACCGGCCGCGAGGCCCGTGCGCTGAGCGACATCCCCGGACCCGGTCACGACGGCAGGGTCGAGATCAAGGGAGCCGAGTGGAAAGCGCGCGCCGAAGAGCCGGTCGCGGCCGGCGACATCGTGATCATCGAGCGCCGCGAGGGCCTCACGCTCCACGTCCGGCCGAGGACTTGATCCCGCCGTTTTTTCACCACCACCCCGAAGAACACCATGACACCCCAACTCTACATCGCCGCACCCGGCGAGTTTCCCTTCGGCACGATCGTCGTGATCGTCCTCGTGCTCGTGGCGATCGTCGCCCTGGTCAAGACCGCCCGGGTCGTGCCCCAGCGCCAGGCCCACGTCGTCGAGCGCCTCGGCAAGTACCACAAGACCCTCGAGGCCGGCTTCCACATCCTCATCCCCTTTCTCGACCGGGTCGCCTACAAGCACTCGCTCAAGGAGGTCGCGGTCGACGTGCCCTCGCAGATGTGCATCACCAAGGACAACATCGCGATCGAGATCGACGGCGTCCTCTACATGCAGGTCCTCGACCCGAAGGCCGCGTCCTACGGCATCGAGAACTACTACTTCGCCGCCTCGCAGCTGGCCCAGACCACGCTGCGATCCGAGATCGGCAAGATCGAGCTCGACCGCACCTTCGAGGAGCGCGACTCGATCAACGCCTCGGTCATCCAGGCCCTCGACAAGGCCTCGGAACCGTGGGGCCTCAAGATCACCCGCTACGAGATCGCCAACATCAAGCCGCCGCAGTCGGTCCAGGACGCGCTCGAGAAGCAGATGCGCGCCGAGCGCGAGCGGCGCGCCCAGATCGCCCTCTCCGAGGGCCAGCGCGAGGCGCAGATCAACGTCGCCGAGGGCGAGAAGCAGGAAACCATCAAGCAGTCCGAGGCGAAGAAGCTGAGCCAGGTCAACGAGGCCGAGGGCAAGGCCCGCGAGATCGAGCTGCTCGCCAACGCGACCGCCGACGGGATCCGCCGGATCGCCGAGGCGATCGAGGCGCCCGGCGGCCAGAAGGCGGTCAACCTGCGCATCGCCGAGCAGTACGTGAAGGAGTTCGGCAACCTCGCCAAGGAGACCAACACGATGATCCTGCCGCAGAACCTCGGCGACATCGGCGGCACCGTCGCGGCGCTCGCCAAGGTCCTCGACGAGGTCAAGGACGGCAACACCGGCAACACCGGCACCGCCCGGCCCGCCGGCCCGCCGCCGATCGGCTGACCCGTGGCGGCCGGTCGCATCCACCGGCCGGCCGCGACCCGTCAGGACCCGTTCGGCTCGTCGAGATTCGGCTCATCAAGATTCGGCGAGTCCACGGCCCACTCGGGCGACCAGATCTGCTGGAAGCCGTTGCGCGGCTTCAGCGCCTGGCGCACCACCCCGTCGGCCGACAGGCCGGTCACGCCGTCGAAGTCAAAGCCGGCCGCGTTGAGGACGTCGACCGTCCAGATGTTGCAGATACGAGGAAAGTAGTACGAATACGGCGAGCGGATCAGCAGCCCGTCGCCCCACGGCGAGGATCCCGCGGTGAGCGGGACACCCTCCGAGTCCGTCCGGGTGAAGGCGTTGAGGGCGCCGGCGAAGGCCGCGCCCGCCGACTCCGGGACGTGGGTGAGGTAGATCCGCTGGTGGATGCAGACCTCCGGCACGTTCCAGTCGAAGGGGATGATCTCCATCACCGAGTCCGACGGCCAGAACAGCGCGCGGGCGACCTGGCCCGGTCCGAGCCAGCGCTCCTGCACGTAGGCCGTCTCGTCGCCCCAGCTGAAGGCGGCGTAGCGGTGCTCGCCGATCCCCTCGGGCTTGCGGTAGCCGTGGCGCTCGAGCCAGGCGAGGTCGAAGACCAGCCCGGTGTGGAGCTTCTCGACGAACAACCAGACCGGCACCGCGGCCGTGTCGGCCGTGTCGGGGGCCGCCACGGGGGCAACCTCCGGGGCCCCGGACGGGTCGTTGTGGTGGGCGACCTCGACCCGCCGGTGCTCGCGCACCTCGCGCGGAAAATGCAGCGCGCAGGACCCGAGCAGCAGGAACAGAAGCGCGGCGGGCGACCGGAGCGCCAGGCGACTCCAGGGGGCACGCCGCCGCGCGTTCATCGGATCAGCGGACGATGTCCAGCAGCTCGATGTCGAACACCAGCATGCCGCCGGGGCGCGGGCTGCCCTCGACCTTGGGCCCGTAGGCGAGGTCCTCGGGAATCCAGAAGCGGCGCTTCTCGCCCTTGCTCATCAGCTGCACACCCTCGGTCCAGCCCTTGATCACGCCGTTGAGCGGGAAGGTCGCCGGCTCGCCGCGGGTCACCGAGCTGTCGAACATCTTGCCGTCCGTCGTCCAGCCGGTGTAGTGCACCTTGACGGTGTCGCTGGCCTTCGGCTTGGCGTCCTCGCCGCCCTCGCCCTTGTCGAGGACCTTCCAGGCCAGGCCGGATTCGCTCTTCTCGGCGTCGTCCGGCATGGCGCCGACATCCTCGGGCACCGGCGGGGGCTTGATTCCCTCCTCGAAGCTGACCAGCTCGAAGTCGCAGACCACGGTGCCACCGGGAATCCCGGTCCCGGGTCCGGCGGGGACCCAGAAGCGGCTCTTCTCGCCCTCGACCATCGTCTGGATGCACTCCGACCAGCCTTCCGGCAGCCGCGAGTTGTTGAGCGGAACCGCCACCGGACCGCCCTGCTGGCGGGTGTCCTGGACGAGGTCACCGGTGGTGGTCCAGCCGGTGAAGTGGATCGTCGCGACGTCGTCCGGTCCCGGGCTCTTGTCACCCTTGCCGGCGGAAAGCTCGACGTGGGCGATGCCCGAGGCGGTCTTCGCGGCGTCTTCCGGGGCCTTCTCGATGCCCTCAGGCGCCTTGGGCGCCGACTGGATGCCGAGCAGTTCGACGTCGAACACCAGCATGCCGCCGGGGCGCGGGCTGCCCTCGACCTTCGGGCCGTAGGCGAGGTCCTCGGGAATCCAGAAGCGACGCTTCTCGCCCTCGACCATCAGCTGCAGGCCCTCGGTCCAGCCCTTGATCACGCGGTTGAGCGGAAACTCGGTCGGCTCGCCGCGCTGGACCGAGCTGTCGAACATCTCGCCGTCGGTGGTCCAGCCGGTGTAGTGCACCTTGACGGTGTCGGCCGCGGCCGGCTTGAGCTCGCCGGTGCCCTCCTGGAGGACCTTCGAGGCCAGACCACTCGCGGTCTTCTCGGCATCCTCGGGCGGGGCGGCGACGTCGTCGGGGGCGGGGATCGGCTTGCGGGTGTTCACGGCGACGGGCGCCGTGACAGCCTTGGACGGCTTTGACGAGGCCTTTTTGGCCGTTTCGGCGGCCTCGGCCGGTTTTTCCGCGGCCTCGGCCGCTTCGCTCGATTCGGAAAAGGCGCTGGGAGCCCCGGCGAGGAGGCAAACAGCCGTGAAAACAGCGGCAGGATTCCTGGATGTCATGTGCCGGCAGGCTTCCCCGGCCGGCCCGCTCTGTCAACCGCGCTCCTCGCGCAGGGCCAGGCGGCGGTCGATGACGAAGGGGCCGAAGGGAACCAGCGAGGCGAGGAAGACGATCGCCGCCTGGCGCCAGCCGAGCGCCCGCTCGATCAGCGCGAGGAACAGGAAGAGCAGCAGCAGGATGACCAGGGCGCCGTGGATCGAGCCGACCAGCCGGACCGCCTCGGGACGGTCGGCGAGGTATTTCAGCGGCATCGCGATGCCCAGCAGGACCAGGTAGGACACCCCGTCGGCGAGGGCGGCCAGGCGGACCCGGCCCACCGGATGACTCCATGACGGCTTCGACATGCCCCTGCCTTGCCGAGCCGGGCAGGCCTGTCAACCACCACCGATCCATTCCCCTCCGCAGGCGCCCGGCCACCGTCCTTTTCCATCGCCAGCCCGGCCCGCCGCCGTAGACTCGCCGCCGATGAGCCAGAAGGTGAAGACCACGACCTCGCTGCCGATCGGCGAGTTCTTCGAGCGCCACGGCGAGGACCTGTCGATGACCCTCACCAGCAAGCGGCACGGCTTCGACCGCCAGATCGGCGAACCCGCGCCGAACCGCCCGGGCCTCGCGCTGTCCGGCTTCTTCAGCTACTTCGCCAAGAAGCGCATCCAGGTCCTCGGCAACTCCGAGATGTCCTACCTGAGGAGGCTCTCGCCCAAGATGCGCGGCGAGCGCTTCGGCCGGATGTGCGAGCGCGACATCCCGGCGATCGTGGTCTCGCGCGGCAGCGACCTGCCCGAAGACCTCTTGCCGATCGCCGCCGAGCACGAGATCCCGGTGTTCTCGACCAAGCTGGTGACGATGAAGTTCCTCAACGCCGCGACGCTCCGCCTCGAGGCCGAGTTCGCCCCGACGACCACGCTCCACGGCTGCATGGTCGACATGCGCGGCATCGGCGTGCTGATCATGGGCAAGAGCGGCAGCGGCAAGAGCGAGACCGCGATCGGCCTGCTCGAGCGCGGCGGCGCCCTCGTCGCCGACGACATGGTGCGGGTAAAGTGGGCCAACGGCGAGCTGCTCGCCGCCGCCCCCGCCCTGTCCCGCGGCTACATGGAGATCCGCGGGATCGGCATCGTCAACGTCGCCAATCTCTTCGGCCTCACCTCGATCCGCCCGGAGAAGCGCCTCGACCTGGTCGTCACCCTGCTCAGCCACGCCGACCTCAACGAGGTCGACCGGGTCGGCTTGAAGCCGAAGTCCTTCGAGGTCCTCGGCCAGAAGGTCCCGCTGATCGAGGTCCCGGTCGCCCCGGGCCGCGACACCGCCCGAATGGTCGCCATCGCCGCCCTCGACCAGCAGCTCCGCCGCCTCGGCTACAACATGGCCGACGAGTTCAACGAGCGCCTCCTCGAGCACATGCGCCAGGAGTCGCTGTGACCTCCCCCGCCGGCCGCTCCCTCCCCACGGCCGGCAGGCCTTGCCGGGGAACGGAAAAATCCCTTGGCCAGCTCGCTTCCCTCTCCCTAGACTCGCGCCGCCCGGCCGCGCCGGCCGCTCACGACCCTCATGGCTCAACGCGAACTCACCATCCAGAACAAGCTCGGCATCCACGCCCGGCCCGCGGCCCAGTTCGTCAAGACGGCCAGTCGCTTTTCCTGCGAGATCCGGGTCGAGAAGGACGGCGAGGAAGTCGATGGAAAGAGCATCATGGGGCTGATGATGCTCGCCGCCGGCAACGGATCGGTCATCACGGTCGTCGCCGAGGGCGAGGATGAGACCGCCGCGCTCGAGGCCATCAGCGACCTGGTCGAGCGGAAATTCGAGGAGGATTGAGCCCGATCCGCTTCACCTCGGCCCGTTTTTCTTCTTTTGCCGACTGGCTGCCTCGCCCAGCATCCCAGTGGGCATGAGTGAAATCCCGTCAAAAGCGGACGAGGAGATTGTCCTGCAGGGTACTCCGGTCTCGGCAGGGATCGGCATCGCTCCCGTGCATGTCCACGGCCGCGGATTCTCCGCACCCGAGGTCTACGCGATCGGTCGCGACGGGGTCGCCGAGGAAAAGGCCCGCTTCGCCGCCGCCCTCGCCAAGACCCGGGAGCAACTGGTCGAGCTGCGCGACCGCATCGCCGCGATCGCCGGCGAGAAGGACAGCGGCATCTTCGAGGCCCACCTGATGATGCTCGAGGACAAGGCCATCGTCGACAAGGTCGAGGAAGCCATCGAATCGCGCGGCCAGAACGCTGAGTTCGCCCTCTACGCGGTGGCCCAGAACTACCTCGAGGCCATGCGGCGGGTCCCCGACCCCTACCTCCGCGAGCGCACCGTCGATATCGAGGACGTCTGCCAGCGCGTGCTGCGCAACTTTGAGCCGGAAGAGAGCCGCGCCGCCGAGCCCGATGAGACGCACATCCTGGTCGCCTACGACCTGAGCCCCTCCGACACGGCGGCGATGAACCGCCGCCACCTGCTCGGCTTCGCCACCGAGCTCGGCAGCGCCAACTCCCACACCGCCATCCTGGCCCGCTCACTCGGCATCCCCGCGGTGGTCGGCATCGAGGGCGCCATCCTCCAGGTCCGCGCCCTCACGCCCTCGATCATCGACGGCTACAGCGGCAAGCTCATCCTCAACCCGAGCGCCGAGACCCTCGAGCACTACCGCCGGCTGCAGGGCGAGAAGGAGCGGGTCCGCGACGAGCTCGAGACCATGCGCGACGCCGAGGTGGTCACCACCGACGGCCGCGGCATCGTCCTGTCCGCCAACATCGAGCTGGTCGACGAGCTCCCGCTGGTGTTCCAGAGCGGCGCCAAGGGCGTCGGGCTCTATCGCACCGAGTTCCTGCTGCTCGACGGCGAGCAGATGCCCGGCGAGGCCCAGCAGACCGAGATCTACACGCGGATGGCCGCCAAGCTGAACCCGCAGCCGCTGATCATCCGCACCCTCGATGCCGGCGGCGACAAGCTGCCGGTCGAGCCGCTCACCGAGCCCGAGCCCAATCCCTTCCTCGGCTGGCGCGGCATCCGCGTCTCCATCGACCGGCCGGCGATGTTCCGCGAGCAGCTCCGCGCCATCCTGCGCGCCAGCGCCCACGGCAAGGTGGCGGTGATGTTCCCGCTGGTCTCCGGGATCGGCGAGATCCGCCGCGCCAAGGACCAGCTCAAGGCCTGCATGGACGAGCTCGCCGCCAAGGACATCGCCTTCGACGAGGAGATCGAGATGGGGGTCATGATCGAGGTCCCCAGCGCCGCCGTGATCGCCGACCTGATCGCCCCGGAGGTCGACTTCTTCTCGATCGGCACCAACGACTTGGTCCAGTACACCGTCGCGGTCGACCGCGTGAATCTCCATGTCGCCAACCTCTACCGCCCGACCCACCCGGCGATCGTCCGGCTGATCCGGCAGACCGTCGAGGCCGGCGACGCCCACGGCATCTGGACCGGCGTCTGCGGGGAAATCGCCGGCGACGTCCGGCTCACCCCGCTGCTGCTCGGGCTGGGCGTGCAGGAGTTGTCGGTCGGCCCCCACCAGGTCCCCCGCGTCCGCCGCGCCATCCGCTCGCTCGCCCTGAGCGAGTGCAGCCAGCTTGCCAACGAGGCCTCGCAGTGCGCCCTGTCGCGCGAGATCCTCGACCTCAGCCTCGAGATGGCCCGCACGCACTACCCCGAGCTGATCGACTGAACCGGCTGCCCGGCCGAGCCACTTCGTTCAAGGCAGGGGAAATTCAGGGGCTCGCGACATTTTTGGCGAAGCCGGTCCTTGCCTCGTGCCCGGGCATTTGTCATGCCTTCTCTTTCGCAATTTCCTCCCCCCAGCCGGGCCCCCATCCGACTCCAACCGGACCCACCCAACCGGACCCACCCAACCGGACCCACCCAACCGGCTCGGCCCCCTACCCGGCTCTGCCCCCTCCCTCCGTCCCCGTCCCCCCGACCGGGCGTCATCCGTTCCCCCGAATGAACAAGCTGGTTACCCTCCTTGCGGTTCTCGCGCTGGTCTCGCTGGTGACGGCGCTCCTGAAGGGCGGACTCGAGGCCAAAATGCAGTCGCCACGCGCCGCCATCGAGCGGAGCCCGTGAGCCCGGCCGGCAAATTCAAAACGAGGTCGGGGCGGAATCGGGGGCCGGAATGCTGCCAGTGAGAGCGGCTCGATTCCGCACATCTTGCTCTCCGGGCCGATTTTCCCGAATTCTTTGACATTTTTGGGAACAATTCCATTCCTTGGGGGTTCTCAGTGAACGACGCGTCCGCGGATTCGAGCGGGCGGGTGACATCAACCAACCATTCGAATCGACCACCAAACCAACCAACAAGGAAATCTATGAAAATGCTGATTCAGACCCTCGCGGCGCTCGGCCTGTGCATGCCGCTCGCCCTCGCCGCCCCGAACGCGACCCCCTCCACCGCGACCGCCTCCGTGGTTGCCGATTGCGGCAAGTGCAAGGACAAGGAAAAGGATGAAGAGGAAGACACCCTCCTCGCCGGCAAGTGCGAAGACGGTGACTGCGACAAGGACGAGGACACCCTCCTCGCCGGCAAGTGCAAGGACGGCGACTCCGATGAGGACGAAGACACCCTCCTCGCCGGCAAGTGCAAGGACGGCGACTCCGATGAGGACGAAGACACGCTCCTCGCCGGCAAGTGCGAAGACGGTGACTGCGACAAGGACGAAGACACCCTCCTGGTTGCCTGATTCGACCCTGCCAACATTCGACTTCAAGCAAGGTCACCGGCTCGTCCGGTGGCCTTCTTCTTTGCCCCCCTTTCCCAACCGGCGGCGGGTGCCGCTCAGGCCGGCGGCTTGATGCCGAGCTGATGGCGCGTGCCTGGGCACCCGCCTCGGCGAGCACGGTCTGGAAGATCCGGAACGACTCGTCGGGCAGCAGGCGCTCCTTGGAAAGCAGCCGCAGAGCGGTCGAGCGGATCCGCTGGAGCTGCACTTCCACCTCGCGGATCTCCTCCTCGCTGCGCGGCTCGAGCAGGTGGTCGAGGAGACGGTTGAGCTCCGAGTAGTAGGCGTCGATCCGGTCCTTGCGCCGCTGCAGGAACCAGCGGCGTCCCGCCTTGATCAGGCCGTAGGCGGAAAACGCCAGCGACACCAGCAGGCCGATCACCTCGGCATAGTGCACCAGGAACCCCGGCTGGTTGCGGTTGTATTACTGGCTCGCGCCGGGGTGCAGCGGGAACTGCAGCCCGCCCGGCTCCAGCACGCTGCCGGGCCCGGCATGGCTGCCGATCGGCACGAATCCCACCTCGCCGTCGGCGGTCAGCCGCTCGACCGCCTCGGTCTTCATCCCGATCATCATCAGCAGCGCGTCGAACTCGCCCGCATCGAGCTGGCGGCAGGCCTCCTCGATGGTCAGCGGCCGCAGCTCGATCGCTGCGGGGTCGAGCTCGAAGTGCTTGAGCGGTTCATCGACCAGCCGGTGGCTGCCGCTGGTCGGCAGGCCCACCCCGACGCGGTGTCCCACCAGGTCGGCGATGTTGCGGATGCCGGACTCGCGCCGCACCAGGAAATGAAGCGCGCCCGCCTGCAGCGGCACCAGCGATCGCAGCATCTCGTTGCCCGGGGTGTCGTTCTGCAGCAGCGCGAGCTCCGCGCCGCCGTCCTGCAGGCGCCGGGCATTCTCCGCGCTGCCGTCGCTCGCCAGCACCTCGATCACCAGGTCGGCGTCCTCGCTCGCCACCAGGTCGCGGACGGCCTCGGCGACCGGCTGGTAGACGCCGCCGGGCTGGCCGGCGGAGAGCCGCAGCTCGAGGCTCCGCCGCGAACCGACGATGGCCACGACCAATAGGATCACCCAGACGACGGCGAAACCGATCGTCAGCGCGGCGTAGGACCTTCGCGAGCTCATGCGGGAATCGATCTCCCTCAGCGCAGGTCGTCGAGCGCCTCGAGGAACTCGGCATCCAACTCCTCGCGGAACTTCAGCGCCTCGCTCGCCATCTCACGGTGGAACCAGACGTAGCCCTCGGGGCGCAATTTCCTCACCTGCTGCTTCGAGGCCGAACGGAGGATGTCGAACATCCGGGCGATGCGGCGCTTCTGGTCCGCCTCGCTGAGCCGAGTGGTGGTCGACTGCCGCTCATCGATCCAGTCCGACAGCGCGCGGATCTCCTTCACCACCACGTTGCCCTCGTCGAAGCGCCGCAGGCTCCCGTTGGTCCACTCCGACGGGCTCATCGCAATCAGGAACAGCTCGTTCAACTCGGTCACTTCCCTGACCTTGCGGCCCTCGGTGAGGAAGTGGCCGATCGGCAGCTTTCGCCACTTCCAATCGCGGTCGAGCCGGCAGCCGAAGCGACGGATCTCGGAGAACCGGGTCTCCCTGGCCCACTGGTCCTTGCGCGCCGCGACCAGATGGGTGACCACGCCCAGCGCCTCGTGCGTCTCGCCGTCGAGGATCGGCCCGCCGCTGTTGCCCTGGACCACGTCGGCGTCGATCTCGATCGACTCGGCACCGACGCCCTGCACCCGGCCCGGCTCGAAGCCGACCGTGCCGCGACCGTCGGCATTGCCCGCCGCGTAGACCTTTAGCCCGTCCCTCGCCTGCCCGGCGGTGCTCGCCCGGCCGAGGGCATGCTCGACTTCCTCCTCGATCACAATCCGCACCAGGTCGGCGCCATCCGCCGCCTCGAAGTCGCCGAAGGACGAGATCGCCCGGCCGTCGTTGAGCTTCACCCGGAGCCGGCGGTTGCCCGACAGCACGTGGGCGGCGGTGTAGAGGTAGTTGCGGCCGTTCTCGCGGACCACGAAGCCGGTGCCGACGCCGAGGTCGCCCTCGATCACCACGATCGCCCGGGCCACGTCGCGGCCGGGGGGCGAACCGGGCACGACCTCGCGGGCCGGCCGGGTCGGTTGAGCCGTCAGGGCCGGAGCGGACTCCCCGCGGGCCAGCAACCGGCGCCATGCCACCGGGGCCTCGTCGAGGGCGATCTCCTCGGTGGCTTGGCCACCTGCAGCGGTGCGATGGCGGAAGCGGACCGACCCGGCTTCGAGCTGCAGGACCTCGACTCCTTCGAAGCTTCGACCATCGGGCAGCGCGACCTGGTCGAGTTCCGCATGGCTCAGCAGCTCGAGGGCGAGCTTCCGGAGTTCATCGCAGCGCCCCTGCAGATGGCGGATCTCCTCTTCGGCCTCGCGCAGCCGCTCCGGGGCCTCCTCGGCCCATCCCGGCCCCGCCCAGGTCGCCAGCACGGCCAGAATCCTGCCGATACCCATCGATCGATGCCACAACTTCACGCCTAGGCCCTACTGGCAATCCCGGCGGGGAACAATGCCTTTGTGCGGGGCACCCGCCGCAGCGGGCTCTTCCAGCCACCCACGCCGGTCCTCCCCACCCACCCACGCTGCCCCCCCGCCCGTCCGGGAAAGCAACTCGCGGATCCTCTCCCCGGAGCTTGTGAATTATTTCACAAACCCCTTGCCCGCCAGCCATCCTTGGGTCCTGATTCCCCCTGACGGAGACGCCCATGAGCCAATCTTCCACCACTTCCACGACTCCATCCACGACCGAGTACGAGGCCCCGGACACCGCGGCCCGCGCCGCCGACGCCGCGGACTACCGCGACGCGACCGAGGACCTGATGGGCGAGAAGATGGTTCTCAACATGGGGCCGTCCCACCCGGCGACCCACGGCGTGCTGCGCCTGATCCTCGAGCTTGAGGGCGAGGTCATCGTCAAGTCCGAGCCCGACATCGGCTTCCTTCACCGCGGCGACGAGAAGATCGCCGAGAGCATGCACTACAACCAGTTCGTCCCCTACACGGACCGGCTGGATTACCTTGCGCCCCTCGCCAACAACGTCGCCTACGCCTGCGCCGTCGAGAAGCTGATGGGCTGGGAACTGCCGCCGCGCGGCCAGGCGCTCCGGGTGCTGTGCTGCGAGCTCGCCCGCATCTCCTCGCACATGCTCGGGGTCGGCGTCTGCGCCATGGACGTCGGGGCGATGACCGTCTTCCTCTACACCTTCACCGAGCGGGAAAAGGTCTACAACCTCTGCGAGCAGCTCACCGGGGCCCGCTTCACCACCTCCTACACCCGCGTCGGCGGCCAGCTGCGCGACATGCCCGAGGGCTTCGAGGCGGCGGTGCGCAAGTTCCTCGACGAGTGCGAGGTCACCATCGCCGAGGTCTCCAAGCTCCTCGACAACAACAAGATCTTCCGCGACCGCATGTGCGACATCGGCGTGATCAGCGCCGCCGATGCCATCGCCTGGGGCATGACCGGCCCCAACCTGCGCGCCAGCGGCCCGACCCGCGACCTGCGCAAGGACCGCCCCTACCTCGGCTACGAGAAGTACGATTTCGACATCCCGGTCGCCGACGAGGGCGACTGCTACGCCCGCTACCAGGTGCGCATGGAGGAGATGAAGCAGTCGATCCGGATCTGCCGCCAGGTCCTCGACACCATGCCCTCCGGCGAGGTCAACCTGGCCAACTCGAAGAGCATGCTGCCCGACAAGGAGCGTGTGCTGATGTCGATGGAGGAGCTCATCCACCACTTCATCGTCGCCACCCAGGGCATCGACGCCCCCGCGGGTGAGGTCTACTTCGGTGCCGAGAACCCCAAGGGCGAGCTCGGCTTCTACATCCACTCGACCGGCGGCGGCGTGCCGCACCGGCTCAAGATCCGCAGCCCCTCCTTCTGCAACCTCTCGATCCTGTCGAACCTCCTTCCCGGGCACATGGTCTCCGACATCCCGGCGGTCCTCGGATCGCTCGACTTTGTGATGGGCGAGTGCGACCGCTGAGGGCTATAAGGCCAGCATCATGAAAGCCTCGCTCGCACTCAGCCTCCTGATCGCCCCGCTTCTCGCCGGCACCAGCCTCGCCGGTTTCGAACCCTGGACCAGTTCCGACGGGCGCAGCGCCGAGCTCGAGCTCGTCCGGGTCACCGAATTGAACGGCGTGAAGGTCGGCACCTTCCGCATGCGCGATGGCCGCACCACCACCCTCAAGGCATCGGATCTCTCCGAGGCCGACGCCAAGCGACTCGAGGAATGGCAGTCGCCCGGGGACGAGGAGGCGGCCGCGGCCGGTCCGGAGAGCGTCTTCGACGAGATCCTCGACGGCAACCTGGTACGCCTCCAGGGCCGCTCGGTGAAGCGCTGCAAGGACGCCACCAAACCGAAGAAATACTACGTCTTCTACTACACCGCCTCCTGGTGCGGCCCGTGCCAGAAGTTCACCCCGACGCTGGTCGACTTCTACAACGACAACAAAAACGACAACTTCGAGCTCGTCCTCATCACCAGCGACAGCAGCGAGGACGCGATGGAGCAGTATGCCGAGGACAAGAAGATGCCCTGGCCGATGCTCGAGCTCAAGGAGGCCGAGGACTTCAAGAAGAAGTTCCGCCACGGCGTCACCGGGATCCCCTCGGTGATCGTCTGCGACCTAGAAGGCGAGAATCTCGGCAACTTCCGCGGCGATCTCGATCGCCTCAAGCAACTCGTCACCGACTGACCGACCCGCATGAGTTCATCCACCCTCGAGGACCTCGTCGCATCGCCCGAAACCCCGGGCACCAAGCACTTCGCCCCCTTCGCCCCGACGCCGGAGCTGGAAGCCGAGGCCGACAAGCGCATCGCCCAGTTTCCCGAGGATCGCAAGCGCTCCGCCGTGCTGCCGATCCTGCACCACATCCAGCACCACCACGGCTTCCTGTCCGCCGAGGCGATCGACTGGACCGCCAAGCGCATCGGCGTCGAGCCCATCCGCGTCCTCGAGGTGGTCACCTTCTACCCGGGCTTCCGCCAGTCGGCGCCGGGCAAGTTCCACATCCGCGTCTGCCGCACCCTGTCCTGCGCCATGGGCGGGTCCTACGAGCTGATGGACAAGCTGTGCGAGATCACCGGCATCGACCGCGACTCGCTCGACCCGCATCACCACCCGATCGCCGTCTCGCCCTGCGGGACCTGGTCGGTCGAGTTTGCCGAGTGCCTCGCCTCCTGCGGCACCGCCCCGGTCTGCCTCGTCAACGACGACTTCCACGAGGGCGTCGCCGCCGACAAGGCCCAGCAGCTGCTCGATTCCTACTCGAGCTGAGTGGAGCTGACTCAAAGGAGACGCCGCCCGCAAGCCGCCGGGCCCTCCCCCCGTCGCCGCGGCCATTACGCGGCGCTGTGAACAAGTGGTAAGGAAGATGGACGGAGGTCCCCCGCATATCCTCTGCAGCCCCTACCCATTTGGGGAATGAAGGGCGTGGAACCACGGAAAATGGCCGGTTTTTGGGCAAATACCCCCAGATTCTTATTCACGACCGGATGGGGCGTCCGACGAGCACCACTCAACTCAAATCCCTATCGATCAGTGAGTTGGGAATCAAACGAGACCGTCACAAACAGCTTTCCACAAGTTATTCACATCGCTCGGCCCGGTGCCGGCCTCGCCGGTTGGCGAGAAAAGTGAAAAAGCTGCCTCGGCATCGCGGGGCGTCGCGGTGACATCGATGCCCATCTGTGAACAAGTGCGGAACAACTGCCGCTTCCCCCATCACGCGCGCCCGAACGGCGCGGCAAGCAGGCGCAAGAGTGAGACCAAGCCCTTCAGGACCAGGTAAATGAGCCCGAAGACCACCCCGACCGTCAGCGCCAGGACCAGGGCGATCGCCCCGAGCACCAGCCACAGGGGCCACCAGCGGGTGTCCAGTTGGGCCACCCGCCCGCGCATCTGACTCCACGGTGGCAAGCCGCCGGCCTCGGGCACGGGATTGCGGCCCGGCGGTGGACTCGCCCCGTCGATCGAAATCACCTCGGCCTCGATGGTTTCCGGCACGGCGCCATCATGGCCCAGACATCCGTCGGCGCAATTCGAAGATCCGGTCGATTTTTTCCCGCTGACACCGGGTGAATTCACCACCGGCCGGCCCACTCAGCCCACTCGGCCTGCTGCTCAGGCATTCTCCCAGACGGCCGTGAAGACCGCGGCCTCGCCCGCCCAGCCGTGGGTTTCAAGCCCGGCGATCACCTCATCGATCCCGGGAATGACCAGCTTCTCGGCCAACCGCTGCGGCTCGTCGGGCGGAAAGTCCCGCGGATCGAGCAGGCGTGCGGCGAGGTGCATCCCGGCCCAGGCCCGCCAGCGCCGCGGCACCGGACGGACCGCGTTCATCCGGGTGGCGAGGTGCTGGAAGTGGCGCACCGGGTTGCCGAGGAAGCCGCTGCGGCCGGCATCGCGCAGGATCCAGTCGAGCGCCCGGTACGGCGGCGGCCACTCGCGCAGGACCGCCTCGTCGCCCTGCAGGTCCGCCGCCCAGGCACGGTTCAGCTGCAGCAGCGCCTGCGCCGGCTTGCCCTCACGCCACAGCGACTGGGCGTAGTCGAGCGAGACCCGGTAGTCCGCCGCCGGCCCGCCGGCCCGCCCGGCGCGGGCCACCGCCGCCGTCAGCGGCCGGGCGACCGCCGGCAGGTGCGGGCACACCGGCAGGTCGGGGCGGAATTCGGTGGCCATGCCCCGAGCCAACACCCTGCAGGCACGCCCGGCAACTCAGCGAGGCTTTGCCTGTCCGCCGATTCGCGGCTAGCCTGCGCACGTGCCGATGAAACGACGCTCCCTGCTCACCATGGTCCCCGCCGCCTCCGCCCTGCTCGCCCTGCGCTCGAAAGGAGCGCCGATCCCCGGCGAGAGCCTCACCGCGGCCGGCTTCGCCATCTCCGTCCAGTGCTGGTCGTTCAAGGAGTTCAGCCTGTTCGAGGCGATCGAGCTCGCCGCCGCCGCCGGCGCGCCGGGCATCGAGGTCTATCCCGGCCAGCGCCTGCTGCCCGACACCGACGACTACCGCGACCACCCGCTGCAGGGCGCCAAGGTCGACCCCGCCCGCGCCGCCGAGCTGGTCCCCGCCATTCTCGAACACTGCGGGAAGCACGGCGTGCGCCCGGTCAACTTCGGCGTGACGCCGGTCTCGAAGGACGAGTCCGAGGCCCGGGTGGTCTTCGACTTCGCCAAGGCGCTCGGGCTCTACGGCATCACCACCGAGTCGCTCGAGTCGCTCGACACCCTCGAGAAGCTGGCCGCCGAGTACGAGCTCAAGGTCTGCTTCCACAACCACCCGCGACCCACCAAGCTGTGGAATCCCGACAAGATCTGGGACGCGATCGACGGCCGCGACGAGCGCATCGGCTACTGCGCCGACATCGGCCACTGGGCGACCTCCGGCCTCGACCCGCTCGAGGTGATCCGCAAGGTCGCGCCGCGGGTCCACGCCTTCCACATGAAGGAGCGCGCCTCGACCAGCGAGTGGACCCACGACCGCCCCTTCGGCACCGGGATCATCGACAACATCGCGATCCTCGACGAGGTCCGCCGGCACGGCTTCGCCGGCAACGTCTCGATCGAGTACGAGCACAACTGGAAGACCTCCCAGCCGGAGATCGCGCAGTGCGTCGGCTACCTCCGCGCCTACTCGCGGATGCGCGCCTGATACGAGTTCTGGGAATCAATCCGACCTGGTGAGGTTCCGCGGCCCTCCCCATCGGACCGCGCGACCCCAGTCGCGCCCGAAGCCCCCTTTCACTCCGCCACCCCACCTCTCAGCCGACTGAAGTCGGCGCTCCGATCAACACCCCCCATCGGACCGCAGGCTTCTGCCTGCCGAAGCACCCTGAAAAACGGGTCCGCGGCCCGCTCAGCCAGCGGACCCGCCGGAGGCCTTCTGGTTGCCCTCGACCTCCCACACCCGGTTGCGCAGCGCCTCGCTGGCGGCGCGGGCCTCGGCCTCCTTCTTGCTCTTGCCGCGGCCGATCGCGAGGATCAGTCCGCGCCAGCGCACCTGGGCCTGGAACACCTTGCGGTGGTCCGGCCCCTTCTCGCCGAGGATCTCATACTCCGGCGGCTCCGGCTGGATCGCCTGCAGGCACTCCTGCAGCTCGCCCTTCGGGTTGCGCTCCTCCGGGCTGCTGGCGAGCGCCTCGATCTCGCTCTGGAACAGTCGCAGCACCAGCTCACGGGACTCCTCGTAGCCGGCGTCGAGGTAGACCGCCCCGACCAGGGCCTCGAAGGCATCCGCCAGGGTCGACACCCGGCGCCGCCCCCCGGTCGCCTCCTCGCCCTTGCCGAGCAGGACGTAACTGCCGAGGTCGATGGTCAACGCGAAGCGCGCCAGCGCCCGCCGCGAGACGAGCCGCGAGCGCAGCTTGGTCAGGCGACCCTCCGGGAAATCCGGGAACATCTTGAAGAGGTCCTCCGTCAGGATCAGCTGCAGCACCGCGTCGCCGAGGAACTCGAGCCTCTGGTTGTCGAAGTGCGGCCGCTGCGACTCGTAGGCGAGGCTCGGGTGGGTCATCGCTTCCGCAAGCAGAAACGAGTTCCGAAACTTGTATCCGAGACGATCCTCGAGGCTTTCCATGGCGATCCGGTTCGTTGACCGCCCTCTCCTCCCGGGAGGCCGCAAGATCACGGCCTCTCCGGAGGAGAAGGTGGGGTGACCGACGGGACTCGAACCCGCGACAACCGGAATCACAATCCGGGGCTCTACCAACTGAGCTACGGCCACCGTTGCCCGGGGGCGGACTGAGTATGAGGGCCTCCCCGGCTTGGAAAGAGAAAAATCTCGGATCCACGGGCATTTTTTCACTCCATTCCCGGCGATGGAACCCGAACCCCAGCGAATCGAGGTCGGTTCGGAACTCGACCTCCACACCTTCCGCCCGCGCGACCTGCCGGAGCTCCTGCCCGCCTGGTTCGAGGAATGCCGCCGCAAGGGCATCCGCGAGGTCCGCGTGGTCCACGGCAAGGGCAGTGGCACCCTCCGCGAGGGCGTCCACGCCCTGCTCCGCCAAATGCCCGAAGTCGCCGAGTTCCAATACCCCGCCGGCGCCGGCAGCGGCAGCTGGGGCGCCACCTGGGTCCTCCTGCGCGAGGAACGGGGGACCAGTGACGAGTGACCGGTGACGAGTGACGAGTGAGGGTGACCAGCAGCGGAGGTCGGAGGACCCTCAATCATCCACTCCCACCCGGGCGAGGATCCAGAGGAGGTCGGAGAGGCGGTTGAAGTAGAGGCGCACGGGATGGGGCAGCGGGCCCTCGGCCTCGTGGAGTTCCAGCACCCGCCGCTCGGCACGGCGCGCCACCGCCCGGGCCAGGTCGAGCGCCGCGCGGCTCAGCGAGTGCTCGGCGCCCGGACGCGCCCAGCCCTCGAAGCGCACCCCGCGCGACTCGAACTCGCGCGCGGTCGCCTCGAGCCACTCGACTTCCGCGGACTCCACGCGGGCGTAGCCCTTCTCGCGATAGCGCTCCTCGTCCTCCGCCAGGCAGGCCAGCTGGCCCATCAGCCCGACGAGCTGCTCCTGCACCCGGTCGATGATCTCCTCGACCCCGGCCAAGGCCCCGGAGGCGCGCGCCATGCCCAGCGCCGCGTTCAACTCGTCGACCGCGCCAAGGGCCTCGACCCGACGCCCGGTCTTCGCCGTCCGCTTGCCGAACAAGAGGTCGGTCTCGCCTTCGTCTCCCCTCCCCGTCACGATGCTCACCCGGCCAGCTAAACCCCCACACCCGACTCCCTCAATCCCGCAATCCCTCAATCACCCCGACCCCGATGAAACTCGCGCGACTCGACGACGGCCCGGAGATCTTCCACACGATCCAGGGCGAGGGCGTCTCCGCCGGGCTGCCGGCGGTCTTCGTCCGCGCCGCGCTGTGCAACCTCCACTGCCAGTGGTGCGACACCGAGTACACCTGGAACTTCGAGGGCACGCCGTGGAAGCACGACAAGGATGCCGATGCCGGCGGGGCGAAGCACGACAAGAGCCGGGTGATCCTCGACATGGAGGTCGCTGACGTCGCCGATCTCGTCCTCCGCCACCCCGCGCGGCGGGTCGTGTTGACCGGCGGCGAGCCGCTGCTGCAGCAGGACGACTGGTGCGCCCTCATCGAGCGCCTGCGCCGCGCCGACCCGGCCTATGTCTTCGAGGTCGAGACCAACGGCAGCCTGGTCCCCGGCGAGGCCTTCGCCGCGGCGGTCGACCAGTTCAACGTCTCGCCCAAGCTGGCCAACTCCGGCATGGCGGAATCGCTGCGGCTGGTCCCCCGCGCGCTCGAATTCTTCCGCGACGACCCGCGCGCCTGGTTCAAGTTCGTCGCCCGCGGCGAGGCCGACTTCGCCGAGATCGAGGCGCTCCGCGACCGCTTCGACCTCCCCGCCGGGCGCCTGCTGGTGATGCCGGAGGGCCGCCGCGGGGCCGACCTCGACCGCCACGCCGGCGAGGTCGCCGCGGCCTGCCTGCGCCGCGGCTGGCGCTTCGCCGACCGCCTCCACGTCCGCCTGTGGGGCGACCGCCGCGGCGTGTGACCCGCCGCGGCGGGCTCCATCCGTCCGCCCCCGACCACCCCCCGGGTCCCGTCTCGCCGGCGAAATCGCCCGATTTCCCCGCGGGCGCGCAACTTTTCCCCTTCGTCCCGGTTTCTCTGGTGGATACACTCACCGAGGAAATGAGAGGCCCCGACCGCGACGAACTGGAAGCGATGGAAAAGGACCCGCTGTGGGACTTGGTCCGCGCCTCCCCGCGCCCCGGGGCACGGCCGGATTTCGCCTCCAAGGTCGTCCGCGCCGCCCGCCTGCAGGAGAGTTCGCCGGCGGCCACCGGCTGGCAGCGCTGGTTCGCCCCGCTGGCCATCTCCAGCGGCCTCGCCGCCGCGGCGGCCGTGGTCCTTGCCATGGCCATTTCCGGCGGTCCCGACATCGCGGCCGGCCCCGCCGGCCCCATCGCCGGGACCGAGGCGGACGCCGCCGGCGCAGCCGATCCGGCCGACTCGGCCACCGAGCTCGAGCTCACCCCGGTCGAGGACGGCCTGCGCACCGAGGTCCTGATCGTCGCCGCCGAGAATCCCGGCGACTTCAGCGACGCCGAGCTGGTCTCACTGATCAGCTACTGAACCGGTTCCGGCCCGGTCGGGCCGGTGCCTTGAAAGACCCATCGGCACCACCCGGTAGCCATTGAAGCCATGGGATCCGGCTTTTTCCAAGCGACCCGGCTGACCGCCGGGCTGGCGGCCCTCGCCGCCCTCGCCGCCCTCGCCACCGCCGGCGCCCCGGCAGCGCTCCGCGCCGCCCCCCTTCCCGCCGCCGAGGTCCGCGAGATGGCCGCCCGCATCGACCAGCTGGTCGAGCGCGACCTCCACCAGGCCGGTCTCGAGCCCCTGCCGCTCACCGACGACGCCACCTTCCTCCGCCGCGCCTACCTCGGCATCATCGGCCGCATCCCGACCGAGGCCGAAGCGCGCCGGTTCCTCGAGTCGACCGACGCCGACAGGCGCGCGCGGCTGATCGACGAGCTGACCGCCTCGCCGGGCTTCGACTCGCACCTGTTCAACTGGACCGCCGACCTGCTGCGGGTCGAGACCAACAACCAGAAGCACGGCCTCGGCTGGCACGTCTGGCTGCGCCGCTCGCTCGCCGAGGACAAGCCGTGGAACCAGCTGGTCAACGAGATGCTCGCCGCCGAGGGCCACTGCGTCGACGACCCCGCCGTCGGCTACTACCTCCGCGACCGCAACATGCAGCTGGATAACTTCAGCAACTCGATGCAGGTCTTCCTCGGCCGGCAGATCGGCTGCGCGCAGTGCCACGACCACCCCTTCGACGACTGGTCACAGTTCGACTACTACCGGATGGCGGCCTTCACCGGCGGCTTCAACTACCGCAGCCGCGACGCCGACCAGAAGCTCCACCGGCTGGCCGTCGACACCCTCCCCGCGGACAAGCCCGCCAGGGCGGTGACCCCGCGCAACCAGCCCAAGCCCGGCAAGAAGGAGCAGGCGCAACGGAAGCGGAAGCTGCAACAGCAGCGCAACCGCAACATCCAGCAGGCCAAGCGGAAGTTCCGCCCCCTGTTCAACGAGTTCAACCGCAACGCCCTGATTGACGACCCGAGGCGCAAGCTGAAGCTGCCCGAGGACTACCAGTATTCGGACGCCGAGCCGGAGTCCGCGGTCGCCCCCGAGACGCTGTTCGGGCCCCGGGTCGGCGGAGTCGCCCCGCAGGACCGTCGCACCTCCTTCGCCGACTGGGTCACCCACCGGGACAATCCCTACTTCACCAAGGTCATCGCCAACCGCCTGTGGCGGCGGACCTTCGGCCACGGTCTCCACGAGCCGGTCGATGACTGGAAGGAGGACTCCGAGCCGGCCCACCCCGAGGTGCTCGCCCTCCTCGAGAAGGCGATGCGCGACGTCGACCACGACCTGCGCCAGTTCCAGCGCATCCTCTTCCACACCCGCATCTTCCAGCGCCAGTCGGCGGCCGTCGAACCCGCCATGGGAGTCGCCGCACCGGTTCAGGGACCCACCCTGCGGCGGATGAGCGCCGAGCAGCTCTTCGACAGCTTCCTGGTCCTGCGCAGCGGCGCCGGATGCGATGAGCCAAGCACTAGGCACGGCGACCGCTGGCAGGACTACCGCGACCAGGTCCACCGCATGCTCGAGGCATCGACCGATGACCTCGTGGAACTCTCGAAGTCGGTGAAGCAGGCCGACGAGGCCTTCCGCAAGGCGCAGTCGGAGATCCGCGAAGCCCGCCAGTCCCTTGCCGACGCCGGCAGCCAGGAACAACGCAAGTCGATCCGGCAGGACATCGAGCGAAAACGCAAGCGGGTCCAGCAGCTGAATCGCGAGCGCGATCCGCTGCGCGCCTTCGCGAGCCCCGCCGACGACAGGAAGGGAAGAAACAATCAACCGCTGAGGGCCTCGGAACATCCGGCGCCCTTCCGGCCCGGCACCCTGGTCCGCGAGTTCGGCGGCTCCGACCGCCAGACCTCGTCGTCGCGCCACACCATCGCCACCATCCCCCAGGCCCTCGCCCTGCTCAATGACCCCAAGACCGACATCATCGCCCACCCGAACACCCGCCTCGCCCGGCAGCTGAGGAAGATCGAGTCGCCCGGCACCCGCCTCGACCTCCTGTTCCACACCCTCTACGCGCGCCCGCCGTCGGCGGCCGAGACCGAGCGCTTCGCGCCCTACACCGACGACCCGACCGCGCTGCGCGACCTGACCCGGGCGATGCTCACCTCCAACGAGTTCCTCTTCATCCGCTAGCCCCGTGGTCCGACCCCGCCGCAGCGGACCGCCCCGACTCACCACCGCCATGCACCCCGACACCGACGAGGACCTCAGCCGCCGCGCCTTCCTGGCCCGCACCGCCCGCACCTGCTTCGGCCTGAGCATTGGCGGCACCGCGGCCAGCCTGTTCCACCCGCGCGCCCTCGCCGCCCACCCGGAGGTCGTGAAGGCGGGCGGCGGCCGCGCCAGGCACGTCATCTACCTCTACATGGCGGGGGGCATGAGCCACATCGACACCTTCGACCCCAAGCCGGAGGCGCCCCGCGAGATCCGCGGGCCGGTCTCGGCCATCCCGACCAATGTCGACGGCATCCAGCTCGGCGAGTGCCTGCCGATGCTGGCCCGACACATGGACAAGGTCGCCCTGGTCCGCTCGCTCAGCACCAAGCAGGGCGCGCACGAGCAGGGCAAGTACCTGATGCACACCAGCTACGCCCCGCGCGGCACCATCACCCACCCCTCGACCGGCTCGTGGGTGTCCCGCCTGGCCCAGCCGCTCAACGACGCCCTGCCCGCCTACGTCCTCGTCGGCGGCGGCAACCGCCACCCCGGCGGTGGCTTCTTCGAGCCGCAGTACGGCCCGCTGCCGATCGGCGACCCCAAGCTCGGCCTGCAGAACGTCCGCCGGCGCAAGAACACCGACGAGGAGTCCTTCCGCCGCCAGCTCGACCTGCGCCGCGAGCTCAACCACGACTTCGACGCCACCTACCACCAAGGCCACAGGTCGGTGCGCGCCTACAACGAGGTCTACGACTCCGCCGTCCGAATGATGCGCAGCAAGGACCTCGAGGCCTTCGACCTGTCGCGCGAGAATGCCGACACCCGCGCCGCCTACGGCAACGACCGTTTCGGCCAGGGCGTGCTGCTCGCCCGCCGGCTCGTCGAGCGCGGCGTGCGCTACGTCGAGGTCGAGTACGGCGGCTTCGACTGGCACGCCGACAACTTCGAGCAGATGGAGCAGAAGATCCCGGTGCTCGACCAGGCGCTCGCCTCGCTGCTCGACGACCTCTCCGCCCGCGGCCTGCTCGACTCCACCCTGGTGGTCGTGGCCACCGAGTTCGGCCGCACCCCGAAGGTCAAGCCCAACGCCGGCCGCGACCACTTCCCCAAGGCCTTCTCCTGCCTGCTCGCCGGCGGCGGCATCCGCGGCGGCCAGGCCCACGGCGCCACCGACGCGAAGGCCTCCGAGGTCACCGAGAACCCGGTCAGCGCGCAGGATTTCAACGCCACCATCGCCTTCGCCCTCGGCCTCCCCCACGACCTCGCTCTGATGTCGCCGTCACGCCGCCCGTTCCGCATGGGCGGCCGCGGCGGCAGCCCGATCCGGTCGATTTTCGGCTGAGCGCGGGACCTCCGGGGGCGTCCCGATCCGGGCCCGAACCCGCCTCCCGGAGGGGCGCCAACCGGCCCCGATGAGCCCCTTGGCGGCAGGCCTCCGGCGGGGCGCTCCGGAAGGTCGGAAACGACCGAGAAATCCTTGGTTCCGCGGGGATTCCACGGCCTCCCGACAGGCGTCGCCGGATGCCGCATTTTCCGCAAGAACAGCATGGATCCACGGCACTTCATGGTCCAATATACGCAATGGATCGGACGGATGAAACCGTGACCGACCCACAGAAAAGGAGAAACACCATGCAAACCGAAAACGTGAATCTGCCCATCACTGTGACCGTGCGTCATGAGACCGTGACCGACTCGCTCCGCGAGTACGCCCAGAAGAAGATCGAGGGCCTCCACCTGGACTACCCCAAGATCATCGAGGCCAAGGCCATCCTGGACGTCCAGAAGAACCGTCACATCGCCGAGATTCTCCTATTTTGCACCAACAACATCACCATCGAGGCCCACACCGAGGGCGGTGACATGTACGCCGCCATCGACGAGACGATCAACAAGATCGCCCGCCGCATGCGCAAGCAGAAGACCCGCCTGCTCAAGAAGCGGCGGCCGCACCGCCAGGAGTCGATCCGCTACATCGACGAGAGCTACTTCGATGAGTCGGCCCTCGACCACCCGGAGGAATCCGAGCACGACCCCGAGCCCTTCATCGTCCACCGCGAGCGCTACCCGATGCGCACGATGTACAAGGAGGACGCCGTCATGGAGCTCGAGCTCTCCGACCGCCCGTTCATCCTCTACAAGAGCGCCCGGCGCGGCTGCCAGACGATCCTCTACCGCCGCAAGGACGGCGAGTACGCCGCCATCGACGTCGATGCCTGACCTCGCTGACGATCCCGCCCGCTCCGCTAACTGACCGGGATCGGGCGGCGCGATCCCCAGGGCCGGTGACCTCTCCGAGGCACCGGCCTTTTTTCCCCTACCCCGCGCCCTCCGGCGATCCACCTCCGACGGATTTGAAGTGGCCCCGCGTTCGTTGCCAGTCGATTCGTGATTTCGTTGATGCTGGGCTGGGGGACGGTTGGGGTTGGTTTGCTCCGTGGCTGGAAAGGTGGAATGGAGGGGCTGGAGCGTAGCGGAAGCCCCGGAATGGAGCCTTTCCAGCCACGGTCGCCGCCCCGGGGATCATGCGGCTCGTTGTTTGATCGGTTCGTAGATCGACCACGGCGTCGCGTAGTCGAGCGCCTGGTGTTTGCGCCGATGGTTGTAGAAGTCCATCCAGTCGGCGACGTGGCCTCTCAGGTCGCCTACCGTGTCGTAGCTCCACAGCCGGATCTTCTCATACTTCAAGCTTCGCCACAGCCGCTCGATGAACACGTTGTCCATCCACCGGCCCTTGCCGTCCATGCTGATCTCGATCCCGTGGGCCTCCAGTGTGGAGATCCAGTCCCGGCCCGTGAACTGACTGCCCTGGTCGGTGTTGAAAATCTTCGGCCTACGACCTGTCCGTGACATCGCTTCCTTGAGCGCACGCACGCAGAAGCCGCTGTCCATCGTGTTGCTCAGCCCCCAGGCAAGGACCGCGCGGCTATGCCAGTCCATGATCGCCACAAGGTAGGCATGGCCGCGCTCCATCGGGATGTAAGTGATGTCCGCGCACCAGACCTCATCAACCTCGGTGATCTCCCGGTTTCTAAGTTGATAGGGGTAGATCGTGTGGTCTTTGGCCGGCTTGCTCGTGGAGGGGGCCGTGGGCCCTGCGATGGCAGTGCTCGTAGTGGCGAGGAAGTCCCCCCAGGCGTGGTGGACGATTTGCCACAGAGGCGAGGCGCGGGGGCGTCGGGGTTGGTAGATGGAGGGCACAAAAAGTGATCCTATGAACACTTTTTGTGCAGAACAAGATCAGGCGGGATGGATCGGACAACTCGGAAATCCGACAGGGTGGAACATCAGCATCCGCTGGAGTCACAGCCCCCTTCCCTCTCGGCCCGCCGCAATTTGTTGAGGTCGCCTAGGTCCCGGGGGCGTCCGGCAGTTTCCTTGGCGGTCACGAGATTCCCGATTTCCACCTCCCCATTTCCCCACCCCGGCGCACCGAGAACACCGGCAACAACACTCCAGCCAATCGCTCCGACATTCCCGTCAAGGTGCCAGCCAGGCACCGCGATGCCAGCCCGAAGGCTCCGGAAAAACCCGATTCCACCGCCGGTCGCAGCCCATTTTTTGAATGCCACATTTTTTTTCTTTGAATACTCAAAGTGATGGATTCTTGTCGGCCCATGCGACGAACTTTCCACCGCCTCATCCTGCCGACCCTCTTCCTTGGCCTGCTCCTCCCCTCCTGCCGGGATTCCGCCGGGACGGCATCCGGCGACGCGAAGCCCCGGGTGGTCGCCACCATCGCGATGATCGCCGACGTCGCCCGCGAGGTCGGCGGCGACCACGTCGAGGTCGACAACATCATCGGCGAGGGGGTCGACCCGCACCTCTACCTGCCGACCACCAGCGACCTCAAGCAGCTGCAGTCCGCCGACCTGATCCTCTACAACGGCATGATGCTCGAGGGGAAGATGAGCGACACCATGGCGCGCTTCGCCCGCTCCGGAAAGCCGGTCCACGCGGTGACCGACCTGATCCTCGAAAGTCCCGGCTACGCCATGACCGACGGGGCCGACCACTACGACCCGCACGTCTGGATGGACGTCGCCGGCTGGAGCAAGGCCACCGACGTCATCACCGCTGCGCTGGTCGATCTCGCCCCCGCCCATGCCGACGCCTTCCGCGCGAACGCAGCCGAGTACCGCAAGGAACTGGAGAGGCTCGACGACTACGCCCGCCGCTCGCTCGGGAGCATCCCGCAGAGGCAGCGGGTGCTGGTGACCGCCCACGACGCCTTCGGCTACATGGCCCGCGCCTACGGCCTCGAGGTCCGCGGCATCCAGGGGATCAGCACGGAGTCGGAGGCCGGTCTGAAGGGCATCAACGAGCTCGTCGAGCAGCTGATTGCGCGCGAGATCCCCGCGGTGTTCGTGGAGAGTTCGGTGCCGCGGAAATCGGTCGAGGCCCTCGTCGAGGGCGCCCGCGCCCGCGGCCACGAGGTCTCCATCGGTGGCGAGCTGTTCTCCGATGCCATGGGTGCCCCCGGGACCTACGAGGGCACCTACATCGGCATGATCGACCACAACATCACCACCATCACCCGCGCGCTGGGAGGCGAGGCCCCGGAGAAGGGCCTCCACGGCAAGCTGAACTGAGCCCCGCTCCGACTCCCGAACCTCCAAGACATCCATGAACACGAAGCTCCCGCGAATCCCGCTCGCCACCCTGCTGTCCTTGTCCCTTGCCCCGTGCCTCACGGCCCACTCACTCTTCGATCCGGTTCCGGCCGAGTCGATGCGCGAACTTTCCGCCGACCGCCCGGACGCCACCGAAAGCCCGATCACGGTGGACGCCGGCCACGTCCAGATCGAGGCGAGCATCTTCGACTGGCGCCGCGACGGCCGCGACGACACCCACACGGTGATGGCCACCAACTTCAAACTCGGCCTCAGCGACCACACCGACCTCCAGGTCGTGTGGGACAGCTACATCTTCGAGAACAACGCCGGCCCGGTTGCGGATGCCGAGGGTTTCGGCGACCTCACCCTGCGGCTGAAGTGGAACCTCTGGGGCAACGACGGCGGCGACACCGCGCTTGCCCTGTTCCCCTTCGTCAAGATCCCCACGGGCACGGCCCCGAGCAACGGCGAGTGGGAAGGCGGACTGATCGTTCCCTTCTCGATGGACCTCGCCGACGGCCTCGGTCTCGGACTCATGGCGGAACTCGACTACCTCGACGACGGCGCGGGCGACCATGCCTTCGAGTTCCTCCACTCCGCCGTGCTCGGCTTCGACCTGACCCGGTCCTGGGGCTGCTTCGTCGAGTACGTCGGCATCCTCGGCGAGGACCGCTACGAGCCCTATCTGGCCGGCGGCCTGACCTACGCGGTGAACCGCAACCTGCTGCTCGACGCCGGCGCCCAGATCGGGCTGAATGGGCATGCCGAGGATCTCGGGCTGTTCTCGGGCTTCACCGTGCGCTTCTGACCATGCACCACGAACACCCACCGGACTACCCGCTCACGGTCCACGACCTGACCGTCGCCTACCAGCGCAAGCCGGTCATCTGGGACGTCGAGCTGAACATCCCGGAGGGCAAGCTGGTCGGCATCGTCGGCCCCAACGGCGCCGGCAAGTCGACCCTGATCAAGGCCTGCCTCGACCTGATCCCGAAGACCTCCGGCTGGGCGCACATCTACGGCAAGCCCTACCGCGCCAACCGCCACCTCGTCGGCTACGTGCCGCAGCGCGAGAGCGTCGACTGGGACTTCCCGGTGTCGGCGCTCGACGTGGTCGCCATGGGCACCTACCGCCGCCTCGGCTGGTTCCGCCGGGTCGGCCGCAAGCAGCGCGCCGCCGCCATGGAGGCGCTCGAGAAGGTCGGCATCGGGTCCCTCGCCCACCGCCAGATCAGCCAGCTCTCCGGCGGCCAGCAGCAGCGCGTCTTCCTGGCCCGGGCGCTCGCCCAGGATGCCCGGGTCTACTTCATGGATGAACCCTTCGCCGCGGTCGACGCCGCCACCGAGCAGGCCATCGTCACCCTGCTCAAGGAGCTCCGCGAGCGCGGCCGGACCTGCCTGGTCGTCCACCACGACCTCGCCACGGTTGGCGAATACTTCGACTGGACCGTGCTGCTCAACATGCGGGTGGTCGCCTCCGGCCCGACCGCGGAAGTCTTCACCGATGACAACCTCAGGAAGACCTACGGCGGCCGCCTCGCCCTGCTCGACCGCGCCGCCAACGCGCTGACCCGAAGCTAGGTGAGCCAGTGAGCGGAGAGCGGAGAGCAGTGAGCAGTGAGCAGTGAGCAGTGAGCAGTGAGCAGTGAAAGTGCTTGAGGGGTGAATCGCTCGTTTCAAGTTCATCCACCATCTTCCATCCACCATCCACCATCCACCATCCATGATCGAAGATCCATGATCCAAGATCTCCCATCTCCCATGCCCTTCACCCTCGACGACTTCCTTCGCGTGTTGCTCCTGCAGGACTACAACACGCAGCTGGTCGTGGGGGCGACGGCGCTGCTCGGGCTCGGCTCGGGGGTGGTCGGTAGCCTGCTGCTGCTGCGCAAGCGCTCGCTGATGGGTGACGTGCTGTCGCACGCCACCCTGCCCGGCATCGCCTTGGCCTTCGCCATCCTGACCTCGCTCGGCGGCGCGGGAAAGAGCCTGCCCGCCCTGCTCGGCGGGGCGACCCTCTCCGGGCTGGCCGGGGTCGCGGTCATGCTCGCCATCCGCCGCACCACCCGCCTGCGCGACGACGTCGCCATGGGCTTCGTCCTGTCGGTGTTCTTCGGCACCGGGGTGGCGATCCTGCAGATGGTCCGCAACCTTCCCGATGCCAGCGGGCTGATGTCCTTCGTCTACGGCAAGACCGCCTCGATCGTCCTGTCCGACTTCACCTTCATCGCCACGGTGTCGGTCGCCGCCTGCGCCGTCTCCATCGTGCTGCTCAAGGAGTTCACGCTGCTGTGCTTCGACGAGAGCTACGCCGCGTCACAGGGCTGGCCGGTCCTGCTCCTCGACGTGCTGCTGCTCGGCCTGGTGACCGCGGTGACGGTCATCGGGCTGCAGTCGGTCGGCCTGATCCTGGTCATCGCCTTCCTCATCATCCCCGCCGCCGCGGCGCGGTTCTGGACCGAGCGGCTGGGCGTGATGCTGGTCCTCTCCGGCATCATCGGCGCCTTCAGCGGCTGGCTCGGCGCCTCGCTCAGCGCCCTGCTCCAGGACACCCCGGCCGGGGCGGTCATCGTGATCGCCGCGGCCAGCGTCTTCCTGGTCAGCATGTTCTTCGGCACCAAGCGCGGCATCGTCCCGCGCTACCTCGACCACCGCCACCTGCAGCGCCGAGTCGGCCGCCAGCACCTGCTGCGCTCGGTCTACGAGGTGCTCGAGGGCGACGCGGGCCCGATCGCCAACCACCCGGTGCCGCGCGGCGAGCTGCTGGCCCACCGCAGCTGGACGCCGCACCAGCTCAAGCAACTGCTCTCGCTGGCCCGCCGCGAGGACCACCTCGAGTCCACCGCGGACCCCGACAGCATCCTGCTCTCGGAGTCCGGCTTCGGCGAGGCCGCCCGGATCACCCGCAACCACCGCCTGTGGGAGCTCTACCTCATCCGCCATGCCGACATCGCCCCGAGCCACGTCGACCGCGACGCCGACATGGTCGAGCACATCCTCGGACCCGAGATGGTCCGCGAGCTCGAACGCGAGCTCGCCCCCGACCTCCAGATCCCGGCCAGCCCGCACCGGATCTAGCCCCGCCTCCCAAGCGCGCCACCCCAGCCACCCTGAATCATGGATCGTAGATGGCAGATGGCAGATGGCAGATGAGCTAGAAACGAGCGACTCACTCCCCAAGCGCTCACTTTCCACTTTTTCCTTTTTACTTTTCACTCGCCACTTCAAGCCACCACGAGCTGCTCTCCCCGGGCGGCCCTGCTCCGATGGACTGGAACTTCACCGACACCTGGATCGTCGTCACCGGCGCGCTGTGCGCGCTGGCCTGCGCGCTGCCGGGATGCTTCCTGGTGCTGCGCAAGATGAGCATGATGGGCGACGCGATCAGCCACGCGGTGCTCCCCGGGCTGGCACTGGCCTTCCTGTTCACCGGTTCGCGGGAGAGCCTGCCGATGTTCCTCGGTGCCGCCGTCACCGGCGTCCTCACCGCGCTCTTCACGCAGTGGATCAACCGCTTCGCCAACGTCGACCGCGGCGCGGCCATGGGGGTGGTCTTCACCACCCTGTTCGCCATCGGGCTGGTCCTGATCGTGCGCGCGGCCGACCACGTCGACCTCGATCCCGGCTGCGTGCTCTACGGCTCGCTCGAGTTCAGTGCCCCGATCGTGCCCGGCGAGGTCCCCCGCGCGGCGATCGTCAACGGCGCGGTGCTGCTGTTGAACATCGCGGTGATCGCCCTGCTCTACAAGGAGCTCCGCCTGAGCGCCTTCGACCCCGCCCTCGCCGACACCCTCGGCTTTTCCTCCAACCTGCTCCACTACCTGCTGATGACGCTGGTGGCGGTGACCACGGTGGCGGCCTTCGAGTCGGTGGGCAGCATCATCGTCATCGCCATGCTCATCGTCCCCGCCGCCACCGCCCAGCTGGTCACCCGGCGCTTGCTGCCGATGCTGCTGGTCGCCTCGGCGGTGGCGGTGTTGTCGGCCGTGCTCGGCCACCTCGGGGCGCTGACCGTGCCCCCCTTGTTCGGCTTCAGCGGCACCACCACCTCCGGGATGATGGCCTTCGCCGCCGGGCTGATCTTCACCGTCGCCTGGCTGGTCTCGCTGATGCCGCGGCGGCGCGGAGCGGCAGAGGGGCACCGACCGGGTGACTTGGCGGCCGGGCCGTGATGAGGCGCGGCCGCTTGGGGAGTGGAGGTGTCGTGGGGCGCGCTGGCGGTGCGGACCGGCTGGAAAGCGCGGGTTGGGCGATGAGTGGCTGGGAAGAGGTGGCGGAGCGAAGGAAATAGGTCCTCTGGGTCCTATAGGACCTAGGGAAGCACCTCATGCGCTCCGCAGTGTCGGTCCTGGCGCTGCGAAGATGGGTGGGGCGGGAGCTCACCTTCCGCAGCCATCCTAAATTCAAGGGTGAGGCGAAGCCTCACGCCATATAGGTCCCATAGGTCCTATAGGTCTTATGCCCTGTGCTTCGCCACCTCTCCCCAGCCGCTTGGTTGCCATGGCGGCGCTTTCCAGCCGGTCCGCACCGCCAGCCGACCCCATCACCGCCCCCGTCATTCCAAGGATTGCCCGGGATTTTCATCGCAACTTCACCCTGACTCCGAATAATCCGTCCCATCCTGCATCATCCATGGAATTCGCCTCCGAAACCGAAGTCAGTGCCGCCGGCAAGCATGTCCGCTCCCTCAGCGCCGCCCTCAACCAGGTTCTCTTCGGCCAGGAGGAGCTGATCGAGCTGGTCCTCACCGGCATCCTCGCCCGCGGCCACGTCCTGCTCGAGGGCCTGCCGGGCCTCGGCAAGACCGAGCTGGTCAAAGGGCTCTCGAAGACCCTGCGGCTCGACACCCGCCGGGTCCAGTTCACCCCCGACCTGCTGCCCGGCGACATCACCGGCAACCCGGTGCTGCAGGAAGTCGACGGCCAGCGCCGCTTCGTGTTCCAGCCCGGTCCCCTGTTCACCAACATCGTGCTGGCCGACGAAATCAACCGCGCCTCGCCGAAGACCCAGTCCGCCCTGCTCGAGGCGATGCAGGAGCGCCGCGTCACGGTGCTCGGCGAGACCCACGACCTGCCGCGGCCCTTCTTCGTGCTGGCGACCCAGAACCCGATCGAGCTCGAGGGCACCTACCCCTTGCCCGAGGCCCAGCTCGACCGTTTCCTGTTCAAGCTCGAGGTGACCCGCAACAACGTCGAGACCCTCGAGAAGATCGTCACCGGCCGCGAGCTCGGCGCCGAGCCGCAGGTCGACCCGATCATGGACGCCGCCACGCTCGACGAGATCCTCGGGCTGGTGCGACGCATCTTCCTCCCCGACGTGGTCGCCAACTACATCGCCCGGGTCGTCGACGCCAGCCACCCGGGCCAGTCGGCCGCGGCCCGCGGCATCCGCTACGGCGCCAGCCCGCGGGCGGCGCTCTCGCTGGCCTCGGCCGCCAAGGCCCGCGCGCTGATGAACGAGCGCACCAACGCCTCGTTCGAGGACGTCCGCTTCGTCGCCCCCTCCGTGCTGCGCCACCGCGTGGTGCTCGAGTACAACGCCCGGGTCGAGGGTCTCACCAACAACGACGTGGTGCGCAGCCTGCTCGACGAGGTCCCCTTCCAGGCCGGGGCGACGCCGAAGACCATGACCACCGCCACCAGCTCGTGAGACCTCCCCCGCCCCGCCGGCTCGCCCTGCTGACGCTCCTGCTCGCCCTGACGGCGGTCCGCGCCGGCGCGCAGCAGACCCTGTTCTCGCACTCGCCGATCCCGAACAACGCGACCCGGGTCACCGCCGAGGCGCTGTTCTCCCGCCCCGCCCCCGGCGGCTTCCTGCCGGTCCGCGTCACGGTGGTGAACAAGACCAAGGACCCCGCGACGCTGCGATTCGACACCCAGTCGAACGACTCCGGCCACTACCGCGGCGACTCCGGCCGGCTCGACTCGTCGTTCACCCTCGAGGCCGCGGCCGAGCGGACCACCAGCCAGGACCTGCTGGTGCCGGTGGTGACCTCGTCGGGCGCCTCCTACTACGGCAGCGGCTCGAACACCCGCATCACCATGAGCGGCGACTTCGGTCGCATGACCGGGTCGCTCAGCTCGAGCTACGCCACCGACCAGCCGGCGCTGCTGATGAGCGAGTCGCTCCACACGCCGAATGCCTCCAAGCTCGACTCCGCCCTGAGTTCGAGGAGCTCCTCGCACCGCGGCAGCTCCGAGTTCGCGGCGCGCTTCAATCCCCTGCGGATGCCCGAGGACTGGCGCGCCTACGGCGGCTTCGACGGGATGATCCTCACCGACGACGACTGGATGAAGGTCCCCGCCCCGGCGCGCAACGCGATCCTGCAGTGGTGCCGGCTCGGCGGGCGGATCGGGATCCGCACCCTCAACGCATCATCGACACTCTCCTCCCTCGGCATTGGCGAGACCGGCGGGCGCGAGGCGGAATACGGCCTCGGCCGGATCGAGCTGCGGTCCATCGCCGCCAGCCTCGAGCTCGACCCGGCGACGATGCTCGACCGCTACCAGGCCGGCAGGATCCCGGTCCTCAACCAGAGCCTGCGCAGCGACTACAGCGGCAGCTGGCCGCTCTACTCGAGCTTCGGCAAGCGCGGCTTCAACTACGCCATCTTCGTCGTCGTGCTGATCGCCTTCGGCATCCTCGTCGGCCCGGTCAACCTGTTCGTCTTCGCCAAGTCGGGCATGCGCCACAAGTTGTTCGTCACCACCCCGCTCATCTCGCTCGGCACCAGCGCCCTGCTGGTGCTGCTGATCCTGCTCAAGGACGGGCTCGGCGGATCCGGCTCGCGCGCCGCCCTGGTCGAGGTCCGCCCCGGATCCGGCGAAAACGCCGCCTACATCCTGCAGGAGCAGATCTCCCGCACCGGGGTGCTGGTCGGCGGTTCCTTCACCCTCGGCGACCCGGCCATCGTCCACCCGGTGCCGATCCCCGACAGCCCGTGGGCGCGGCTGACCGCAAACTCCCACGAGGGCGGACGCTACAAGGCGACGCCCGACGGCGGCGACCTCAAGCTCTCCGGCGACTGGTTCCAGAGCCGCTCGGAACAGGGTCAGGTCATCGAGGCCGTCGTACCGACGCGGGGCCGCATCGAGCTGCGCCCCGGGAGCGGGGACCAGCCGGTCCTCGTCTCGACCTTCGACTTCGACCTCGACGAGGTCTTCTACACCGACGGCGACGGCCGCCACTGGCACGCCACCGAGCTCAAGTCCGGCCAGCCCGCCCGCGCGGGCGCGCTGTCCGGCCAGCTCTTCAACACCCGGCTCCGCGAGCAGGCCAACCGCCTCGGCCAGCGCCACCGCGAGCTCCTTACCGACCGCCTCCCGCAGCGCAACCGCTATTTCGCCACCAGCAGGGGGGGGATGATGATCGAGACCTTCGACGCGATCGACTGGAACGAGGACCACTGCCTCATCACCGGCCCCGCCGTCACCCCCTGAGCCCCATGTCCGTCGATTCCCAGCTGCCACCGGAACCCGAGGCCCCCGCCACGGACACGCGACCGCCGGCGATCCGGGTCCACAACCTCTACCGCTACTTCGGCCGCCTCAAGGCGGTGAACGGGATCTCCTTCGAGATCCCCCACGGCTCGGTCTGCGGCTTCGTCGGCGCCAACGGTGCCGGCAAGACGACGACGATGCGGATCCTCGCCTCGCTCGACTACCCGACGATGGGTCTCGCCGAGGTCTGCGGGATCAACGTCGTCCACCACCCCGAGCAGGTCCGCCGGCTGATCGGCTGGATGCCCGACCACTTCGGCAACTACGAGCACATGACGGTGCTCGAGTACCTCGACTTCTACGCCCGTGCCTTCGGCTACTCGGGCGACGAGCGCCGCGAGCGGGTCCAGGAGGTGATGGAGTTCACCGACCTCGTCCCGCTGGCTGACCGCTTCTCCAACAAGCTGTCGAAGGGCATGACCCAGCGGCTCTGCCTCGGTCGTGCGCTGCTCCACGACCCGCAGGTGCTGATCATGGACGAGCCGGCCGCCGGCCTCGACCCGAAGGCGCGCGTCGAGCTCAAGCACCTCATCCGCGTGCTCGCCGAGGAGGGCAAGACGATCTTCATCTCGTCCCACATCCTCTCCGAGCTCGGCGAGATGTGCGACTCGCTGCTGTTCGTCAACAACGGCCAGATCGTCCACCACGGCGACGCCGAGTCGCTCAAGGCGGGAACCGACGGAGCCGGCGGCGCGCTGTTCGACGTCCAGCTCGTCGGCGACCCGCAGTCGCTGTCCGACTGGTGCGCGGTCAACCCGCACGTCGAGTTCCTCGAGTCGCGCAAGTTCGGCGGCCGCATCCGCGTCGACCGCGAGGACCCGGAGACCGCCGCCGGGGTGCTCGCGCGGATGGTCAGGGACGGCCTGCAGGTCGTCGAGTTCCACAAGGAGCAGCGCAACCTCGAGGATGCGTTCATCGACATGCTCGGCCGCATCGACCGCGGCGAGGTCGCCCAGCCGCCGCCGCAACCGCCCCCCGCCCCGAGCTTCACCCCGCCCGGCCAGGGCTCCTGATCCGATGGCCGACGTCCCCGACATCGATCCCGTCCCGGCCGAGGGACCCCCGCCGCAGGCCGCGCCGGCCTCACCGGCCGCCGAGCCGGCGAAAGCGTTGGTCGCCGCGAAGCTCAGCGACTTCAGCGACCGCCTGTCGCCCATGCTGGTGAAGGAACTCCGCCAGGGCCTCCGGGCGCGCACCTTCGTCATCGTCTTCCTCACCCTGCAGGCCCTGCTCGGGCTGGTCCTTCTCGCCGCCACCGGGGCCGCCGCCGCGGGCCGTGCCGGCCAGGTGATCTCGGGCATCATCTTCGCCTTCTTCTCGGTCGCCGTCATGGTGATCCAGCCGCTCCGCGGAATCAGCGCGGTGCACTCCGAGATCAAGGCGAACACGCTCGACCTGATGGTGCTCACCCGGCTCGACGCCTGGCGCATCGTGCTCGGGAAATGGGTCGCGATCGTCAGCCAGTCCGCCCTGCTGCTCACGGCCATCGTCCCCTACCTGATCCTGCGCTACTGGTTCGGCGACATGAACCTGCTCGGCGAGATGGTCCTGCTGGTGCTGGTCTTCCTCGGCTCCTGCGTCGCCACCTCGGTCACCGTCGGCCTCTCCGCGGTTTCCTCGATCATCATCCGCGGCCTGCTCCCGCTGTTCGGCGGGATCGTGCTCGCGTGGTGCTGCCTGGCGCTGAGCTTCTCGCGCTACGAGTTCGAGCAGATCGTCGAGGTCTGTTCGATGCAGGACTCGCGCGACGCCTGGGGCATCGCGATGCTGGTGCTGGTCGGAGCCTACGCCGCCTGGTCGCTGCTCAGCCTCGCCGCCTCGATGATCGCCCCGCTGGCGGAGAACCACGCGACGCCGCGCCGCCTGGTCACCCTCGCCGCGCTGCTGCTCGCCATCCTCGCCGCCATCGGTCTCGACCTCGACGAGGAGATCGTCGTCTTCCTGGCCTTCTTGCTGGTGATCCCGCCGGTGATCATGGCGCTGACGGAGCCCTTCTTCCTGCTGCCCACCGTCACCCGCCCCTTCGTCCGCAAGGGCGCGCTGGGCGTGGTCGCCGGCCGTTTCCTCTACCCCGGCTGGCCGGCGGGCGTGCTGTTCTCGCTGCTCGCGCTGGCCCTCGCCGGGATCCTGATGGGCACCGGGCTGCCGGAGAACGTCTTCAGCGACGAGGACTTCATCACGGTGGTGGCCGCGGTCGCCGCCGGCCTGCTGTTCCCGGCGGTGGTCATCCTGCCCTTCGAGAAGCGCCTGCGCAGCCGCTTCACCGGCTACCTGCTCGTGCTGGTCGCCTCGCTGATCCTCGCCATCGTGCTCACCCTCGTCGGCGAGGCCGTCGACCACACCGAGCCGGCCTTCCTGTGGGCCTTCATCTGGATCCCGATGGTCAACCTCTTCATGACGGCCATGAGTGGCTACCCGGACGAGGTGCTGGCGACGGTCGCCACGGTCTTCCTCATCCTTTATGCCAGCCTGCTTCTCGTCGCCGCCCTGAGCCGGTTCCCCACGATCCGCCGCACCGAGCGCGAGGAGGAGACGCCGCAAGCCCCGCCATCCGCCGACCCCGGGGAGTCATGACCGCCGAGGAACTCAGCACCTGCCACGCCACCGCCCTGGCCGCCGCCGGGCGCCTGCGCCTGCCGCTGCGCTCGAAGGTCTGGAAGGGCGCCGCCGGCGAGTTCCTCGGCGCCGGCGTCGGCTCCTCGCTCGACTTCCAGGACCACCGCACCTACGTCCCCGGCGACGACCCACGGCACATCAACTGGCAGGCCTACGCCCGCACCGGGACCTACACGATGAAGCTCTACCGCGAGGAGGTCCGGCCGGTGGTCGACGTCGTCCTCGACGCCTCCGAGTCGATGTTCTTCGAGCCGGCCAAGGCACGGCGCAGCGCCGAGTTGTTCTACCTCGCCGTCGAGTCGGCCCGTCGCGCCGGCGCCTCGGTCTCGGTCCACCTCGTCCGCGGCGACGCGGTCCTCCCGATCCCGCCGGAGGCGGCGGTCGCGCACCGCTGGCTCGACGACGCCCGCGGGCTCGCTGCCGGCGACGCCTCGCGGGCGCCCGACCTGTCGCGGATCCCGTTCCGCCAGAACGCCATCCGGGTGCTCGTCTCCGACCTGCTCTTCCCCGGCGACCCGACCCCGGCGCTGCGCCTGCTCGCCGCACGCCACGGCAGCCCGATCGTCTTCGCCCCCTACCTCGCGAGCGAGGCCGACCCCGCTTGGACGGGCAACTACGAGTTCATCGAGGCCGAGAAGAACACCCGCCACCCGCACCGTATCGACCCCGCGGTGCTGCGGCGCTACAAGGACAGCTACATCGCCCACTTCGGGCTGTGGAAGAATGCCTGCCGGCTGCACCAGGCGGCCTTTGCACGGATCCCCTGCGACCCGGACCTGCAGACCGCCCTCTTCGCCGAGGCCCTGCCGGCGGGCGCCCTCGAGGTCGCGGCTTGAGTCCCCCCCAGCGCCGCCAGCGCAGCCTACAATACGAATCCAGGATTCCCATCGCCCCGCGGTCCGATCCGTGGCACCCTCGATGCAATCCTGCGCTGTCATGAACGAACCCTCCTCCTTCCACGGCCGCGGCACGCCCGGCCCCGCCGCCACCCCGAAGAAGACCTCGGGCAAGGGCTGCCTGATCGCGGCTCTCGTCGTCCCGGCCGTCTTCATCGTCCTCGCCATCCTCTTCCTCGCGCTGACCTTCACCAAGCGCCGCGAAGTCGCCCACGCCGCCGCCGAGGCCCGCATCGAGTTGGCCGCCGAATCGCGCGAGGCGGTCGAGCTGAGCGAGGCCCAACTGCGCGAGATCCCGCCCTTCACGCGCGGCGGCACGCTCAGCCGCGAGCAGCTGATCGCCCACGCCAACGACGACCGCGCCACCAAGCTGTCGCGCGAGTCCTTCACCCGCGACACCGAGGGGCTCACGGTCGCCTGGTCGATGATGACCCAGGACATCATCGAGACCGAGCAGGGCATCCGCGGCAACTTCGAAATCCCCTACAAGATCCGCCGCGGCAACAGCTCGCGGGGCAGCTCGATCCAGGTCCGCGCCGAGTTCCCGGACAGCGCCCGCGACGAGCTGATCACCCTGCGCCGCGGCGACTGGGTCATCGTCGAGGGCAAGCTCGACTACGAGGGCAACCAGTTCCCCGTCCGCCCCGTCCTCACCCGCGCCCGCATCATCGCGCCGGACGGCGGGTCGTAGGTCCGAGATGGAAGATGGCGGATGAGCTTGGGACGAGCTCCGCGCCCCCCAAGCACTTCACTGGCTCACTGGCTCACTGGCTCACTGGCTCACTAAACCCGACACCTCACCGGGCCCCAAACCGGATAAACCTCTCCGCCGCGGGCACTTTTTACTTTCTACTCGGCACTACGCCGCAGGCGCCTACTCCCACTCGATGCTCGCCGGCGGCTTGGTCGAGACGTCGTAGAGCACCCGGTTGATGCCGGCCACCTCGTTGAGGATCCGGTTGCTGGTCTCGCGCAGGATCGAATACGGCAGCTCGACCCAGTCGGCGGTCATCGCATCCTCGCTGACCACCGCGCGCAGGCTGATCGCCCACTCGTAGCTGCGCTCGTCGCCCTTGACCCCGACGGTCCTCACCGGCACCAGCGCGGCGTAGGCCTGCCAGACGTGGTCGTACCAGGCGTGGTCCTTGAGACGGGAGATGAAGATCGCGTCGCACTCGCGGATGATCTCGAGCTTCTCGCGGGTCACCGCGCCCGGGCAGCGCACCGCCAGGCCCGGCCCCGGGAAGGGATGGCGATGCAGGATGTCGTGCGGAATCCCGAGCGATGCACCCAGCTCGCGCACCTCGTCCTTGAACAGCTCGGCCAGCGGTTCGAGCACCTTGCCCTCCGCCTGCATCTCGAGGATGCGGTCGACCCGGTTGTGGTGGGTCTTGATCTTCGAGGCCTTCGACTTGGCGTTCGAGGCACTCTCGATCACATCTGGATAGAGCGTCCCCTGGGCGAGGATCTCGGCATCGCCGACCGTCTCCCAGAAGCAGTCGATGAACAGGTTGCCGATGATCGAGCGCTTCTTCTCGGGCTCGTCGACGTCGGCGAGGGAGTCGAGGAAGACCTTCTCGGCATCGACCGTCTCGATCGGCACGCCCATGCGGTGGAAGTTGTTGCGGACCTCCTCGCCCTCGTCCTTCCGCATCAGGCCGTGGTCGACGAAGATCGCCCGCATGTTCACGCCGGCCTCGTGGAGCAGGACGGCGAGCACCGTGCTGTCGACCCCGCCCGAGACGCCGCAGACGACCTGGCGCTTGCCGACGCGCTCGCGGATTCCCTCGATCAGCTCGCGCTTGAAGTCGTCGATGCGGAACGGCTCGAGCCGGTCGGCGAAGAGCAGGAAGTTGTGCAGGATGCGGTTGCCCTCGTGGCTGTGGGTGACCTCCGGGTGGAACTGGATCCCGAAGAAGTGGTCGCCCCACTGGATCGAAACCGGCGTCTCATGCTGGTTGGCGGCGATGACCACCGCGCCCTCCGGGAGGTTCTCGACGGTGTCCGAGTGGCTCATCCACACCTGCGACTCCTCGGAGACCCCCTCGAAGAGCCCGGTGCAGGCCTTCGGGAACAGGCTCGCCGGGCCGTATTCGCGGCGGTTGCTCGACTTGACGCTGCCGCCGAACTTGATGTTGAGCAGCTGCATGCCGTAGCACACGCCGAGCACCGGCACGCCGAAGCGCCGCAGGCCCTCGAAGTCGATGTCCGGGGCGTCCGGCTCCGCCGTGCTCTTCGGTCCGCCGGAGAGGATGATCGCACCCGGCTCGCCGATGTGCGGGAACTCCTCGAGCGGGTAGAGCTTGGCGAAATACCCCAGCTCCCGTACCCGGCGGACGATCAGCTGGGTGTACTGCGAGCCGAAATCAATGACGGCGACGTGTTGCTTTTCCTCCATGTCCTTGTTGGCTCCTCCGCTTCCTGCGCTGAACTCTAAACTCTAAGTTCTCCGCTCCACGCTCCCGGCTCAGCGGATCGGCTGGTAGTTGGTGGGTTCCTCGGTGAGCACGATGTCGTGCACGTGGCTCTCGCGCAGGCCACCGGTGGTGATCTTGGTGAACAGGGCCTTCTCGCGCAGCTCGGCGAGCGTCCCGGCACCGACGTAGCCCATGCCCGAGCGCAGCCCGCCCATCAGCTGGAACACGACGTCGGCCAGCGGTCCCTTGTAGGGCACGCGGCCCTCGACGCCCTCGGCGACGAGCTTGCCCGACGAGTTCTGGCTGTAGCGGTCGCCCGCGCCCTTGCGCATCGCGGCGATCGAGCCCATCCCGCGGTAGGTCTTGAAACGGCGTCCCTGCGAGTGGACCGTCTTCCCCGGGCTCTCGCGGGTGCCGGCCAGCAGCGAGCCGAGCATCACCAGGTCCGCCCCGGCGGCGAGCGCCTTGACCACGTCGCCCGAGTAGCGGATCCCGCCGTCGGCGATCACCTTGACGCCGTGCTCGCGGCAGTACGGGGCGACGTTCTGGATCGCGGTGAACTGGGGCATCCCGACGCCGGCGATCACCCGGGTGGTGCAGATCGACCCCGGGCCGACGCCCACCTTGACCGCGCTGGCACCGGCCGCGACCAGGTCCCGGGCGCCCTGCTCGGTGACCACGTTGCCGGCCACCACCGGACGGTCGGAAAGTCCGCGGAGCTTCTCGATCACCTCCATCACGCGGCTGGTGTGGCCCGTGGCGGCATCGATGAACAGGGCGTCCGCCCCGGCCTCGATCATCACCTTGCCGCGGTCGACGCAGTCGGGTCCGACCCCGACGGCCGCGGCGCAGCGCAGCTGCCCGTTGGGATCCTTCGCGGCGTCGGTGTAGGCGGCGCGCTTCTCGATGTCGGCGCCGGTGATGAGGCCGGCCAGCTTGCCCTCACCGTCGACCAGGGGGAGCTTCTCGATGCGGTTGCGGTAGAGGATCCGCCGGGCCTCCTCGAGCTCGGTCGCCGGCGGCGCGGTGATCAGCCGGTCGAGCGGCGTCATGACGTCCTCGACCCGGGCATCGTCGCGCTCGACGTAGCGGGTGTCGCGCCCGGTGACCATCCCCTCGAGGCGGCCCTCGGCGTCGACCACCGGGAAGCCCGAGAAGCCGCGCTCGCCCATGATCTCGAGGACCTCGAGCACCGTCTGGTCGCGGCGCACCGTCAGCGGCTTGAAGATCACCGCGTTCTCCGAGCGCTTGACCCGGGAGACCATCGCCGCCTGCTCGTCGATCGGGCAGGCCCGGTGGATCACGCCCATGCCGCCCTCGCGCGCCAGCGCGATCGCCAGCTCGGCCTCGGAAACCGTGTCCATGGCCGCCGAGACCACCGGAATCCGCAACTCGATCCCCTCGGTGACGTGCGTCGACAGGTCGGTTTCCGAGGGCAGGATCGAACTCAGGCCAGGCGTCAGAAGAACGTCGTCGAAAGAATACCCGAGGGTGATGTCCGCCATGGCGGAGTCAATGGAGCGGGCAGCGCCGAATCAAGCCCGAATCGGCCCGGCCCGGCTTTTTACCCAACAAGCTCCTCAGCCACCGACGAGATCGAGCGGCGTGGGCACCGCGACCACCGTCATGCCCGCCTGCTGGGCCGCCATGATGCCGGCCGGGGCGTCCTCGAGGACGAGGCATTTCTCCGGCGCCACGCCGAGCAGCGCGGCCGCCTTGAGGAAGATGTCCGGGGCCGGCTTGCCGACCGCGACCTCATCGGCCGTGACCACCTCGTCGAACCAGTCGGAAACCTCCAGCGCCTGCAGCGACTTCTCGATCACCAGGCGGGTGCCGCCGGTCGCGATCGCCATCGGCAGCTTGCCGCGCAGGCTGAGCGCGAAGGCCGCCACCTCGTCGATCAGGTCGAGCCGGTCGAGCTTGGTCAGGAACGACTCACGCTTCTTCATCGCCACCGCCTCCGGGTCGAGCCTGAGGCCGTACTCGTCGTTGAGCTCGGCGACGATGTCGGTGGTCGGACGGCCGCCCATGGCGTAGAAGACGTCCTCCTGGAAGACATTGGCCGCGCCGTAGAACTCGAGCGCCTCGCACCAGGCCTCGAAGTGCATCGGCATCGAGTTCACCAGCGTGCCGTCGCAGTCAAAGATGACCGCCTCGAATCCATCCGCACTCAGTCCCAAGTCTCCGACGCTCGCCATTGCGCAGGGGGATATTCGCCGCGGGACCGGATGGCAAGGGGTTATCTCCCCCCGCTGCGTCAGAGTTGATAGGAAGCGTCCTCGTAGCGCCCCGGCGCGACCCCGGCGGGTTCGTCGGAAGCACTTGAGAACGAGACCTTCCCGGCGACGGTCACCCCCTCGGCGAAGCGCAGCGGGCCGCTGATCCCAATTTCGTCACATTCGCGAAGCGAGGGAACTCCGAGTTCGCCGAGGGCATCGACGAACTTGTAGCGGTCGTCAAGCTTGACCACCGGCGGGCGGCCGTCGCGCGAGGCGACCAGGCGGACGCGGCCGTCGCCGGTCACCTCGTAGGCGTCGGAACGCAGCGCCAGCAGGTCGCCGCTGGTCTTGACCGGCGCGAAGCGCGATCGCGGCACGACCATCGCCCGGGCGCCCTCGAAGCACTCGATGGCAGCCCCCATGGCGACCTCGAGCTGGAAGACCGGGGTCGACGACTTGTCGCGCGGGTCGACCGTCTTGCGGTTGCGGATCATCGGCAAGGGCAGCACGCCGCCGCCCTCCTCGAGGCGCTCCTTGAGTCGGTCGAGGCGCAGCCAGATCGAGTTGGTGTTGAAGTAGCGGTGGCGGTCGATGTCCTGGAAGGCGTCGATGTCGCCGTCCGGGCACTGCGCCACTTCGCGCAGCAGCAGCTGGCCGTCGGACTTGCGCACCGCCAGGTGTCCGCCCTTGCGGTCGGCCGCCGTGCGCCGCGTGACCTCCATCAGGAAGGGCGCCTCCGAGGCCGCGAACCAGGCGAGGATCTCGGGTGAAAGCACCGCACCGAGGTTGTCCGAGTTGGAGACGAAGGCGTACCTGACGCCCTGCCCGAGCAGGCGGTCGAGCCAGCCGCTGCCGACCAGCGCCGGGTAGAGGTCGCCGTGGCCCGGAGGGCACCACTCGAGCGGGGGATTCTCCGGCCACTCGACCGGTGCCAGGCTCGCGGCGTCGATCTTGGGAACCTGGTTCTGCATCAGCTCGACCTCGCCGGCCTCGCTGAGGTCGCCCGGGGCCCGGGCGGCGAGGTGGTCGAGCGTGTCCTCGCTGGTGCTGAAGCTGTTCATCAGCAGGAGGCGGACCTTCGACCCGCTGCTCGCCCGCAGGCTCTCGATCTGCTTGACGATCAGGTCGAGAAAAGTCAGTCCCGGCCGCACTTCCAGCAGGCTCTTGGCCTGCTCCAGCCCCATGCTGGTGCCGAGGCCGCCGTTGAGCTTGATGACCACGGTCCGGGCCAGCAGGTCGGGATCGAACTCGCCGCCGCCCTCCGGCAGTCCGGGCAGGTCGCCGGCGGGATCGATCTCGCTCTCGGAAATCGTCCCCGTCTCGTCGCGGCACAAGGCGCCGTAGCTCCGCTCGAATGCCCGGATGGCCGGCTCGGCCACCCCCGCTCCACGCATCTTGGCCTCGAAGGCCGTGAAATCTCCCTTGCTCATCGCTGCTTGGTGAAATCGCCCGCCATCCCAGGGGACAGCGCCGGGGCTGCTGCAGCAAAGGGCCAGCCGACCATCGCCGTCACGCAAATTCCCCGCCCAAGCCCGGAACCCTCGCAAGCGCTAACTACAAATTTATTTTCTATTTTGGCATGAAATTTGCGTGCATTTTATGCCCAGGCGGGCTCCCCTTGGGCGGGCCCGAGCACGGACCGGGCCAACGGTCCCATGCCTGACGCCTCGCTCCATCAATCGCTGTCGCAGCAGCAGTCGCTCGCCCCGCAGATGCGGCGCAGCCTGGAGATCCTCCAGGCCAACTCGATGGAGCTCGAGCAGATGATGCGCTCGGCGCTGGAGACCAACCCGGTGCTCGAGGAGATCACCGAGTCGATCTCGCTCGACGCCCTCGAGCCGGACCCCGAGGAGCCGATCGACGAGCTCTCCGAGACCGAGGACGACTGGCGCGAGCTGCAGATCCTCGAGCAGCGCAACACCTCGTGGTCGCAGGACGACCAGGAGCGCCGCGAGCACCTCTACAACTCGATCGTCGCGCCCGAGACCCTGCAGCAGCACCTCGCCAACCAGCTCGACCTCGCCCTGCTCGACCCGGAAGTGCGCTCCGCCGCCGCCGCCCTGCTCGGCAACCTCGACGGCCGCGGCTTCTTCGACCTGCCGCCCGAGGAACTCGGGATCCGCCTCGGCATCGAGGCCGGCATCCTGCAACAGGCGGTCGAGGTGATCCGCGCGCTCGACCCGCCGGGCATCGGCGCCCGCGACCTGGGGGACTCGCTGCTGCTCCAGCTGGAGCGCGCCGGTCATGGCGACTCGATCGAGCACCGCATCGTGCGCGACCACCTCGCCGACCTCGCCAAGCACCGCTTCCCGCAGATCGCCAAGGCCCTGGGCACCTCGGTCGACCGGGTCTCGGAGGCCGCCGAGCACATCGCCCGGCTGACCCCCAACCCCGGCGGTGAGTTCGACCCCACGGGCAACCCCTACATCCAGCCGGACGTCGTGATCGAGCGCGACGGCGGCGAGTGGAAGGTCCGCCTCACCAACGAGTATCTCCCGCGCCTGCGCATCAGCGACTTCTACAAGGACATGCTCGGCAAGACCGGCGCCGACCGCGCGGCGCGCACCTTCCTGCGCGAGAACATCCGCGAGGGCCGCACCCTGATGCGCTCGCTGTCGCTGCGCCAGGAGACCATCCACGCCATCGCCCAGAAGCTCGTCCAGCACCAGCAGGCCTTCCTCGAGCGGGGCCCGCGCCACCTCCGCCCGCTGACGATGAACGACATCGCCGACGAGCTGAACCTGCACGCCACGACGATTTCCCGCGCCGTGGCCGGAAAATACGTGCTGACCCCGCATGGCTTGATCGAGATGCGTTCCTTCTTTACCGCCGGCTACCAGACGGCCGACGGTAGCGAGGTCTCGAGCACGGGGGTCCGCGAGGCGATGCAGGACCTCATCGCCGCCGAGGACCCCGCCAAGCCCTACTCCGACGAAGCCCTCGCCAAGCAACTCAAGTCCCAAGGCATTCCGGTGGCCCGCCGCACCGTTGCAAAGTACCGCGAACAACTCGGAATCCTTCCCTCCCACCTCCGCAAGCGCTACCGCTAGAGCGGAGAGCAGAGAGCAGAGAGTCGGATTGTCACCATCCAGCCACCATTCCAGAATCCCAATCGATCCATTGATGTCTCCCGAACTCGTCACGCAAGCCCTCGCCCAGGTCCGCTACCCGGGCTTTTCCCGCGACATCGTGTCCTTCGGCCTCGTCAAGGACGTCGCCATCGACGGCCGCGACCTGCGGGTGCTGATCGAGCTGCAGACCAATGACCCGAAGGTCCCGGAGCAGATCTTCAAGGATTGCCACGCCGTGCTCGACGAGCTGCCCGACCTCGGCGAGGTGAAGGTGGACATCGAGATCACCGACCCGCCCCAGGGCGGCGGCGGGCAGGGCGCACAGGACCCGACGGCGGGCCAGTCGTCCATCCCCGGCGTGCGCACGATCGTCGCCGTGGCCTCCGGCAAGGGCGGAGTGGGCAAGTCGACCGTGGCCTCCAACCTCGCGCTCGCCCTCGCCGCCTCGGGCGCACGCGTCGGGCTTTGCGACTGCGACCTCTACGGCCCCTCCATCGCCCAGATGTTCGGCAGCGACGAGCGGCCGATGGCCAACGAGCACGACGAGATCATCCCGATCGAGGCCCACGGGGTGAAGCTGATGTCGATGGGCTTCCTCCTCGACGACCGCTCGCCGGTCATCGTGCGCGGCCCGATGGCCACCCGCTACACCCAGCAGTTCCTCCGCCAGGTCGCCTGGGGCGAGCTCGACGTCCTCGTCCTCGACCTTCCACCGGGCACCGGCGACATCCAGTTGACCATCGTCCAGACCGTCGCCGTCGACGGCGCGGTGATCGTCACCACGCCGCAGGAAGTCGCCCTGATCGACGCCCGCAAGGCGGTGTCGATGTTCTCCAAGGTCAACGTGCCGATCCTCGGGCTGATCGAGAACATGGCCTGGTTCGAGTGCGAGCACGGCACCCGCTACGCGCTGTTCGGCGACGGTGGCGGCGTGCGCGAGGCCGAGCGACTCGGGGTCCCCGTGCTCGCGCGCATCCCGATCGAGGTCCCGGTCCGCGAGGGCGGCGACCAGGGCCGCCCGGTCGCCCTGCTCCCTGCCGCCGAGAGCGACGCCTCCGCCGCCTTCCACAGTGCCGCCTCCGAGATCCTCTCCACCCTCCCCGCCCGCTAGCCCCCTCCCCGCCGAGCCGATCGCAGATCATGGACGCGCTTGAAGCGTGAGAATCCCTCCCCAAGCGCCCACTTTTTACTTTCTACTTTTTACTCGGCACTCCCCCGCACCTCACCCACCCCCGACCAACCCAGCCCCGACTCACTCGTCACTCGTCACCAGCCCCTCGTCACTCGCCCCACCACCATGCCCCGCAAGACCAAGCTCATCGTCACTCTCGGTCCCGCCACCGAGTCGGAGGAAGCCATCGGCCAGCTGCTCGACAACGGCGCCAACGTGTTCCGCATCAACATGAGCCACGCCAAGCACGAGTGGGCGCAGGAGATGACCCGGCTGGTCCGCAAGCTCTCGGCCGAGCGCTCGCTGCACCGCGCGGTGCTCTTCGACCTCACCGGCCCGTCGATCCGCACCGGCGAGGTCGACAGGCCCTACGAGCTCACCATCGGCGACACCGTCGAGTTCCGCGCCGAGGGCAGCGAGCCGTCGGTCGACATCTCGACCACCGTCAACTACCCCGGCATGATGGACGACGTCACCGAGGGCCGCACGCTGGTCGTCGACAACGGCACCCTGCTGATGCAGATCAAGGTCAAGCGCGACGACCGCATCCTCTGCGAGGTCAAGAACCAGGGCACCCTCGGCTCGCGTCGCCACATCAACCTGCCGGGCACCCGCCTCAACCTGCCGGCGCTGACCGACAAGGACCGCCGCGACCTCGCACTCGCCGTCGAGTGCGACGCCGACTACGTCGCCGGCTCCTTCGTCCGCGACGCCGCCCACGTCCGCGAGTTGCGCGACGCGATGGAGGCGCTCGAGGGCAACGCCCAGATCGTCGCCAAGATCGAGGACCAGGAGGCGGTGCGCAACATCGACGCCATCATCCAGGCCGCCGACGGCATCATGATCGCCCGCGGCGACCTCGGCATCGAGGTGGACTTCGAGGAGCTGCCGCTGCTGCAGCGCGGCATCGTCAAGCGCTGCCACCAGCTCGGCCGGCGGGTGATCGTGGCCACCCAGCTGCTCGAGTCGATGGTGCAGAACCCGACCCCGACCCGCGCCGAGGTCACCGACTGCTCCAACGCGGTCTACGAGGAAGCCGACGCCCTGATGCTTTCCGGCGAGACCAGCATCGGCAAGCACCCGATGCGCTGCGTCGAGGCGCTGGTGCGGATCAGCCGGCGGCTCGAGCGCTCGGGCGGCATCGGCTACGGCGAGAGCGTGCTGCTGCGCGACGAGCGCCAGAAGACAGCCAAGGCCGCGGTCTCCCTGGTCGACTCGCTCGGCGACGCCAAGCTGGTCGTCCTGACCCGGCGCGGCGTGCTGGCCAACCACACCGCCATGCTGCGGCCGAAGACCTCGGACTTCTTCGCCTTCGCCCCGACCGAGAGGGTTTGTCGACAGCTCGCCCTGACCCGCTCGGTGCGGGCCTTCCAGTTGCCCTTCGCGCACAGCATCGACGAGACCATCGAGCGCGCCGTCAAGTTGCTCAAGGACGAGGGCCTGGTCGAGCCCGGCACCCCGCTGGTCATCGTCTCGGACATCCTCTCCGACCACATCGCGGCGAACTCGATCCTGCTGCACCACGCCTGAAGCGGCCGACCCCGCGACACCCCGACGTCGATGGCAGGAGCACCGCCACCCATGCCCCGGGGCCGCCCGGTCCGCCGCGTGCGCTTCGAGAGCCACAAGTCCGGCGTGTTCTCCGTCGCCCGCGACCGAACGATGATCGAGGAGGCCCAGCAACAGGCCCAGGCCTGGATCGGCGAGAACCTCGACCGCGAGATCGTCTCGATCGACACCGCCTGCGGCCGGATGCTCACCGTGGTGACCGTCTGGTACCGCTGAGGCGGGCGCTTGGCACCCCCGGACTAGTCCATTTCGATGCCCTCGAAACGGATCAGCTCGCCGAGCGCCTCCTCGATCACCCCGCGCGCCCGACAGGTCATGCCGTGGAGGTAGGCGTGCATCTCGGCGTCCTCGTCGTTGCGGTTCTCGCAGTCTTCGCTGTAGGCGGCGAAGGCATTGAGCGCCCCGAGCAACTCGGCCAAGTGGCGCGGGCACTCGCACTCGATCGCCCCGCGGACCTGGGCCAGGCGAGCCAGTTGATGGTCGTCGTAGCGCCGCGGCGGCACCGTCCCCGGCGACAGGCCGAGCTCGCGGGGCGAAACCTCGGACGCAGGCTCCGCCGGCGGGCTTCCGGGTTCGCTGCGGATCAGCGAGGCCTCGGCGCGACAGATGACCTGGAGCTCGGCGAAGTCGATCGGAAAGCGGATCGCGGTGACACCCTCGATGTCCTTGTCGATCGCGCGCGTGGCATCCGAGGGCGCGAAGCGATACGCCACCACCGCCCGCAGCGCCCCGGTCTTCTCGATCAGGCGGCGGATGGTGGTGAGCGTCTCGGGAAACAGCGTCGGCGTGGCGATCAGGAGAAGCTCCGTCGATGACTCCAGCCGGTGCTCGGCTTCGGACATCGTGTCAAAGCTCGCCTGCACCTCGATGCCGTCGATCGACCGCTCACGACCGGCCAACAGGGCAATCAACTCACCCCCCACCACCACCGCCCGGCACGAGCGAACGTCCCCCGTCGCGCCAGCCAGGTCGGCCTCGCCCCTCAGGCGCTCCTCGAGTTCCTTGGTCGTCAGTTCGGCCAGCGAGCCGATGCTGTGGCCGTGGTCGGCCAGAGTCTTCACCAGGGTGAGCCGCCGGATGTCCTCCTCGGTGTAGCGGCGCCGGTTGGACTCGCTTCGCGACGGCTCCACCACCTGGTGACGCTTTTCCCACATGCGCAGGTTGGGGGTGGAAAGCCCGGTCAGGCGCGAGACCGCCCCGATATCGAATAGTTTGCCGCGTGAGCCGCTCATAGCGGCAGGATGCACTCCATTCGTGCAAACTTCAACACTTCCTCCACAAAATCGCCCCGATTCATCCACCGTTGAACATTTTTGACGATTTTCGGCGAAAATCGCTTGCTCTGTTTGGCTCCTGTGTAGTTTTAGGCTCGTAACGCTTCTAGCAACCTACACAAAATGAGCACAGCAACCATTTCGAACCTCCACCTGCGGCTCTGCCGCAAGCGTCTGCCGCAGCCCACCGATCCGATCGAGCGCGCTCACCTCGACTTCCTCGAGGCGGTGTGCGGCGGCGAGTCGCTCCGCGAAACTCTTCCCGCGATGAGCACGTCACGCCCCGGCCGGGACTTTCGGCCCAGCGCCCGCGTTCGTCTCCGGCCGTAACCGAAGTTTCCCGAATCTCCCACAAGCCCGGGCCTAACTGGCTCGGCAACAACCGAAACCAACAAACAACAACAACACCATGAAATCCCTGACCACCAACTGCCTCGCGGTTTTCGCCGCCTCCACCCTCGCCTGCCACGCTGCCGATGAGGCGGAAGCCAAGGACATCGTCGCGATTGCTGCCGGCAACAAGGACTTTTCGACCCTCGTGGCGGCTGTGAAGGCGGCCGGACTGGTTGAAACGCTCCAAGGCGACGGCCCGTTCACCGTCTTCGCTCCGACCAACGATGCCTTCGACAAGCTTCCCGATGGGACCGTCGAGGCGCTGCTGAAGCCGGAGAACAAGGACAAGCTGACCGCGGTTCTTACCTACCACGTCGTCCCCGGAAAGGTGATGGCAGCCGATGTCTCCCCGGGTGACGTGAAGACCGTCAACGGCGCGTCGGCGACCATCGCGGTCGATGACGGCACCGTGACCATCGACAGCGCCGAGGTGATCAAGACCGACATCGAGGCCTCGAATGGCGTGATCCACGTGATCGACTCCGTCATCCTGCCCGACGCCGCCAAGTAAGTCTGGACTCCTGCGTGGGCTGGTTCCTCCCCACGGATGGAACCCCAGCAAGCCCCCGAAGCCATCGGCTTCGGGGGCTTTTCGCATTCCCGGAGCGCGACAGCGGTCGACCTTGATCGCCCGGAACAGCCGGGTCCGCCCAAGTTGCGGCAATCGAGTCCTAGTTCTCCCCGAAGACCGCCAGATACTCCCGGTCGGAGGCGCCCATGGCAAACTTCAGGATCCGGCTGGTCGAGACGGTGCTGCCAGCCGGATGTTCCCAGCGCAGGAATCTGAAACCGGGATGCGGCCTGGCCATCAGAGTGACGGGAGTTCCCTCCGGATAGCTGGCGTCGCGGGTCACCAGGCCGGCATCCGGCAGATTGCTGGAAACAGTCACCGCGTGAACCGGCCGGAGGTAGGAAACCAGGGCTCCGACCTGCGGGTCCGCGGCAAGCAGCTGGATGCCATCGACGACCAGCCGCGCCATTTCGATGGCTCCCATTTCCTGAAAGTGGACGTTGTCGGCCGCCCCACCCGGGAAGTTCGGGTAGTCGCCGGCGTCGAGGACCATGTACATGTAGGGCCCGACGTAGGCCGGGCCGAGGGGTTCGAGCAGCGGCACGGTCAGCTGATCGAGGTCGATCAGGGGAACCTCGAGTTCCCCGG
>JAUIJB010000150.1 GCA_030430455.1 Verrucomicrobiia bacterium | reverse complement strand
CACCTATCGTTTCGTGAGGCCCACGGTCGGCCCCTTCGACAACACCTGGACGCCGCGTCAGGACAAGCGTGACAACGGCATGCGGGATCTTCCCGAGCGGATCGACCGCCTGTATCTGCGCAACGCTGGCGGGAAGGCCGGGCTGGTGCCGGTGGCAGCCACGGTGCTTCCCGAGGATCGGGAGGATGCCGCGGGTCCGAAGGAAACCGCGGTCTTCCCGAGCGACCACGCCGCGGTGCGGATCGAGTTCGAATGGCGGGACGATAAATTGCCGGCGGTGGACGATGCGACCGCCGTTTCTCCGGGGCTCGACCACGCGCCGCCGGCCGCCGAGGAGCCGGAGTTCGAGCCGACGCGCATCGCCTGGGGCTCGTGCTACCGGGAAGCGCAGCCGTGCCCGATGCTGGACACGCTCGACCACCTGAAGCCGGAACTCTACCTCGCGCTCGGTGACAACATCTACGGCGACACGCAGGACATGGCGGTCTTGCGTCGGAAGTACCGCCGCCTCGGACGCCAGCCATACTGGCGCGACTTCGTGCGCGACACCGCGGTGTTCGCGACCTGGGATGACCACGACTACGGCGCGGACGACTCGGGTCGGCACTACCAGCCGAAGGCGGAGTCGAAGCGGATCTTCCTCGATTTCTTCGACGAGCCGGCGGACAGCCCGCGGCGCTCGCGCGAGGGCATCTACGGTTCGACCCTGCTGGGTCCGCCGGAGCGGCGCATCCAGATCCTGATGCTCGACCTTCGCACCTTCCGATCATCGATCGCGCGGGCGGACAAGAAGGCCTACCCCGAACTCGGCGGCTACCGCCCGCTCAGCGACGACGAGGAGCAGGTGATGCTCGGCGAGGCCCAGTGGAAGTGGCTTGAGGAGGAATTGAAGAAGCCAGCGAGACTGCGGCTGATCGGCCTCTCGACGCAGCTTGGCACCGCCCACAATGGCTACGAGGCCTGGGCCAACCTGCCGCAGGAGCGCGAGCGTTTCGTCGAGCTGGTGAAGGAGACCCGGGCGGAGGGAGTCGTGCTGCTTTCCGGCGACACCCACTGGGCCGAGTACAGCCTCATCGAGCGACCGGGTCTCTACCCGCTCTACGACCTGACCTCGAGCAGCCTCAACCAGTCGTGGAACCCGGCCGGAGCCAACCCGAACCGCATCGGCCGTGCCTACACCGATCCGAATGCCGCCATGCTGGAGATCGACTGGGAGTCCGGAGTGGTGACGTCGAGGACCTACGACGTGGAAGGCAAGGTCCGCCTGATGCTCGAGATTCCGCTCGAGTCGCTGCGGTTTGAAAGTACGGCTTCCGCCGTAGATTTCGCCGGCGAATGGGAGTCGGCTTTCGGCAGGCTGTCGCTGGAGGAAGCCGGCGACGGCTGGCGCGGGACCTATCCCGGCGGCGTGTGCGAGCTGGAGGAGAAGGGTGGAGTGCTCGAAGGCACCTGGACCGAGGGCGAGCGCACGGGGCGCTGCCGCTTCCGGCCGACCCGCTGCGGGCGCTTTCTGCTCGGTGGCTACGGTCGCGGCGACGGACCGCTCGCCTTGCCGTGGCCGGCCTGGCGGGGCGGGGCCGAGGGTTTCGCCTTCCCCGAAT
>JAUIJB010000113.1 GCA_030430455.1 Verrucomicrobiia bacterium | reverse complement strand
TGATCCGCGGCAGCGACAAGTCGCGCCTGCTGGTCAAGACGACCAACCCGCGCTTCGAGGACGCCCTCGAGGCGAACTTCACGCTGATCCACAAGGTCTTCGACATGAAGAAGGGAGCCTCCTTCACCGAGGATCTCCAGCCCTTCGTCGACGAGGTGATCCGCTGATTCCGCGGCGCGGCATCAGCCCTTGAACTGGCCGACCAGCTCGGAGAGCGTCTCCTTGGCGTCGCCGTAGAGCATCCGGGTGTTCTCGCGGAAGAACAGCGCGTTCTCGAGGCCCGAGAAGCCGGTGCCCTTGCCGCGCTTGAGGCAGTAGACCGTGCGCGCCTGGTGGACGTTGATGATGGGCATGCCGTAGATCGGGCTGCTCGGGTCCTCGCCGGCCGCCGGGTTGACCACGTCGTTGGCGCCGATCACCACGGCGACGTCGACCGACTCCATCACGTCGTTGATCGCGTCCATCTCCCAGAGCTGCTCGTAGGGCACGTCGGCCTCGGCCAGCAGGACGTTCATGTGCCCCGGCATCCGCCCGGCCACGGGGTGGATCGCGAACTCCACCTGGCAGCCGTTGTCCTCGAGGATGCCGGCGAGCTCCTTGACGGCGTGCTGGGCCTGCGCCACGGCCATGCCGTAGCCGGGGACGAAGACGACGTGGCTGGCCGCCTCGAGGACGTAGTAGGCATCCTCGGTGCTGGCCGGCTTCATCTCGCCCTCGACCGCCGCACCCTGCGGCCCGGCACCCGAGCCGAAGCCGCCGAACAGCACGTTCGGCAGGCTGCGGTTCATCGCCCGGCACATGATCACGGTGAGGATCAGGCCGCTGGCGCCGACCAGGCAGCCGGCGACGACCAGCACGTTGTTGAGGATGATGAAGCCGGCCATCGCCGCGGCCACGCCGGAGCAGGAGTTGAGCAGCGAGATCACCACCGGCATGTCGCCGCCGCCGATCGGCAGGGTCATCAGCACGCCGATCGCCAGCGCCAGCAGCACCAGCGCGCAGCCGCCGGCCAGGCCGACGCCGCTGTCGGCGCCGACCACCATGATGAGTCCCGCGAACAGCGCCACCAGCGCGACCACCGCGGTGATCAGCTTCTGGCCCGAAAAGACCACCGGCTTGCCGTCGAGCTTGCCCGACAGCTTGCCGAAGGCGATCAGGCTGCCGGTGAAGGTCACCGCGCCGATGATCACCGTGCCCGCGATCGCCGCGAGGGCGAACCAGTCGGGCACCCGCACGCCGCTCTGGGCGAACAGGCCCGCGAGGTAGCCCTCGATCCCGCCGGCGTGGACCTTGCTGAGCTCGGCGAGGCCGACCAGCAGGCTGGCGAGGCCGCCGGAGCCGTTGAACAGGGCGACCAGCTCCGGCATCCCGGTCATCTTGACCCGCACGGCGGCCACGCCGCCGACCAGCGCGCCGATGGCGATGCCCGTGACGACCATCCACCAGCTGAGACCCGAGTAGAGCAGGGTCGCCACCACCGCGACCAGCATGCCCAGCGAGCTCAGCAGGTTGCCGCGCCGCGCGGTCCCGGCCGAGCCCAGCATCTTGATCCCGAAGATGAACAGGATCGAGGCGACGATGTAGAGCAGGTTGATCAGGACCGCCATCACTCGCCTCCCTTCTTCTTGCGGAACATCGCCAGCATCCGGTCGGTGACCAGGTAGCCGCCGACCACGTTGATGGTGGCGAAGATCAGCGCCAGCAGGCCGATCCAGCGCGCCACCCCCGGGCCGCCGGCGTTGAGCGCGATCAGCGCGCCGACGATGGTGATCCCGGAGATCGCGTTGGCTCCCGACATCAGCGGCGTGTGCAGCTGGGAGGGAACCTTCGAGATCAGCTCGAAACCGAGGAAGGCCGCCAGCGTGAAGGCGAACAACAGCAGCAACAAGGGTGCGAATTCCATGACTATCCTTTCTCCGATTCCGGCTCCGGGGCGAACTTCTCGTGAACCACGCGGCCGTCGTGGGTCATCAGGCAGCCGCGGATGATCTCGTCACCACGGTCGAGCTTCAGGCCGCCGCCCTCGGCGTCGTGGACGTGCTCGACGAAGGCGGCGAGGTTCGATGCCAGCATGCGGCTGGCGTCGCGCGCCACCTGGCACTCGGCGGTGCGCGGGCCGAGCAGGCGCACGCCGCCGTCGGTCACCACCTCCTCGTCGACCCGGCTGCCCTCGACGTTGCCGCCGGTCTCGGCGGCGAGGTCGATCACGATCGATCCAGGCTTCATGCCGGCGACCATCGCGGCGGTGACGATCCGCGGCGCGGGCCGTCCGAAAAGCTTCGCGGTGGTGATCACCACGTCGGCCTGGGCGCAGGCCTTGGCCATGCCCTCGCGCTGCTTGCCGAGCTGCTCCTCGGTCAGCTCCTTGGCATAGCCCTGCTCGGTCTGGCCGGTGTCGCCGAGGTCGACCTTGAGGAAGCGGGCGCCCAGCGACTTGACCTGCTCCTCGACCACCGGGCGGGTGTCGAAGGCCTCGACCCGGGCACCGAGCCGCTTGGCCGTGGCGATCGCCTGCAGGCCGGCGACGCCGACCCCGATGATGAAGAAGCGCGCCGGCTGGAGGGTTCCCGCCGGGGTCATCATCATCGGCAGCACGTCCGGCAGGCGCGCCGCCGCCATCAGCACCGCGGCGTAGCCCGCCAGGCTGGCCTGCGAGCTCAGCGCATCCATCTTCTGCGCCAGGGTGGTGCGCGGCATCATTTCCAGGCTCACCGTGCTGACCCCGGCGTTCGCGAAGGCCTCGAGCCGGCCGTCCTTGGCGAAGGGGTCGAGGAAGCTGACATGCAGCGCGCCGCGCTTGAGACCCGCCACCTCGGCGGGCTCCGGCGGGCGCACCCGCAGGACGATGTCGGCATCGGTGCCCGCGCCGGCGTCGACCGTCGCGCCGGCCTCGCGGTAGGCCTCGTCGGGCATCCCGACCGCCGCGCCGATGCCCGGGGCGACGGCCACCTCGAGCCCGAGCTTGGCCAGCCGCCCGACCGTTTCCGGGACAATCCCCGCGCGGCGTTCGCCCTCCGCTTCCTTCGGCGCAAACACCTTCATCACCCGATTTCCCCCGGCCTCGAATTCATGCTCTGAAACAACCATGAATCCCCTGCAGGAACCACGCCGGAATTCCGGAAAATCCTGCAGTTCCTTGCCGCCGCGGTTCCCGCCGGTGGCATTCGGCGGCGGCGTCCCCGCGGGCGATGATGGGCCGAAGGCGGAGAGGGAGCCCGGCGCCGGCGGGGCGCGTCGAGCCGCGGCCCGACACTTGAAACATCCCTGTCGTGGGACTCGTTTTCATGATGTCGAAACCGCCCGACCCCGCCCATGAACCCGACCCGCCGCCAGTTTCTCGCCACCTCCGCCCTCGCCACGAGCTCGCTGGCCATCGGTTCCGCCCGCGCCGCGACGGAAGGCCCGGGTGAACCCCTCAAGGTCGCCCTGGTCGGCTGCGGCGGCCGCGGCAAGGGGGCGCTCAAGGACTTCACCGATGCCGCGGCGATCCTCGGCTGCCGGGTCGAGGTCACTGCCCTCGCCGACGCCTTCCCGGAGCAGAGCCAGCAGGCGGGAAGCCAGTTCAAGGTCCCGCCGGAGCGCCAGTTCGCCGGCTACTCCGCCTACCAGCAGGCCATCGCGACCGACTGCGACTACGTCATCCTCGCCACCCCGCCGATCTTCCGCCCGGTCCACTTCGCCGCGGCGGTCGAGGCCGGCAAGCACTGCTTCATCGAGAAGCCGGTCGCGGTCGACCCGGTCGGCGCCCGCGCGATCGCCGCCACGGGCGAGCTCGCCAGCCAGAAGGGACTCGCCGTGGTCGCCGGGACCCAGCGCCGCCACCAGCACGCCTACCGCGTCAACCAGGCCCGGGTCGACGCCGGCGCGATCGGCGAGATCCGCGGCGGCGTGGTGCAGTGGAACGGCCGGGTGCCGTGGACCAAGCCGCGCCGGGAGGGCTGGTCGGATGCCGAGTATCTCACCCGCAACTGGGTCAACTTCATCGAGATGTCCGGCGACCACATCGTCGAGCAGCACATCCACAACATCGACGTCGCCATCTGGTTCCTCGGACGCCTGCCGGTGTCCGCCATCGGCTTCGGCGGTCGCGCGCGCCGGCCGAGCGGCAACCAGTTCGACTTCTTCAGCGTCGACTTCGACTTCGGCGACGCGGTCCACATCCACAGCCAGTGCCGCCAGATCGCCGGCACCTACGGCCGCGTCGGCGAGGCCTTCACCGGCGCCCACGGCTCGTGCTTCGGCGGCGGAAAGCTGAGCGGCAAGGAGGTCGACATCGCCCCGGTTGCCAAGGACACGGACAGCGCGATGGTCCAGGAGCACGTCGACCTGATCCGCTCGGTGCTCGACGGCAAGCCGCTCAACGAGGCGCGCCAGGTCGCCGACTCGACCCTCGCCGCCATCATGGGCCGCATCTCCGCCTACACCGGCGAGCTGGTCCGCTGGGTCGACCTCGCCGAGCGCGAGGACTCGCCCCACTACGACCTCCGGGTCGCCGTCGACCCGCTCGACTTCGAGAAGGGCACGGTGAAGTTCCCCGGCGAGGAGCCACCGGTTCCGGGCGAGGCATGACGCCGCCTCACCGGCGCGGCTTGACCGCCGCCGGCACTGGCCGGGCATCGCCGGTGGGCCCGAAGAAGCGCTCGAGCCAGTGCTCCATGCTGAGGTTCTCGAGGTAGCGCCGCAGCGCCCGCGGGTCGCGCTCGAGGAGCAGGTTGAGGTCCTCGACCGCCCGCTCGCGAGCGGTGAGCGTGCCCGCCCGCTCGACCCGTGCCAGCCGCCCCATCAGGCGCCGCGATGAGATCCACTCAAGCGGTGAGAATCGCTGCCAGAAAGCTGCCTTCATGCCGGCGGATGGAGCAGCGGGCATACCATTTCGCGCCGTGGCCGACTCCACCCAGGAATTCGGCGCCCATCGCGGGCCGGTTTCGATGAACGCCAATGATCCAATGGAATCGGCGTCCATCGGCGGTTTCCAAGCGCCTGGACCAGAAATCCCCGCTCAGTCCCCCAGCTCGCGGATCCAGATGTTGCGGAAGCGCACCGGGTTGCCGTGATCCTGCAGGAGGATCGGCCCGCGGTCGCCATGCGGCTCGTACGGGGTCACCGCGTGCGGCCCCGCCCAGCCGGTCCCGCCGCTCAGCTCGACGTGGTGGTGGATCAGCACGCCGTTGTGGAGCACCGTGAAGATCGCCGGGCGGACGACTTCCCCGTCCGCGCCGAACAACGGGCGCTTGAAGATGATGTCGTAGCTCTGCCACTCGCCCGGCGGGCGGCAGGCGTTGACCAGCGGCTTGGCGCGGCCGTAGAGCGCCCCGGCCTGGCCGTCGGGGTAGGTCGCGTTCTTGAAGTTGTCGAGGATCTGCACCTCGTAGCGCCCCTGCAGGAACACCCCGCTGTTGCCGCGGCCCTGGCCGTCGCCCTTCACCTCGGACGGCGAGGCCCACTCGAGGTGGAGCTGGCACGAGCCGAACTCGCGCTTGCTCTGCAGGTAGCCCGCCTTCGCGACCGACTCGACCGCGCCGTCGACCAGCCGCCACTTCGTCGCCCCGCCCCGGTCGTCGCCCCAGTTCGCCCCCAGCGACTCCGCCGTGCCGTCGAACAACACGATCGCGTCCGAGGGCGGGTCGCCCGCCGACTCGCCGGGCGCCACCACCGGTGGCGGGGGCTGCTTCGCCGGGTCGGTCTCGTGGACCTTCACGCCGTCGATGAACATGTAGAGGACGTCCTTGCCGTCGTCGCCCACGCGGGTCTCGGTGACGATCTCCGGCGGAGTGGTCTCGTGGGCGACCGCCGAACCGGCCGACCCCACAAGGGTGGCCACGATGAGGAGGAGGAGACGGGAGGATTTCACGACCGGCATGCAAGCAGCCCGGCCCGGCGATGAGAAGGAAAAGCGGGGCGCCCCGAAACCTGAAGCCCCGGATCAGGGCTTGGCAGGCTGCGCCGGGGCGTCAGCCTCGCCGGGATTCCGCCATGCATCGCCCCGCGCCGAACTCGCCCTGGCTCGCCGGCTGGCGCGCGGCCCGCGCCAACCTGGTCCCGGGCAGCATGGTCCAGCTGGCCATGCTCGCCCTGATGCTCGCCTACTTCCACCACGAGCCGACCCGCGAGATGCTCGGCCGGCTGGCCGCCACCAAGGCGCGCTGGGGTTTCACCTACAGCGCGCTGGCCGGGGTCGTCGCCGGCGCCCTGCTCCCCGAGCTCCTCCGCGTGATCGCCTTCCAGCGCGGCAGGCCGCGGCGCCGCAACCTCGCCAGGCTCGCCTTCACCGTCCCGTTCTGGGCCGGAATGGCGCTGGTGGTCGACCAGTTCTACCGCTGGCAGGCGCTCTGGTTCGGCGACGAGGCCACGCCCGCCGCCGTGATCCCCCAGGTCCTCGTCGACCAGTTCCTCTACAACCCGCTCTTCGCCGCCCCGGTCACCGTGTGGCTCTACGACTTCCACAACCGCGGCGGGCGCTTCCACCCGGATTCGCTCACCGCGCGCTACTACCGCGACCGCATCGTCCCCACCCTGTTCGCCACCTGGGCGGTGTGGATCCCGGTCGTCACGGTCCTCTACACCCTGCCCGAGCCCCTGCAGATCCCCCTCTTCGCCCTCGCCCTCACGCTCTGGGTGCTGATCTACACCTGGATGAGCGAGGAGAAGCCGAGCGGCTCCGGCTGAGCCGCCGGACGATGTGCCGTATTTGCGTCCAGAAATCCATGGACGTCCGTCACCATCCCGCTTTAGTCCTTAATTCGATCGGTCGAATCCGCCAATTCGCCAATTCGTGGCCCTCGCCCGCATCGTCGGCCCTGCATCATGAATCCCACCTGAAGAAAATGAAACCAAGACACCTGCTCGCCGGCCTCGCCGGCGCCATCGCCATCGCCATGACGGCGGCCCAAGCCGCCGCCCAAGACAAGCCGAACATCCTCGTCATCTGGGGCGACGACATCGGCATCTCCAACATCAGCTTCAACTCGCGCGGGCTGGTGGGATACCAGACCCCCAACATCGACCGCATCGCCAAGGAGGGGATCGCCTTCACCGACTACTACGGCCAGCAGAGCTGCACCGCGGGCCGGGCGGCCTTCGTCGGCGGCAACAGCCCGATCCGGACCGGCATGACCAAGGTCGGTCTTCCCGGCGCGCCGGAAGGCTGGCAGGAGGCCGACGTGACCATCGCCGGGGTGATGAAGGCCCAGGGCTACGCCACCGGCCAGTTCGGCAAGAACCACTTCGGCGACCGCGACGAGCACCTCCCCACCAACCACGGCTTCGACGAGTTCTTCGGCAACCTCTACCACCTCAACGCCGAGGAGGAACCCGAGCACCCGGACTACCCGAAGAGCGCGGAATTCAAGGAGAAGTTCGGCCCCCGCGGGGTGGTCAGCGCCACCGCCGACGGCAAGATCGAGGACACCGGTCCGCTGACCAAGAAGCGCATGGAAACGGTGGACGAGGAGACGCTCGCCAAGGCGCTCGACTTCATCGACCGCAAGCACGAGGCGGGCGAGCCCTTCTTCTGCTGGTGGAACGGTACGCGCATGCACTTCCGCACCCACGTCAAGGAGGAGAACAGCGGCAAGACCGGCCTCGGTGAGTACGCCGACGGCATGGTCGAGCACGACGGCCACGTCGGCCAACTGCTCGACAAGCTCGACGAGCTCGGCATCGCGGACAACACCATCGTGATGTATTCCACCGACAACGGCCCGCACTACAACACCTGGCCCGACGCCGGCATCACCCCCTTCCGCAGCGAGAAGAACTCGAACTGGGAGGGCGCGTTCCGCGTTCCCGCCTTCGTCCGCTGGCCCGCCAAGTGGGAGAAGGGCACCGTCAAGAACGGCATCGTCGCCCACCAGGACTGGCTGCCCACCTTTGCCGCCGCCGCGGGCGCGACGGACGTGAAGGAGAAGCTGGCCGCCGGCGAGTTCGAGACCATCGGCCGCACCTACCGCAACTACATCGACGGCGTCGACCTGAATGCCTACCTGTCCGGCGATGCCGAGGAGTCGCCGCGCAAGGAGTTCTGGTATGTCGGCGACACCGGCGAGATCCTCGCCGCGCGCGTCGGCCGTTGGAAGGCCGTCTTCATGGAGAACCGCGCCAAGGGCATGGCGATCTGGCTCGAGCCCTTCGTCACCCTGCGCGCCCCGAAGATCTTCGACCTGCGGGGCGACCCATACGAGCGCGCCGACGAGAGCGCCAACGTCTACTACGACTGGTGGCTGGACCACGCGTTCATCCTGGCGCCGTTCATGGCCCGCGCCGCCGAGCTGGCCAAGACCCTCGAGGAGTACCCGCCCAGCCAGCGGCCCGGCTCGTTCAACCTCGACAAGGTCCAGAAGATGCTCGAGGACCAGTCCGGGGCCCACTGAGCCGGCTCCAAGCCGTGCCGGACCCCCCCGGCCGCCCAGATCAACCCGACCGCGCCCGGAGCTTCCCGGGCGCGGTTTTTTCGTCCAGCCTGCGCGGGTGAAACCTCTCCAGATCCTCAAGTCCGCCTTGGTCACCGGCGTGCTGATCGTCCTCCCCGCCTGGCTGGCCGTCCTGCTGCTCCTCAAGGTGCTGGTGAAGCTCGGCGTCATCGTCAAGCCGATCGCCGGCCACCTGCCCAAGGGGGTCGACCACCCGACCGTGGTCGCGCTGGCGACCTTCCTGCTCA
>JAUIJB010000149.1 GCA_030430455.1 Verrucomicrobiia bacterium | reverse complement strand
CGTCCGAGCCCACCCGACGATCCAGCACTCGATCAACCACATCCTCGACGAGATCGAGCTCCTCGCCCTGGAGAAACACGCGGTGAAGGACAACGCGGACGTCGCCCGCGTGCTCAAGACCGGCCGGGGCGAACTCGACGACAACGGTGACTTCGTGGTCGGTGGCACCGGGACGGCCGGTGAGCCGAGCGACCCGACCAGCCTCCAGAAGATCGTCGGCGGCAAGCTGGTGAAGCTTGAACCGGGCGAGTCCCTCGACAGCTTCCAGCCAAACCGGCCCTCGCCGACCTTCACCGGCTTCCTCGAGCACCTGCGGCGGGACTCGGCGCTTGGGATGATCCCCTTCGAGTTCGCAGCGGACTCGAGCAAGGTCGGCGGCGCGGGCGTCCGCCTCATCGTCGCCAAGGCCGACCGGCGCTTCAGCTTCCGACAAATGATTCTCGAGCGCCGCCTGATCCGCCCGGTCTGGGCCTGGGTGGTCGGCGACGCCATCGAGCGAGGCTTGCTCCCGCCCGCACCGAATTGGTGGAAGATCTGCACGGTTCCGCCGAAGCGAGTGACCGTGGATGCCGGCCGCGAGGCCCAGCAAAACCGCGCCGACGTCGAGATGGGTCTCAAGACCCTCAGCGATCACTTCCAAGAGCTTGGCGCTGACTTCGGTGAGGAGATCGAACGCCGCGCCGCCGATGCCCGGCTCATCCTCGAGACCGCCGCCAAGCACGAGGTTCCGGTCGAGATGCTCTGGAAGCCAGGTTCGTTGACACCGGGTGCCGGGCGTGAGTCCGGCCCTGCTGCAAAACCGTGATTGGCTGATCGAGCCCGATGCCCTCCGCGCAATGGCCGTGTCCGCCGAGGAGGCCCGCGGTCGTGACACCTCCTCCCTGTCGAAGCCCGGCAACCCGCTGCTTCAGGTCGAGGACGGCATCGGCACGGTCGCCATCGAGGGCCCGATCCTCCGCAAGCCGGACATCTTCGCCCGGATCTTCATGGGCGCGACCGACTCGGAGGAAATCGGCGCCGCCCTCCGTGAAGCCGCGGGCCGTGACGACGTCCGCGCCGTGTTCCTGGACATCGACTCTCCCGGCGGCGCGGTGGCCGGCACCCCGGAGCTGGCCGCCGCCGTCTCGGCGCTCAACGACCGCAAGCCGGTCTACGCCTTCTCCTCCGGCCTCATGTGCTCGGCGGCCTACTGGATCGCCAGCCAGGCCCGGGCGATCTACGCCACCCCCTCAGCCCGGGTCGGGTCGATCGGGGTCGTTCAGGCGGTGATCGACGACAGCGCCCGGCTGCACGCTGCCGGGATCAAGGTCGAGGTCTTCGCGGTTGGGAAGTACAAGGCGATGGGGGCCCCGGGGACTCCCCTCAGCGAAGACCAGCGCGAACTGATCCGTGGCAACCTCGCGGAGACCGCGAGCGAGTTCCATGCCGCCGTGCTCTCCAAGGGCCGGAAGGTGCCGGCCGAGGCGATGGAGGGGCAGACCTTCAGCGGCAAGCAGGCCCAGCACTTCAACCTCGCGGGCATGGTCCCGGACCGGGCGGAAGCGATGCGTCGCCTCCGCGTCTACCACGCCGCGGTTGACACCGATGCTCGGGCAATGAGCACCGCTCTTGAAGACCAACTTGCTGAAGCCCGGTCGCAGGTCG